>WQZR01000104.1 GCA_009780625.1 Bacillota bacterium | reverse complement strand
TCCACAATACATTTAACTAGTGAAGTGAAAAATAGAGAATATTCAATATTCTCTGGTGAATAGCCAGAATATGGGTTTGTGCTGTCGTCTATAAGAAGATAGAAATTGATTTCCTTATATTTAGGGTTTGAATATGTTCTTATAATCTTTTCAAGTTCTTCAAGAGTTTCAAACAGTTTCACGTTTTTGATTTGTGTAAAAAGTTTGTTTTTTGATTGATATGGAGGAAACAAATCTGTAAGCATTTGCTTTGTTTTTGGTCCAATGTTGTCTAGAGAACTGTGGCTTAGAACTTCGTTATAGAATATTGCTTTCCAATAGTCCACACCTTCGTTAAGTTCTCTAAGCCTTTCAAATTTTTCAAGCCTCATTGAAACAAAAACATTTTTCTTCTCTTTGTCTTTTTCCGAACTCTCTTCGTTATATTTTTGTTCTAGGTAGTTGTGAATAGCCGTTTTTCCATGCCCCTTGTTTCCAATAAGAGCATATTTGTTGCCTTCAATCACTTCTTCAATTTTGTCTTTAACAACATCAACGCAAAAAAGTTGCAATTCTTTTGTGCTTGCGTCGGTGTCCCAATTGTTTTTAATTTTTTTATATATTTCTTTCACAACTAATATTATAGCAAACTATTTAGCAATGGCTAACTTGTTAAGCCTATAAAACTCTTTCCATGCCAAAAATAGTTTATAAACCATGCCTTTTTTGGATGGAACAAAGAAAATTGAGTCATCGTCTAGTGAAAACCCTGTGTATGCAGGTTTGCCTTTAAAATCTGGTGAGTTGAGCGTGACTTGAAGAGTGTGGCAATATAGTGGTGGAAAATGAAATTTGAAATCTTTGTTGTTATAGTGACCGTCTATCGACATGCCTTCTTTTGTGTGTTTAATCGCCATGTTCCCCACTTCAACAGGTTGCTTTCTGTTTGGAAGTGAAATTCCTCGCACTGTGTCTTCGATGATATATGTTCCTGTCTTAATTTCCTTTGCCACTTCGGCTTTTTCCCACAGCAACCATTCGTCTGGAGTGTTGAATGTTGTTTTATGCCCCACACCTTCCAAAAGCCCGTTCTCAGTCAACTCCCATTTAGACTCGCACTTTTGGCACCAAACATTAATTCCACTTGACGCCGTTGTGTATTCCTCTTTGCATGTTGGGCACTTATAAAGAATGTGCTCCAGCCCAGCAGCACGGTTTTGATATGTTATTTTAATGCCACTTTCACGCCAGGTTTTCCACTCGTTATAGTCCAACAACTCTTTCACTTTTGTTGTAATTTCTTCTGGAGTCATTTTTTCGATTTCTTCTGGAGTGAATGCATATGTCACAACCGGCATTGAAGGAAATTCTTTTCGAAGTTTGCCATCTCCCCAAACAGGACCAATCACATAGTGCCCGTGCATGTTTATTGTCACAACTGGTTCTTTTAGGTGTTTTATAACTTTGCCTATGCTATCTGGAATTGGCAAAGTGAAGCCGTCTAGAGAATATTGTGCTTCTGGTGCAAGGTTGAAAACGGCTTTATGTTTTTTTAGAATATGACTTATTGTGCGAACAAGCTCTGCGTTGTTTTTAAATTTTCTTACTGGAACGCTTCTGCCAAGAGCATGCAGCATTCCATACACTCCGCGGAATGTGTCTATTGCTGAAGCGCTGTTTGATTTACGTGGAAGACTTTCTTTTAGGAAAACTGGAAAGTCCAAAAATTGCATATGCGTAAACAAGAACAAAAACGGTTGCTTTCTGTTTTCTTTTTTCTGGAAATGCTCCATATTTATTCTGGTAACCTCGCATTTCACACCAGCCTTTAAAAGATTTGCCACATGTGGAAGAAGAAGCGGAACCCACCACCCTTGCTTCCTTGGAGTTTTGAATGTTGTTTCTTTTTTTATTTTTCTAGAATAGCTAATTGGAATATTTTTTTCAATTGTGCTCATGTCTTTATTATATAGATTTAAAAAATAAAAACAACTATTTTGACACGCAATATAAAAAGCGACACATTTTTTGTGTCGCTTTTAGTTTAAGTTTATGGATTTAGAATGTCTTCTTTTCTCTTTGCCTTAATTTTTTCAACTTGTTCAATCATCTTCTCGTCGTCTGCAATCAGTTGCATCAACGCTTCTTCGATGTGCTTTCTTGTTATGCTAGCCACTTCTGTATCGTCAACTCTGTTCTTTGTTGCCTTAACACATGCCACGTCAAGTGCGTCGATTGCCTTGTCTGGAAATCTTCTCGACTTGATTTTTGCAGCACCTTCAACAATCAAACCAATCAATTCGTCTGATATTTTTGTGTTATAGTCTTGCATATATCTTGGTGATTGAGCTGCAAGCATTTTCTTTGTAAGTTCGATATCTGGTTCTTCAATTCTGATTACAGTAAATCTTCTTATAAACGCTTGGTCGCTTGCAACATATTTTTCGTATTCTTCTGTTGTTGTTGCACCAATCAGGCTGATTTCACCTCTTGCAATATCTGGTTTAATCATCTGCCCAACGCTATCTCCGCCACCTTCGCAT
>WQZR01000103.1 GCA_009780625.1 Bacillota bacterium | reverse complement strand
TTTGCCCACAAAGTTTTTAAATCTCTTGTCCTTTGGGTGAACCAAAACCGCAACGCAACCGTGGAGAAGTTCTGGTCTTGTTGTTGCAATTTCAATACGTCCATATTTTTCGTCTTTTTGACTTCCCACCTTATCTTTATCAACCACATACCACTTCATATAGTAGAACTGTGTTGTTTGTTCTTTGTCGTCTAGTTCTGCTTGAGCAATTGAAGTCTGACAAGAAACACACCAACTGCCTGCTCTTGCCCCATGATATATATCGCCCGCCTTAACCAACTCCAAGAAACTTTCTTGGCTATATGCCTGAGTCTCCATGCTTACTGTTGAATATGGGTCTGTGAAGTCTGCACTTATTCCAGAAGCAATGTATGTATCCATATATATATTGTTAAACTTTTCAACTGTATCTTCTGCAAGTTTAAGAAAATCTTTTCTAGAAAAATCTCGTGCCCTAACCTTATTTTGCTTTTCAACAAACAACTCTGTTGCAAGTCCGTTGTTATCAAAACCAAAGCCATAAAAAATATCTTGCCCAATCAGCTTTCTATATCTAGTTACAATATCTGCCTGAGTATAACCAAAGACGTGTCCAAGGTGAATTGTTCCGCTGACTGTTGGTGGCGGAGTGTCTACCTTAAATGTGTTTTGTCCGCCGTCTTTCTTTTTTCCAAGAGACGCGCGTGCCCACAAGTCTTGTTGTTTTTTCTCTGCTGTTTTAAAGTTATATCTTTGTTCCATAGTGTTTATTATAACATATCGTATTGTTTTGCGAAATCGACAAGTTCCTGTTTTGTTTCTTTGAAATATGCTTTCTTAACATTATCTACGCCATGAATGCCTTTTTCATTATAATACTCAATCATTTCAGAAGATATATAGTTTCCTTTGCCTTCCACAAGTGTTTCATAATCCGCAACCGTAACCCTAACAAGTTCTCTCTTTTTTGCTCTTATAACATCAATATAGCCTGAATGAAATTGGTATTCCCAGATTGGGTGAATTCCATCAATATCCACAAGTGAGCCTTCAATGTTTGCCAGCACATGGGAAACAACATCATCGTCGCAATATTCATACCATGGTTTTGCATCTTCAAAAATCGCTTCTAGAAAAAAGAAAAGACTCTCGCAGTCGCCATTCATAAACGCTCTGTCTTTGTTGCGGTTCTTTAAACCCTTACTTTCATCAAGTTGTTTAACCTTTGCAATAACCGCTTCAATCTTTTTTCTGGTTTCTGTTCTCATTACTTATATTTTATATATAGTTATATATATTGTCAAGATGGGTATTAAAGCGAAGAAAAAAAGGCTTTCGCCTTTTTTGTTACTCGATAAGAGAAATAGCGCCGTCGGCAGTATGAACTTTCACGACCTCAATCTTGTTTTGCACTGCGTTCTTAACCGCATCTTCGTGCGAGATGATTCCGATTGTAAAATCGTCGCCTTTCAGGTTTCTGAATGCGTTCATAACCGTCACCAAGCTTTCATCGTCTAGTGTTCCAAAACCTTCATCTAGGAACATAAACTCAAGTTTCTGTGGTCTAAACTGCGTTAAGCTTTCAACAACCGCAACTGCAAGTGCAAGAGAAGCCAAGAACGTTTCCCCACCAGAAAGTGTTGTGATGCTTCTTCTAGAACTTCCATACAGGTTGTCGGCAACTTGGAACTCGTCGTTATCAAACGCAAGTTGATATCTTCCGCTTGTCAATGTTGCAAGGTGGCTGTTTGCACGTTTTGTGATGTTAACCATATATTCCCTAACAACAAATCTAAGGAATTCGCCAGATTTGATAAGTTCGAAAAGTTTAACCGTTTCATCAAGTTTCTCTTTAACATTTCTATATTCTTCTCTATATGCTTCAACTTTCTTAAGTGTTGCTTCTTGCTCCACCGCTTTGTGTTTAAGCCATTCTTCTTTTTTAACAAGTTCAATATATTCTTTTTGAACCGCTTCAACTTCTTCTTTAATTTTCTTAAACTCAGTAACTGTTGTTTTGTTGTTCGGACTAAGTTTGTTCAATCTGTCGATTCTTTCTGAAATCTCTCTATAGTTTCTTTCAAACTGCAAGACAACTTCCTCAAGTTTTTCAATATCTTCAAAGTCCGTGCTGTTTACAACATCTTCTTTTTTAACTCCAGCGTTTTGAAGAAGTGCTCTGATTTCTTGGTCTAGTCTTTCAACTGCTTTTCTTCTTAGAGTGATATCTCCAATAAGTGCAGACTTTTCTAGCTTAAGTCTTGTTTCTTCTTTTATAAGAAGCGCGTCTTCTTCGTTGATTCTATCAACAGAAATTTTTAGAGCATCAAGTGTGTTGATGACCTCCATAAGTTCTGTTCTTGCATTTTCTCTTGTTCCACTGAAATTCACAATTTGTCTTTGTTCCTTGATTTCATCAACAACAACTTCAATTTGATTTTCAATGTGTCTTAAATCAACACCAGCAAGTTCGAACGCAACAAAGCTCTTTTCTCTTTCTTTGTTAACCGCGTTTAGAATTTGCATAATTTCTGCTTCTTTTCTCTTTGCTTCTTCTTCTAGTCTACGTTTTGTTTCAATGTCTGAAATCAAATCTTTCAAATCAACACTGTCAAACAA
>WQZR01000102.1 GCA_009780625.1 Bacillota bacterium | reverse complement strand
TCTTGAAAATTCTAACTATAAACTTTCTTTAACATACAAAGAAATGGTTGAAGAGGTTAGGGAAGAACTTCAATTTGAAGTTCTTAAAAAACTAAAAAAATAGGAGCAAAACTTTGGGCATTATATATACCAATGCGGTTATAAGCATACGAGAAACAAAAATGCTTAACGCAGACCGCATAAGACGAATGGTTGGTGCAGAAACAGCAGAAGATGCTGCCAAAGTTTTATTTGAATGCGGGTATAGTGAAACTGTTCTAACAACAGAACCAAGCAATATAGATAAAATTATAAGACACAAAAGAATTGCAAACGTAACAGAGTTTAAAGAGTTTTGCGACGATGAAAACCTAAAACAAGTTGTGTTCACATATTTTGACTATCACAACGCAACTGTATATTATAAACACAGAGTTCTTGGTGAAGAAATTCAAGCTTCAATATATCCATTTGGAAATGTTGATGAAAGAGGCATGAACTTAATACTTCAAAAAAGATACGATATTTTGCCAGAATGTCTTCAAATAATTTTGAAGGAACTAGATTTTCAAGATTCAGAAGGAAGAACTCCAACTGCAATCGAAATTGAATCTAAAATCAACAATGCAAAGTTTTGCTATATTCTAAGAAGGCAAAAGAAAATCAGAAATAAAGACATCAAAAACTACTACATGACAGAAATAGACTTGCTTAATATAAAGAATACAATCAAAATCAGAAACATGGGCGGAAGCCTAAACACTGTGCTGATTTGTGGTGGGCATATAGGACGAGAATATCTAGAAAAAATGTTGCATGCAAGAAACACAGAAGCAGTGAAAAGTTGTCTTGTCGGCATGAGCTATGACTATAAGGAACTTTCTAAAGATGTTGAAAGAGCAATCGAAACAGGCGACATGTTGCCGCTGGAAGTTGCAATAAACAAATTCCTTATGAAAACAAGCATGAAAGGCGCAGATGATTTGTTTAGCATAAACATGTCGTTTGGCTATTTCATTCACCAGATGAACGAACTTAAAACCGTAAAAACAATACTCGTTTTCAAAAAACTTGGGTTTTCTCCTGAGTTTATAAGAGAGCAACTAGGAGGCACATATGATTTCAAATAACAAGCTTGCCGCAGTTGGCTCTAAAGACACAGTTATGATTTTCAAAACAATCGGTTTCAACGCGTTCTATACAGACGACAAAGAAAGAGTTAGAGAAATCATCAAAGAGCTTATAAAACAAGAATATCAAATTGTTCTAATCACCGAAAGCCTGGCAAAAGCCAACGATGATTTGCTTCACGAAAACAAAGAAAACCCATACCCAATTTTCTTGCCAATTCCAGATGGACTGGACGGGCAAAAGAAAACGGGAAGGTTAGACAAAAAAGACTATAACTACGCCAAGTTTAAAGTTCTAGACGGAATTGAAAAAGTTGTTGGCAGTAGCGAATTTATATTTAAGGATAAAAAGTAGGTAAAAGTTTATGGGAAAAATTGTAAAAGTTTCAGGTCCACTTATAGTTGCAGAAGGAATGGCAAACAGCAAAATGTTTGATGTTGTTAGAGTGTCCAATGAAAAGCTTGTTGGCGAAATTCTTGAAATCAGGGGAGACCGTGCTTCTATTCAGGTATACGAAGAAACAACAGGAATAGGAATTGGAGAACCAGTTGAAACAACAGGGCTTCCACTTGCAGTAGAACTTGCCCCAGGAATTATGGCAGGGATATACGACGGCATTGGAAGACCTCTCGAAACAATTCGTCAGCTTTATGGCGACAGAATTGCAAGAGGAATTGAAGTTTCTGGAATTGATAGGAAAACAAAATGGGAGTTTGAACCAAAAGTTAAAGTTGGCGACGAAGTTGTTGCTGGAGATATTGTTGGAGTTGTTCAAGAAAACGAAGTTGTTGAACACAGAATTATGGTTCCAGTTGGAATTTCTGGAAAGATTTCAAAAATTAACAAAGGCAAATTTACAATAGAAGAAACTGTTTGCGAAGTTAAAGACGAAAAGGGCAAAACTCACAACATCATCATGCTTCAAAAATGGCCAGTAAGAAGACCAAGACCATACAAACAAAAACTTCCTTCAAGTAAACCCCTAATCACAGGTCAAAGAGTTATAGACACAATGTTTCCAATTGCTCTTGGTGGAGTTGTTGCAACTCCTGGTCCATTTGGAAGCGGAAAAACAGTTGTTCAACACCAGATTGCAAAATGGTCTGATGCTGAAATTGTTGTGTATGTTGGCTGTGGTGAGCGTGGAAACGAAATGACAGACGTTCTGACAGAGTTTCCTCACCTTCAGGACATAAGAAACGGACAACCATTGATGAAACGAACAATTCTTATTGCAAACACATCAGACATGCCAGTTGCCGCAAGGGAAGCGAGTATCTACACAGGAATCACAATCGCAGAATATTTCAGAGATATGGGCTATAACGTTGTTGTTCTTGCAGACAGCACAAGTCGTTGGGCAGAAGCACTTAGAGAAATGAGTGGTCGTTTGGAAGAATTTCCAGGGGAAGAAGGCTATCCAGCATATCTTTCAAGCCGTATTGCAGAGTTCTATGAAAGAGCAGGCATGGTTGAAGTTCTTGGAAAAGAAGAAAAGAAAGCCGGAAGTGTTACCGTAATCGGTGCAGTAAGCCCTCCAGGTGGAGACCTTTCTGAACCTGTAAGCCAAGG
>WQZR01000101.1 GCA_009780625.1 Bacillota bacterium | reverse complement strand
TTATAGTCACTTTCGGCTTTTTGTACAATCTGTGCTTTTTCAATTTCGTGCACAGCCGGAAGCGCTGTCGGTTCTACAGTATATAAAAGTTCGTTTACGTTTTCTGCTTCTTCAGCACAAACAATTTTTCCAAGCTCCATTTCTAAGCGCAGCTTTGAAATAATTGCTTCCTCAATCTGGTCACGCTCACCTTTCAGTTTTGCCATTTCGGCTTTAAGCACTTCAATTTCTTCACTGTTTTCTTTTGTACCTTCCTGCTTTTCAGCAATTTCTTCTTTAAGTCTTTGTACTTCTTCTTTTTCTTTGTTTTGTTTTGCGAGTTTCAATTCTTCTTTAAGTCTTTCAATTTCTCCGGCATCACCTTCGTGTGCTTTCAATTCTTCTTTAAGCTTCTCAATTTCAGCTGTTTTTTCAGCTAATTCTTTTTCGCTCTGCTCTTTGAGAGCTTTTAAGTATTCTTGTTCTTCGTTTGCGGCTTTAATATTATCAGCAATTTCTTTCTTCAGGAATTCTGCTTCATCAATCTCGTCTTTATTCTTTCTTTTTCTTCTTTATCTCTTTCTTGTTTAAGTTCTTTCTTAAGACTTTCAATTTCTTCTTCAAGCTTTTTAAGTTTATCTGCGTCTGCACCTGTTTCTGCAGCTGCAAAGTTATAAGTGTTTGTTATGTTATTCTTAGTCTTGTCTCCCTCAAGAAAATCAAAATAGTATTCATCTTCATCGTCTTCTTCTTTCTTGCTGCTGTCAAATTTAAAGAAGCTGTCAAAATCGTCTTCCTCTTCTTCAGGTTTTGATTCAATCAGACCATACGGCTGCAAAACATCAGCCATAAGCTCTTCTTTGCTTGGTTCTGATGAACGTGCAAACTTTCCGCCCCTCACCTGCGCTTCTTCAAGTTTTAATTTTGCAAGCTCTTCCTGCTCCTGAAGTGCTACTTCGCGGTTATACGCAAGACTGTCGCTTTCAGCTTTTGCAAGTTGATGAATAATATCGTTATTGTTTGTAACAGTTTCTTTTTCTTTGTAATAAACTTCACGCACAGGAAAACTGGTTGATTTAGCGTCATCTTTGTAATAAAGCTCCCCGCCTATATGTGAACCTTGCTGCTTAGAAACACTGCGGTTTCTATCAAGCACTCTGATAATTGCACGTATCATAATAACCAGCACAACAGCGGCTGCTAAAACAATCAAAATTATGCCCATTATGGCTAAAAAAACCTCTAAAGTTGTCATACTCCCCTCTTTATAAACAATATTGGGTAAATGATAGCATTTTTATTCTAAAAAGTCAAGATATAATGCCCAAATTACCTCTTTTTTAAAAATTTATTAAATTTAAAAAATTGAATTTCCGGTGCAAACCAGGATAAAACCTTGACAGAACACTGCTCTTTTGTGTTTAATTAAATTAGAAGGTTTAATCAATGCGCATTTCTAAAAACTCACACAAAGAGTTAAAGACCCTATATCATGATTTAACAAAATTTTTGTCTGAACTCGTGCACGAAAGTCTGACTTTCCGCATGATTATTTTTGAATACAATCAGGTGGATAAAAATACTGAATCCATTTCCTATTTTGATTCAGGTAAAAATGAAATAACAAAACTTATACTTAAATACAAAAAATTTCACTCATATAATTACGAGCAAATACTGGCATTCTGGGACATCCCGGAAAACACAACAACAGTCTTTTCAACCAGTCTTGACGAAGAAGATGAAGAAGAAAACACAAAAAAACAAACATTCAGTGTTATTTTTAACTTTAATGACGATATAACCGTTGTAATGGAATCGTTCCTGGCTGATTATCAGGAACAAATGCTGGTGCGTTTTAATCGCCGCAGCGGTCTTTCCGCCGGTGAACTATTAAGCTCAAAAGGGGAAATATTCCAAAGTACACTCAAGGAATATGTAGATATTGATATTATTAATGCCCTATCGAGCAGCGCCTATGAAAGACGTGAATCATATGGAAGCTTCATATTTATTAATAATTTAGAAACGGTAAATTTCAAGGTCAGGTTTGCTAAGCAAATTGACTTTAACCAGAATAATCTAAGGCTCATCCGTAAGTTTTTGCAAATGTCTGCAAACAAACTCTCCCTGCTTGTGTATGAGAAAAAGATAGTAGGCCTTGGAACCACTGAAGAAGAAAATGTTAAAAGAATCCAGTTCAACGGTCATCAGAAATGGACGCTGTATATAAACGGCAAAGATGCACTGCGTTTTTCACGCGGTGAATTCTTCCTTGATTATGGCTATGGCCAGGTCATTTCCGACCTGCCCAAAGGGTTTTTAGCCAAAAAACTTGAGAAAAGATTTAATGAAATTATAAAAATTTTAACACGCCAGAAGCACGGAGGGCTTTTAATAATTAGTGACGAAGCCCAGAAAGAAGTCGGGCGTCTTTCCGGCATGGCACGCGGGTATGCAATCGAGACAATCGATTTTTCTCTTAGTGAAAACATGGGTCTTATTTCACATCTTGCTGCCATTGACGGAGCAATGTTTTTTGACAGACAACTAAAGTGTTACGGAATAGGCATCATACTCGACGGTGTTGCAAAACGTCCAGGTTCAGGTGCACGCGGTTCAAGATATAACTCCTCATTCTGTTATCTTGACAACAAAACAGAGGCTCCCTACGCAGCCATTGTTTTTTCGGAAGATGAAACAGTTGA
>WQZR01000100.1 GCA_009780625.1 Bacillota bacterium | reverse complement strand
TGGTTGAAGGCGACAAAGTTGAAAAGCAAAAAGAAAGGCTGATTAGAGCTCTTGCAAAAGAACTTGGAAAGAGAGAACAAGAAATAAATGTTGATGAGTTTATTGCAAAAGCCGCAAACCTGGACACAACAAAAGCAGATTTTGTTAAAGCCGCTAAAGAAAAAGGCATCGACATGGACCCTGAACTTAACTTCAATGCTCTAACAAGTGGCAAAAAAACCGACCCAACTGCCTAACGAGGGTCATCCCACTTTGAAATCACAAATCCACCCCTGTTTCTGACAGGGGTTTTTTGTTCTAGAATTTTTCTATCTTTCTCTTTTGGGTCTAGGGTTCTTGTATGCCTTGGGCCAGTCAGTTCGTTTATTTTTTCAAATCTTTGAATATAATTTTCTCTGGTCGCCAATCTTTGTGCTTCTAGGTTTCTAAGTTTCTCTGCTCGAAGTTCGGTGTTTGTTTTTCCAAACATTCCATCAATCTTTCTAGAAACATATTTTTCAACTTTAAAACTTCTATGCGGACACTTTGCATATTCAATCAAATCAGCTTTCACACGTGGTGAAAGTTTGCCGCTAAGTTCTGCCCTTCTTATATCTCGTTTTAAAATTCTTCCTCTAAGTTCTCGTTTTGCAACTGTTGTTTTTTCTTCTAGCCTTTTTGCATTTGTTCTAACTGCTTTAACTTTTCTTCTAAGTTCTGCTTTGTTTACTCTTTCCTTAACTTGAAGACGAACGTTTTCTTCTTCCCTTTCTCTAACCACTCTTCTCTTTCGTAGAGTTTCTCTTTTGTTATGTCTGCCTTTTCTTCTTGCTTCGGTATGGTTTTTTGCTTTGGCTCCGTCCGCGGAAAAAATTTCGTCTTCAATCTCTTGATTTAGAAACTTAATGCAATTGTGATAAATCTCCATTGTTTCGTCGTCTATTTTTAAAACATCAATAAGACCGTTCTCCAAAAAGATTCTAAGATTTGCCATTGCTCTTATATAGTTTGGAAGCCCGTCTGGGTTTAGTGGTGGATTTGCTTTTAAATCTTTTTCCACTCTTTTGTCTATTCCGTTACGTTTAATTTCTTGCATGGTTTCAACAAACAGTGCTTGGAGAAATTCTTTTGTGCTTGCACTTTCTGGCACAAGCTTTGAAAATTTTAGACGCGTTATAGTAAAAAGTTGTGCATCCGGGTCTTTTAGAACCAGATTGACTTTCTTTGCAAACTCTCTATTTCTTTTGCTTCTTCTGCTTGCAGAATCAAAATCTGTTGCTCTGTTTTTTAAACTTACGTTTGTTTCGCTAAACTCGCAAAACAATTGGTTTTCAATATCAACCCTATGAATATAAAAACTTGCCATCTTGGCTACTGCTGATTGATATTTTTTAATCTTTGATGCTGACATAACTCAGTATATCATTAAAACTGAGCCGTCAAAAACCAAAATAGGTTACGAGTGCCAACGCAACACTCGCAACAAGAACACAACCTATCAAAACGTATTGCAAAACTTTAAGTTTTTCTTTAAACATAAACCTAGAAACCAGAACCACACACATGCCAGCAGAAACCAACACTGCATCAATTATTCCAATATTCATATGCGTAACCAAAACTATTTGCAGCAAAAAGTGAACAGCCATACAAATGCCAAAAACAATCATCCATGGATTGAAAAGCCCTTCCCCATAGAAAGTTTTGATATTCTCTTTCTTTCTGATGTGGTTGAAGATTGCCACAGTTAAACCAATAAGTGCGTGAGCAGTTGCAAGGAATGTGAACATCCAAAAAATATTAACCCCACTATCTCCAAGATATCTGAACACAACAGTGTTTATAATCACAATCGTTACGCTGATGCAGATTAGAACAAGACCCTTGGCTTGTGTTTTTCTTTGTTCTTTTCCCCTGTTTCCAATAATTGAAAGGGCTATGCACAAAGCAAAAATAAAAACAGCAAGAATAATGCTCCACAGGCCGACAACATCGTCAAACAACCACCAACTGAGGGCTATAAGCGGAAGAATTCTAAAACGCTGCAAAATGTCGGCAACTGCAAGGTTTACATATTTTAAACCATTGATAAGAATTGCAGTAGACATAAAGAAAAGCAACGCACGAATAAACAAAACTCCTGCATGAAGAAGTTCAAACCCAGCAAATAGTTCTGCCCTAAGAACCGCCACCGCAACAATGAAAACAATAATGCCGCAAACCCAACGCCAAAAAGCCGCAAGAGCCACAGTCTTTGCACCGCTATATTTTGTTCTTTTTCTTATAACGGTTTCAATGACCGTAAGAAAAATTATTGGAAGAAACAGCAAGTAAATCATGCATCAACTATAGCACATTAGTTAATCAATTATATAAACTATGGTCTATATTCAATCATTGTCCATTCTGAAGATAAATAGTTGGTGGCGTTTGCTCTTAAATAAATTCTGATAAGAACGGTGTTGCTGTATATATTGATTGGCTGTATAGAATATGGAGTTGTCGAATTGTAGTATGAAGTGCTGTTATATGGAAGTCTTGTATATGAGCCGAATTCTGGGTAGATATAGTAGAACATATCGTATGAAGTTGCATTTTCAACTGCATCCCAAGTTAGGCTTATATATGAAGAACGATGAAATTCCAAATTTGTAGGTTGTTCTAGTCTTATGAAATTGTTTCTTGGACCTTCCACTCCCGAGTTGTTTATGTCTATGCTGCTGTGAGTTGCTTGGACCCTCATTGTCACGGGAGTTATTCCAACAAACTTTTCAGGAGCAAAATTATAGAACATCTCCGCTGTTGTGAATG
>WQZR01000099.1 GCA_009780625.1 Bacillota bacterium | reverse complement strand
TTCTTGATTTGATGGTTTTACAAACTTTCCTTTTGGGTATGCAGCACAAGGTCTATTATTGCACACACACACCGGATTTCGTTTATCGCAAGTGCAACCTGTGGTTAACTCTGCGAAATAGTCTTTAACCAGTCTATCTTCAAGGCTGTGGAATGTCAAGGTCACCATTCGCCCACCAACTTTCAAAGCCTTAAACCCATCAACCAGAACTTTTTCTATTTCTTCAAGTTCTGCGTTCACTTCAATGCGAATCGCTTGAAATGTTCTTTGATATGGGTTGTCTTTTTTGCCGTGGCGATATGTCACTTTCAGGGGTATGCTTTTGTCTATGATTGCTTTAAGTTCCCCCACCGTTTTGATTGGCTTTAGTGCTCTTGCTTCAACTATGTTTCTTGCGATATTGGTTGCAAACTTTTCTTCCCCATATTTTCTGATTATATATTCAAGTTTTTTTTGAGGGTATGTGTTTACAACTGTTGCAGCCGTCAGTTCTTGTTTTTGGTTCATTCGCATGTCTAGTTTTGCGTTGTCGAACCTGAAACTGAAACCTCTTTCTGCTTCGTCTAGTTGTGGGCTTGAAACTCCAAAGTCTAACAAAATTCCGTCCACCTGTTGGCAATGCTCCAAAATGTTTGAAAAGCTGTCGTGAATGAGTGTAAGATTTTCCAGACCCTCTGCATGTTGTTTTGCATTCAGGTCTCTGTCAATCGCAATCACTCTCCCACCCTTTCCAAGCTTTTTAAGAATTGCCCTGCTATGCCCACCAAGCCCAAATGTTCCGTCCACATAGATGCCATCTTTTTTGATGTTTAATGCTTCAATTGTTTCAAGAAGCATTACAGATATGTGTTCCTTTTTGTTTTCAGTATTCATAGCTTTATGCGTCAATTATACAATAAATAAAAAGAAAATGCAACTGTTTTTGCATAATCATACAAAATCATGAATAAATCTAAAATTTTAGAGTTGTCCACAATCGTGCGTTTTAGAGCCCATATTTCCACTGTGAGCAATATAAACAATAGGGGTCTGTATACCCCTATTTATTTCTATTTAATGCGTACGAGCTTATTATCAACCACATCGCAACTTGTTAGAAAATACTTTGTGTTGTTTATTCTAACTTCAAGATATTTTTTCCATCTTTCACCATGAAGGTGTCCAAACACAACAGTCTTCACCCCTGCTGCCTCAATCATCTTTGTGAAAGTTGTTTCCTGAAAACCTCTTGTGTATGGTGGATAGTGCATAACCACAATAACTTCGTCGCCTTTGTTTCTCATTTTGAGAGCAGCGTCTAGCGTCAGTTTCAGTCTTTCTTTTTCTTTAGCGAGAATTCTTTCATCTTCGTTTAGTTTTGTTTTGCCATCGTTCTCTTTAATTTCATATTGACCTAAATCATTTGGTTTAATTCTATCCACATTCCAACCACGTGTTCCGCAAAAGATAAATTTTCCGAATTTTATTGCATCGTTTTGAATTGCATATGTTTCTGGAGGAAGAACATCTCTAACCCCCGAAATTCCTTTCCACCAATAGTCGTGATTTCCTCTGATTAGAATTTTCTTTCCAGGAATTGCATCAAGAAAACTTATGTCTGTTTTTGCTTCTTCTTTTTTCATTGCCCAAGAGATGTCGCCTGCAATAACCACAATATCTTTATCCGTAATTTTGTTCTTCTTTGCATTTTCAATAATGTCTTCTTTAAAAAACTTCCAGGTGTCGCCAAAAATATCCATTGGCTTATTATCAAAACTGTCTAGATGCAAATCGCTTATGGCAAAAATTCTCATACCCAATTGTAGCACAAAAAAAACGGCTTTCGCCGTTTTTATTATAAGGTGATATGACTAAGCAGCAAGTTTGTTTGCTTGGTCTTGCATCATGAATGGTACTACAGCAACTGTTGGTATTGCAATAAACATTAACAGTGTAAGAATTACGTAAAGAGTGTTTTTGTCTTCTGCACCAGCTTTAGCTAGTCTCTTACCTGTAACGCAAAACCAATAGATTGGATAGATACCAAAAGTAACAAATGATAGCACAACGTGAATAATTCCGCTGAATCCTTCACCTGTTGTTGCTTTGATTTCATTTTGGAATTTATACATCCAAATAATTGGATAGATTCCAAAAGTGAACAAGAACAAAACTACCATCATTCCAATTCCTCTTTTTTGCATATATCGCCCCTCCTCTAATATTTTATTAATCTATATTAATAATGAATATATTATATCAATATTTTTCAATTAATACAAACGATTATATGTACATATATTCCTTTTGGAAAACTTTGTTTACACATTGCATATCATAATGTAGTACATATAGGAGTTTTGACATGAGTTTTTATTCCACAAAAAACATCACACAAAAAATGCCTGGAGAAATGCAAAACCCCCAAATTGATGGGCTGTGCGAACGCATTGCAATTCAAACATTTCGGGTTCTGGATTCTTGTGTTGTTCAAAAAACATACCCACAGGAAACAGTTTGCATTCACCCGCTTCCAAAAGAAATGGAAGAACCGTTCATTTTTATTTCTGGTTGCCAAGTGGGAACACATGCACATGTTACAAATGTTAGGCTAGACAGAATTCCAAACCACTGCAACTTTTCCAGAGTTAGATGCGACGTGATTATTCCTGTTCAAATTTGCTATAAAGATGCAAAAGATAAATGCTGTGTTAGCTATTCAAACATAGTTTGTTGTGTTGATGTGATTATGTGTGTTCCAGAAGATGGAATTATTCCGATAAGCATAAAAGCCCTTGCAAGCGCTCTCCTTATCAATGGAAAATATAAAGAGCATGGTTGTTTTGAAGTTGAAGCCTGCATA
>WQZR01000098.1 GCA_009780625.1 Bacillota bacterium | reverse complement strand
TTTTGATTTAGAAGTTTTAAAGTCTTTATAATTAAATCATCAAAGTCTAGCGAGTTTGATTTTTCTAGATGCTCTTCATACGCAGCATACATTTTAACAAAATCTTTGAATGGTTCACTTCGAACTTGTTCTAGATATTCACTAGGAGTTATTCCCTCGTTTTTTGCTGTGCTTATTGCCCAGTTTAGTTGTTTTTCGATTTCCTTATCTGTTTCGCCAAAATGTTCTTTTACAACTTTTTTTATTATTTTTTTTCTGTCGTCGTCATCACATATTGTGAAGAATTTGTTATATGCATATTTTCCGTCAATGGTTGGTTTAAGATAAGATATAAACTCCCTCAGAACCTTCACACAAAAACTGTGGAAAGTTGAAACCAAAACACCTGAACCATTGTGCCCGCAGGTTGATTCAATTCTTTCCTTCATTTCCCTAGTTGCTTTGTTTGTGAATGTGATTGCAAGAATTTGTTCTGGTCTTGCAACTCCGTCGAGAATAAGTCTTGATACACGTTTAGTTAGAACAGAGGTTTTTCCTGTTCCTGCGCCTGCAGAAACCAAAACAGGGCCATCATTGATAGCCACTGCTTTCTTTTGTGCTTCGTTTAAACCGTCGTAACTAAACTTTTTCATTCCTCTATTTTATCATATTTAGACTTTTTTAACTAGAGGCATTTAAGAGTTCTTGCTCTTTTTCAAAGCGCTCTTTTGCTTTGCGATAGCGGTCGCCAAGCCTTATGATATAGTTCTGTTTTTCTTCTTCGGTTAGGGTTTTGATATATTCCTCGTCAACAAGTCTTTGAATTGGGTTTAGAATAAGTGCACCAGAAGAAAGCATCTCCGAAACTTTGTTATAGAAAGTTGATTCTTCATCTTCTTCCATATAGTCGCTGTCTAGTTTTTTCCTTGTTTGATAGTATAGTGCTTTGATTTTTATTTCTTTAATCTTTTCATCTTCCTCACTTTCGAGGATTGATTGCTTTGCCAAAAGAAACTCCGTCCAAAAACCTCTTTTGAATCTGTTCTTTGCCTCCCTCGCTAGACACTTTAAACTCTTTTCAGCCGCTTGTTGCATATACCCTCCTTGGAAAAAATTGTAAATTAATACAATTATACTATATTTGTACAAATATCAAAACAAAAAGAGTTCATTAATTCAATTAAGTTAAGTTTTTAGATGCAGAACAAGGAAACAAAAAAATCCGCAAGGGCGTGTATCTAGATATACACAACCGAGCGAATTTTTGCAGTTGACGACGTTATGCGCTAAAAATTACTTAATTGTCGCACACATTGTGACATTGACGCCCAGCTTCTGCCAAATCTTCTTCTCCTCTGGCGTTATGATGTATGTTATATGAGCTTCTGCCCCCTGCAAATCAATTAGGTGCCCAATTGCTTTTTTAGACAAATAACCAGAACCACCTGCAGAGTTTGTGAGAATAATCAATGTTTCACTAAGTGTCAGCATAAACTCCTTATCTTTAAGAATATCGGTTTTAAGTTTTGAAACTTCTTCAATAATCTTTGGGTTTAGAAGTCTAACTTCTTTTTTAACTCCAAGCTTGTGTTGAAGTGCTTTAAGAAGCAAAGCAGACGATGCTGTCAGATATCCGTTTTCCCCAGAGTTTAACTCCGTTCCGTCTTTAAGAATCATTGCTGCTGCATGTGTTCCCCTATCAAATTGTTGTTCTTTTGCAAGTTCTGCAACTTTTCTGTCTTCTTTTCCTACACCTGCTTGGCTCATGAGATAGTTTATTTTATTCACGCCAACATTTGTCAGCTTTCCAGTTTTTGCATCAACCAGTGCTTCGTAGTATCTTCTTAGAATTTCTTCCTTGCTTGCCCTAGAAACAACTTCGTCATTTTCAATACAGTCCCCAATCATATTCACACCCATTTCGGTTGGTGAATGATATATTGCACCGTTGCCATACATCTTATGAAAAATTTGTTTTAGAAGTGGGAATGCTTCAATGTCTCTGTTATAGCTTACTGCAACAACATTATATTTTTCCAAGTGGAATGGGTCAATCATATTCTTGTCTGCAACGTTTAGAGTTGCTGCTTCATATTCGATGTTTAGTGGGTGCTTAAGTGGTAAATTCCATACTGGAAGAGTTTCAAACTTTGCATAACCTGCACTTTTATTTCCACGCTTGATTTCGTTATATAGCAAACTTAGAGAAACGCCCATCTTGCCTGATTTTGCCCCAGGAGATGTTACGATTATGATTGGTTTTGTTGTTTCGATATATGGGTGGCTTCCATAACCCTTGTCTGATACAACATTGTCTATGTTGTCTGGATAGCCTTCAATTTTGTTGAAAACAAAAACTGGAACATTAAGGTTTTCAAGACGTCTTTTATATGCAAGGGCTGCTTGTTGATTGTCGAACCTGTTGATTGCAACACCAGCAACTTTTATTTCTGCTTCTTCAAATTTTCCTTTAAGTCTTAGAACTTCGTTTTCATAAATCAAACCAGAGTTAGATTGAATTTTTCCAACGCCAATATCACCTGCATCAATGCAAATAATAACCTCGCATTTTTCTTTAATGCTCATCAACATCTTAACTTTTGTGTCGGGACCAAAACCCGGAATTGCGCGCGCGGCGTTATAGTCGCCAAATAATTTTCCACCAAATTCCAAATATAGCTTCTTAAACTTCCTTGCTCTTTCTAGGATTTTCTCTGATTGAAGTTTAATATATTTTTCTTCGTTGAAACCGATAATCATGTTTTCAATTATACTGTTTTGTGCTTCTTTAGTCAAGGCATTTAGCCACTGCTTTTTGCCATTCCTTAATTAGTCTTTGACTTTTCTCTTTAGGCATTTTTGGCTTATATATAGTTTCACCGTGGCAGTTTATTTTTTTAATATCTTCAAAAGACTTAAAGAAGCCAGA
>WQZR01000097.1 GCA_009780625.1 Bacillota bacterium | reverse complement strand
CACAATAGCAGAACTAGCCGGTGGAGACGATATGCCAGACCCATATGGAATGGAATATGTCGTATATAGAAGATATGCTGAACTTTTAAAGCCAAAGATTGAAAAAATCATAGATAAACTGGTTACAATTTTATAAAAAAAATGTCTATTTTTGCCAGTTTTGATTTCGTTTAATCAAATAAAAATTTTATAATTGATACAAAGCAATTAGTGCAATCTTTTGCTATGATTTATTGATAACAAAATTATATTTGCAGAAAATAAAACATACGAAAAGGCGAATGGAAAACAAAGAACAAAAAGACAGCAAAATAGAAAAAAACATGAACGCTCTTGAGAGCGCAAATGATTCTGTAAGCCAAAGCAGTGGTCAGTCTATTGAGGACCTTGAAAGAGAACTGTTGGCAATTGAAGCCCAAAAACATGCTGCCCAAGAAAACCTGGATGCACTTGTTAGAAACGAAAAATCAAACGAAGAAATCATTGCAGAACTTGAAGCCGAGCTTATGGAACTTGAAATGCTTGAAGCCGAGCTTGCAGCCCTTCTTGCAGGACAAAGTTCTGTTGCAGCCATGGAAGACGACGACACAATGAAGCCGGTTAGAGAAGAATATCTTAAAGACGAAAAGGCAGTAAGCTTTGGGGACTATCAAGTTAAACAGTCAAGGGTTTATAAGAGAAACTTCTTCTTGGTTGTTGGTGCGGTTGCTGCGGTTGTTATTGGAATTGCTGCATGGTTTATCATTCAACTTATTCCACCAGAAACACCAAGCGACATGACGTTTACAGTTGTTCACTCGCAAACAAACCGAGTGAGTGTAGATAGAGTCCCAATGGGAGAGAAAGAAGTCTACTATACACGTGGAGAGTTTTTTGTAACCGCTTTACTACGAGATGATAGGGGAAGATTATACACAGGAAACAACAGGACAGTTACACTTGCAAGTCCAAACGCAGTTGTGTTTGACAAAACAACAGTAACATCAGGTGAAATTGTAAGGGTTAGGCTTGGCGCTGGAGTTGGAGAATTTGCAACAATCAGAATAAACGCAATAAGCCAATCAGGAAACATAATAAAAGAAATAGACATTTTTATAGACAATCCTGTCACGGACCTTAAGTTTGACGTTGCAGAAGGGGTTACTGCAAATCAAACAGCACTTCGACCTCACGACCCGCACAGACACCACGATAATCTTCTTGATGTTCAAGGTGCAACACAAACAAAATTAAACCACTCAACAGATAGACATAGATTCTTTATGGGAGAATATGCAACATTTGCAACAAGGGTTTATCCTTCAAGTGTTAGGGACGGAGATTTTTCTAGACCAACGTTCTATCAAATTGTTCCAGGTTCAATGGTTGCTGCTGGAAACAACCCAAACAATGAGCCAGTTGTTCGCATTGCACCAGATGGACAAAGTGTTATTGCAAACTTCCCAGGCACAGTTCAAATCAGAGCCGTGACAAGTAAATGGCTATTCAACACAAACAACCGCCCTCCAGAGTGGACTGGAACCGAAGAAAACGAAACAAACAAAACAATCACACTAACTGTTGAAGTTCCTCCAATAAGAAACTATCTTCTAAACGATGCAAACAGAAGACCTGTTGCTTTCTTTGGAACGCAAGTGGATTTTGGAACAGAGATTTTCCAAAGCATTTCTGGAGAATACGACATCAAGAGACCAGGAGAAATTATTGGAAGCAACGTTCTAACGCACCTACCTTCAATTCTAGTTGGAGGTGACTGGTGGCAGTTTACACAAGAGAACCCACACCTGGGTGCAGTTTCAATAAACACAATTGAAGGTGTCGACAGCACGGGTCGCTTCATCAACACATTCAGAGTAACTCCACCAAACGAGGTTGCAGATTGGGATGGTTTCCCGGTTGCAATAACTCAAAGCACACCAGTAAACTTCCCATATTTCGAACTTAGATTGAACAGAAGAATTGCTCTAGGCACAGTCGGTGCACCGCCTCCTGTTCACTTCACTGGAATGAGTAACCGTATTGAAGTAAACCTTTCAGTAAACACACAGGTCAAAACACAGGTTGTAATAACACCTGGAGAGACTCAAAGAATTCTGAATATAAATACATTTAATATGTCAGATAGACAATTTTTCGAGTTTGCTCCACTAAGGCTAGATAGTTTGGTTGAAATTCAGAATTTAAACATAAGAACAGACGAATTTGATTTTGATGTGTATGATGTTCATTTCGAAGTTGGAACTTGGTCTGGCTCAACTTTCAACGTGGACCATATAGCCACGCAAACATTTATTCACGAAGTTGATGGCAACTTATATTTCATTCCTATATCAAGTGGAACATTCCATCTTAGAGCTTTTCTTGTCACACCTTTTAGTGTTCACACAATAGGTGCGGGTGGACAACCATTCACAACAAATGCAAGAGGCACAAGAATTGCTAACTCTGAAAGTGAAGAATCAATTAGGATTGATGTAAACAGGGTAGGGCCAGAACTTACACCGTGGCACGAAGAAACAATAAGACAAAACTTCCTAGATATTTTAGGAGAAGACTTCTGGATTCAAGGAAGCACAAACTTCCACCTTGTGGACAGCATTTTTGAAGTTGTAAGAAGAGTTGGGCCAACTGCATATATCAAGGCTGCTCCATTTATGGATGATATTGATTTAGAAGAAGTGTTCAAGCCACTGTGGCATGTCCACGTGATTGACTGGAGAGAACTTGAAATAAATCAAGGTGTTGCAGAAATTGTTGATTTATCAAACGATGCAATCATCATAGACAACACACCAATAACACAGCAGATTTTGGTGGACTATCTAAACAGTCTTCTTGTTGCCGTAACTATTCCAGGGTTCAGCCCAAGCCAGACGCCTGTTCACACATCGTCTGCGGTTGGAAGCGAATT
>WQZR01000096.1 GCA_009780625.1 Bacillota bacterium | reverse complement strand
GTTGATATGTTCGACTGTGTGTTGCCAACAAGGGTTGCAAGAAATGGTCTAGCTTTCACAAGCACGGGAAAAATTACAATAACAAATGCAAAATATAAAGAAGCGTTTGAGCCACTAGACCCAAGCTGTGATTGCGATGCTTGCACAAAATATACAAAAGCATATATAAGGCATTTGTTTACAGTTGATGAGATTTTGGGAATAAGACTTCTAAGCGAACACAACATAACGTTTATGGCAAGGTTTATGAAGACCATAAGGCAGGCGATAAAAGAAAACCGTTTGGAAGAATTTAGGAAACAAGTTATACTACTATATACAAAATAGGGGAGATTTATATGATTAACGTAAATATGATTAATGCGCTAGAACCAATGCACTGGATACTTATAGGTATTGCTTTGCTTATTGTTCTGATGTTTATTGGTGGACTTAAAAACAAAAAAACTTTGGCTGCTCAACAAGAGGCGCTTAAAGAAATTAAAGTTGGCGATAGGGTTAAAACACAAATTGGTGTGTATGGGACGATTATCAAAATAACTGATACAACAGATGGAAAGGTTATGCTTCTTGAAACAGGGGAAGGGAATAACAAAACAACAATTGAATGTAACTTTAAATTGGTTACAGGAATTGACAACAAGTGCGAAATGAAAATCGACGAAGAAGGAAACTGCTGGCACAAGATTGATGGCAAGTGGGTGAACAAAACAGAAGAAGCTCTAAGAGAACAAGAAGCAGCACAAGCGGCGCTTGATGAAGAAGCTCAGGGTGGAGCACATAAATTGGTGGCGGATGCAATGAAAGAAGACGGAGCAACAGAAGATATTGTTAAGCCAAAAAGAACTAGTAAAAAGAAATAATCGTAGGGGTCGATGACACATCGACCCTTTTTTATTCATAAGATAAATGAGTTCTCACATATAATTAGCCAAATTGAGGTGTGTTATGAAAGCGGTTATCGGAAAGTTTGGCGACATTTTTAAAAAGAGCAGTAGAGAAGAAAACAAGGTTCAGAAAAACATTTTTGTTGAGATTCTAAAAGGTGCAGGGTTTGGGGTTGTTTTTAGCATTGTTGCGGTTTTGGTTTTTGCTGCATTGTTGAAACTTTTTAATTTTGATGACAATGTGATTATGCCAGTCAATCAGGTGATTAAGGTTCTTTCTGTTTTCTTTGGTTGCTTTTTTGTTCTAAGAAGACAAAAGAAACAGGGACTAGTCAAAGGTTTGTTGTTGGGGCTTGTTTATGTAGTTTTGTCGTTCTTGGTGTTTAGTGCAATGGATGGAAGTTTCAACCTAAGCATAACGCTTGTGAATGACTTGTTCTTTATGGGAATTGCTGGTGGAGTCTCTGGAATAATCCTTGTAAACCTTGGCAGGCGGGTAATTAAAAAGCGTTAAACGGTTGGAGAAATTTTGAAAACACGATATAATAATCAAATGGTGAACAACCGCGTTTTTGCGTGGTTATGAACAATTAATCAGGGGTATAATTATTCGTGTCTAAAAGAAGAGTTGCTATCAAGAGAACGATTGCTTTATCAGTTATCTGTCTGATATTTACTGTTTTTGCTGTGGTGCCTTTTGCCATTCCTTTTACTGCTCTAAAGTGGTCTAGCTTTGCTGGTGGAATTAGGCTTGGTGCTGACTTAAACGGTGGGTTCTATGCAATGTATTCTGCAACACTTAGAGAAGGGTTTGGAGATGCAGAAAACGAAGAATTTGTTTCAAATGAAATTGATAACACTGTTGACCGTGTTAGAGACATGCTTAGAGGAAGAGGATATCAAGAATCTAGAGTAACTAGAGTTGGCGACAACATTAGAGTTGAATTGCCACGCATTATGGAATTTGGGCAAAGAGAACTAAGCCAACCAATTTTGCATCTTATTGGAACTCCTGCAGAAATTGTTATGAGCGACATGAGCCCATTTAGCGAAGTTGATTTAAATGCTCCAACCACAATAAGAGGTTTTGATATTGCGAGTGCTTCGGTTATTGCAGCAGGTGCAACTTCTTGGGGTGTTGAAATTGTTTTCACAGATGCGGGAAGAGTTAAATTTGAAAACTTAACAAGAGCGATTGTTGAAGGACCGGGTTCTCATGTGTATATCTACGCAAATGGTGAGCCGTTTGGAAGAGGTGGAAACAATGGAATGCTTGGGGTGGACACAGTTTTTACAGAAGGAAGAGTAAGTATATCTGGTGGAATGACAACAAGAGATGATGCTGAAAACTATATCGAGCAAATTCTTGCGGGAAGACATGCAGTACAACTTGAGATGATTGGTGGAGATAATGGAATTCACGTGATTGACCCGCTTCTTGGGCCAAACACAATAAGAAATCTTTTGATTGCAGGTGGTGTGATTTTTGTTGCAGTTGCAGCGGTTTTGATTGTGTTCTATAGAAGGTCTGGAATTTTTGCAACATTAAGTCTTATGACAATGCTATCTTTCACATTCTTGTTGTTGAATGCATTGCCATATGCGATTTTGACACTAAGTGGTGTGTTTGGAATTTTCCTTGCATTCATCTTTGCTGTTGATATTGCCGTGTTGATTTTGGAAAGAATAAGAAGAGAAGTAGACTATGGAAAGAAACTTCAAAACGCAATAAGCACTGGTTTTAGAAGAACTTGGGCAAGAGTGGTTCACTCTGCGGTTCTTATGACTGTGTTTGGGCTTATTGTAACGTTTGCGTTCCGCGGACCTCTTAGAAACTTTATAGACACGTTCCTTCCTGGAATGCTGTTTGCAGTTTTGATTATGCTGTTGTTGTTTAGACTATTCATGTTCTGGCAAGCAAAAATAAACCAAGAAAGCCTAGGTGTATATGGTTATTCTGAAGAAACGGTTGAAACTGAGAAGCCTCAGAAGAAAACTAAAGTGGTAGAGAAAGTTGAAGAAGAGCCAAAAACTGAAGAAGGTGGTGAAGATGCTTAG
>WQZR01000095.1 GCA_009780625.1 Bacillota bacterium | reverse complement strand
TTTCCATTTTGTTATTATTGCCTTTTTGGTTGTTTTAATATATACTTGTGTTGGATAGCCTAAGTGGTAGCTGGTGGAAACATCAGAGGAAAGTCCGGGCACCATAGAGCAAGGATGATGGCTAACGGCCACCGAGGGAAACCTTAGGGAAAGTGCAACAGAAAAGAAACCGCCTCGTTAAGTCTTTTTGGCGAGAGGTAAGGGTGAAACCAGTGGTGTAAGAGACCACGGGCATGTGTGGTGACACGCAGGCATATGTAAACCCCATCCGGTGCAAGAGGTAGAATCGCTAACGCTGCTCGCTAGATTCTCATAGGTCGCTTGAGCTTTATAGCAATATAAAGTCTAGATAGATTACCACTTGAAAAACAGAACCCGGCTTACGGGCTATCCACAAAAATAAAAAAACACCCTCTCGGGTGTTTTTTATTTTTTAATAATTATATACCCTGAATCTCTCACATTGCTGATTAACTTATCCATCAAGAAGAAGTCATATCTAATCACATCAGTTTCAGATTTTGCTCTAACTTCTGTCATTCCTTCATTAACCAAAATCTCAGTTTGCATTTTCTGCAATGCTTCAAGTTCTTCAAATGTTGTTAAGCAAGCATGCTGCTTAGCCTTCACATTCTTTCTTTCCTTCCCTGTCACTTTTGATTTTTCAAACTTTGTCCAACCGTTTGAGAAATAGAAAGAATTCCATCTTTGGTGTTCTAGTCTTGCCAAGTTGTTTCTTGCTGTGTCTGCAATTTTTCCACCAACTCGTTCTAGGAAATCAACATAACCGTCTTTAAAGTCACCTGTGCTCCATTGTTTGTTTACAGTTTCCTGTTGCTTATTTGCAAGTTTGATGTTGTAGGCGTTGCTGAACTCTTCAATAATTGCTTGGTCTTGCGGTTTGTCTGACTTGATAAAATCAAACCCAAGAAGATTTAGCTTTGTTCCAATAGACATTGCTGCATAGCGGTTTGAATCTCTTTCAAGTTCTGGCAGCACGTCCCACTGAGTCACCGATGCGACGCATGCGCTACTGTTTTCGGCATAGTTGTTTGCAATGCGTTTTGCAATGATGTCGAGTTTTTCGCCAATGATATATTCTTCGTTGATAATCTCTTTGTCTGTTCCGAATGTTTCAATTTTACATTCAGGAAATCCGCCAAGAAGTTCTTCATCTGAAAAGACTGTGTGTTGTTTGATTCTGACGAAAATTCGAACTCTTGGGTTGTTGTCTTTAGCGAGCAAGTCTGCCTCGTATAGTTTTTGTCTAGTTTTGATTGCAGTGTCTAGCCCTAATTTGTCGTCGCCTAGTGCTATTGTGATTATTGAAAAATCGTTTACTCTAACTTCTTCAATAACTCTGTCGTAGAAGTCAAAAGACATAACGTCTTGCTCATAGAACGCAAATTTTGTTTGTTCTTTTGCATCAACAAAATATCTTGCTTTCTTCTTTTCATCAAGGGTTGATTTAAGTTCTGGTCTAAACAGCCCAGTTGCTTCAATCATAAATGCTTTTTCTTGTTTTCTCACTTCGCTGCCAATAATCAATGCTTTAAAATCGCTTCCAAGAAATTGGTTGTTGCAAATGTTCTTTCTTAGAATTTGCCTATTCATTTCACCAAAGCCAACAAAAATGTTTGAAATTTTATATTGCCTGTTTAGTCTTGCTTTTGATGTGTCCACCCATTCTGCTGGAATCATTTTTGTTAGAGGATAATCCATAACAAATCGTCTAGCGTTCATGTCGTATGTGTCGAAGTTTCTTACTCGACCAAGAGACATTCCGTTGAAGTCAAAAGACTGAATTTTGTCGTTACACAAAACATATGCCCAAAGCCTTGTTTGTTCCAAAAGTGTTTCTTGCATTGCAGTAAGTTTTTCAATTCTGCCTTTTGAATTTGTTATTGGCAATATTTTGTTTTTGATATAGTCTGCAATAATCTTTGCAACAACAATATTTTGTTCTTCCGATTCAGACATTGAAATCACATGTGTGTCTTTTCTTGCATTAAAAACACCAGCTTTAGCCAGTGCACGTTTTGTGTTTTCTGTGATGTTTCCATCTTGCATTGTGACAACGTTATAGCCAGCACGAACAAGGTCATAACTATGAATTTTATTTTTGTTTTCCAAAATGATAATTATTCTGTTGTTTCTTTCTTTAAGAGAATTTAAAAAGGTTTGAGTTTTGCTGTTATATCCAACAACAATCTTTTTTGAAAATTGTGATGCAATAAGTGTTTTGATATGGTTGATGATGTTTTGGAAAAACATGCGAATAATCACAATTGATGTCAAGAATGTGCAGACAATAAAGTGAACAATAACCGTCACATTAAAAAACATGCTTTCTTGTGCCAGAGCCGAATATGTGCTGGAACTGAAGTTTGCTCCAAACACTTTAAGTGCCGATGTGATTGACTCAATAAGCATAAACGGCAAAGAGTCATAGCCCTTATAGTCGTGTGCGATTATGTGAAGTGCAATTCCTATAGAAAACAGCACAAGGAAGCAAATCAAATATATTCCATCCTTCCCGTCCTTCTTCTTCACAAAGAAATAGAACAACAATAGTCCAAGAACAACCACCAATGACACTATGCTAAAAATTTCTTCAAACATAATTCTCTCCTTAGTTATTTTTGATTATATCATAAAAAACTGCACTAGGCAGTTCTTGTTAGAGTCATCGGACCAAAATCGTCAGTTATAGTTAGTGTGTTATTGCTATTGCTAAAGGAGATGGTTAATACTTCTGGTTCTCCATCAAAAATCATAGTCAACATGTCATCCACCACAAACCAAACGATTACTCCTTCAAATGTTGGACTAATCATAGAACCGTTCGCGTGGAAAATCCACGTAATATCTGCCCCACTCCACGTTCCAACAAGAAGTGCAGCATTTCCTGTGTGTATTTGCTCGCTTCCATCTCGTGTTAGAAAGAACCCAATGTTGTCTCTAACTAAAAGCAGTGTGTTGTAGTTATTATATACATGCACATCATA
>WQZR01000094.1 GCA_009780625.1 Bacillota bacterium | reverse complement strand
TCGCTGCCAAGTTTGTTTTGAATGTCCATAACATTTTCAGGTGTAAACATAATACGCTTGCCATCTATATGGCTTGAAAACTCCGCACCCTTTTCAGAAATCTTCACATTATTAGACAAACTAAAAACCTGAAAACCGCCGCTGTCTGTCAAAATCGGCTTATGCCAATTCATAAATTTATGAAGCCCACCAGCTTTTGCAATAAGGTCTTCACCTGGTCTTAAGTGTAGATGATAGGTGTTTGCCAAAATGATTTGACTCCCCGCCTTTTCAACTTCGTCTGGACTTAAACTCTTAACCGTTGCCCGTGTTCCAACAGGCATAAAAACCGGTGTCTCAATTTCTCCATGCGGAGTTGTGAAAATTCCAACCCTCGCACTCGAATTCGGGTCTTCCACCAAAATATCAAAACTAAAATGTTCATTGTTCATGCTACGATTTTAACATATATCTAAATTATTTCCCTCACTAAGTCCCAATACGTTTGGTCTTTATTCTCAACCTCAACACTGTCAACTGCCACTAAATAAGTCTTAAAAACTACTTTATCTTTTTTTGTTACTAAAACTTCCCCAACAACATCACCCTTTTCAATCTTTGAAGAGAACTGCTCTTTAAACTCCACATGCGTTTTAAACTCTTCTATCTCGTTTTTTCTAACCAATTTCTTAGACGGGTCGCTCTGAGGCGCGACCCCTACACTTGCGTTCGCTTCGTTAGCAGAGGCAAAAGGTGATGTGTGAACGCTTAGCTTGCCGTTAGTGAGCACATCACCTTGCGCCTCCTTAAGAAAAAATCTCCCTTTCTCCACACTTAAACTTATCGAACTAGGAATAATACTCTCATCTAATCCTGTAACCAAAGCATACTCCATATGTGCATTTGTCATCAACGCTTTGCTATCTTCCCACATTGACGGACAATCAAGCACAACAGAAATAATCTCCATACCTTCTCTCTCACTCACCGCCACCAAACACCTTCCAGCCTTCTTTGTGAAACCCGTCTTTCCGCCTATTGCACCCTCATATGAACTTAGCAACTTATTCTTATTATGAATATATCTCTTGCTTGTCTTGTTTGTCTCTTCTGCAATATATTTCTTGCATGCTGAAATTTCTCTGAAGGTCTCATTTTGCATTGCATGTCTGGTGATTATTCCAACATCTTGTGCACAGGAATATTGCCCCTTTGCATCAAGCCCAGATGCCGTGACAAAATTTGAATATAACGCCCCCATCTCCTTTGCCCGTTTGTTCATAAGTTCACTAAACGTTTCTTCATTTCCCGAAACCACATGTGCAAGCGTCACTGCTGCATCATTTCCAGATTGAAGCATTAAACCATATAACAAATCTCTAACAGAGATTTCTTCGCCCGCCTGCAGATATATGCTACTTCCTTCAACCCCAGCAGCCTGTTTTGGAACAGTTACAATTTCATCAAGACTTCTTCCTGTTCTTGCAAATTCTTCAATCACAACAATGGTCGTTAGAATTTTTGTTGTTGAGGCAATTGGTCTTGGACTAAGCCTATTTTCACTTTTAAGAATCTCGCCAGTGCGTGCTTCGAGCACAACATAACTTCCAGCTCCTGCAGCATTTACATTTTTTAGAGCAATGGTACTTCTGTATATTGGCAAAGCAATGCTTGAAAACACAAAGATGGACACAACAAGTCCAATCACAATACCCACAAAAACTTTATTTTTCTTTTCCACAACAATTCTTTCCTTTCATTAGACCTTGCGTCACCGCACCAAGAGTTTTTGGAACAAGGCCCAAAAGTTGTTCATATGCCGATTTTTCGTTCACCCCAACAATTGTGGTCTTGTCTCCATCAACAACCAAAAAACCAATCGGCACAATTGAATAGCCCCCACCACTTCCACCTGAAACTGGATAGTGCGGCTTAGACGCACTTCCAAGATATTCTCCACCGCCTGCAACAAAACCCACGCAAACCTTACTTAGAGGAACAATGGTCTTTGTTCCGACAACAAAAGGCTCGCCTATAATACTTTCCATTTTCACGCTTGTGCCAAGTCTTTCTATTGCAGTGTCCAAAATTGTTTCAATTGGATGTTTCCTTGGTGTTGCTTCGATTAATTCTTTCCCTCTTCTTATTGTCACTTTGCCTCCATAAACTATACAAAACAAAAACTATGCATGTTGTAAGTTTGACTCGACTCTCTAGAATCATCTCATCTTGCCGAGCAGTCTTTTCGCTCTCGTTTACTATTCTAGTTTTTGGTTTAAATCGCAAAATTATGCCTGCTATTAACGACATAACAAGTGGATAACTCAAACCAAACATCATAGCCGCAAAAGCATTATTCTTTACACCTAAGTTTAGTTTTGTTTCGATTCCAAAGCGATAACTATATATAATTATTTTTTTAATAATGTCCAGATATCTTCTGTCTATTTTTTGAATTGGCTGTTCAGAAAAAGCAATCTTGATTTGTTTCTTGCCGTTTAACATAAGCACAATGTTTGGCATAAGGTTTTCACATGTGATTTCCGAATCAATAATGTTGTCTAGTTTTACGCTAAGTTTAAAAACAGGAACAAAAAACACTTTGGCTTTAAGCGTTCCATCAAGTTTCAATAAGTCTAAAACAATATTAAACCTAACCCTAATCGGAAAAAACAACAAAACCAAAATTCCAACTGCAATAAAAAAAACTATCCACATGAGATAGTTTTTGTTTATTTATTAATGTCTAACCAAATCTTTTTCGTCTTTAAGAAAGTCTGGAACGTCATCTGTTGTGATTGCAACTTCGTCCATAGCACTGCGTGTCTCACCTGAGTTTTTTGCAATCTCTTTTCCAATCTCATAGTTATAAAGCGAAGCCTGAACTGGTGCTGCTGGTTGATTGATTACTGTCAATCTTTCAAGAAGAATTTCTTGATTTGGAAGTTGCTCTAGCGACTTCAACCCAAAACGCTTTAGGAAACTTTCTGTTGTTGCAAACAACAACGGTTTTCCAACAGATTCCTTTCTGCCAACAAC
>WQZR01000093.1 GCA_009780625.1 Bacillota bacterium | reverse complement strand
TAAATATAAGGAAATCAATTTCTATCTTCTTATAGACGACAGCACAAACCCATATTCTGGCTATTCACCAGAGAATATTGAATATTCTCTATTTTTCACTTCACTAGTTAAATGTATTGTGGAGGAAATCAGACACAAAAACATAAACAACAAAACCCTAAAACTATATCCAATTATTTTCATTCGCCCAGAGATATATGAAGAGGTTATTAAAAACGACAAACGCTCTAACTGGTTTGAAGGAAGCAGAATTGATTTAAAATGGGAACCAAGAGAAATTGAAAGGCTTCTAAGAACCAGAATCAGTTGCACGCTAGACACAAAGTTTCCAAGTTTTTCCGATGCATGGGATGCACTATTCGATTCTTCTTGGAGCGGAAGTTTTGGAAGAATTAGAATGTATACCAGAAGAAGACCAAGAGATTACATCAGAATAATCAGATGTATTGCCGAAAAGAAAACAGACGATTCAAAAATCACAAACGCAGATTTCAAAAGAGCACTGCCAGATTGCTCGAAGGCTCTTTTTGATGAGATTATTGATGAGAGTTATACAGACAGACATCTTCTAGACTATATAGACTTTTTAAAGAAAACCAGATTTATGAACTGGAGATTTTCAAAAGAAGCTCTAGAAAAAGTTCTAACAAAGAATATGAATGTTGATGAAGTTCTGAAAAAACTATATAGATACAACATCATTGGCACATGGCAAGAAAACACAGACAGACCGTCAGCCTTCCACTATATGGGAATCAACATAAATCTTCGAAGCGACGAATTTGTTATAAACAAAGGGCTTGAGAGTTATTTTGAGCAATGCCATGTAATCAACTATATCGTAAGATAACAAAAGCGAACTTAGGTTCGCTTTTTTTGTGCCAAAAAATATTCAGAAGCAAAATAAGAGAATATGCTCACAATTGAAATTGAAAGAAGAACTAAACACACAACAGGAATCAACACACGTTGAAAAACAGGGAAGAGAAGAAACGCAAAAAGTGCAGCGGCTCCAACCCAACCAATGCTGTGGGTTAGACAAATTTGCCCGTGCAGATTGAATGGATATTTGGAATAGTCCCAAAGATTTAAGTCTAGATATTTATTGCAAACAAGCCCGCCAAAATATTCCGCAGCGTTTATTGCAACGGCAACAGAAACAAAAGCAACCCACGGAGTTTTGATGAGGGAGCAAATCAAAAACGAAAGAGCAATGCCAATTCCATAAATCGGGTGATATGGTCCTCTAAGCCGAACTTCACTTTGTTTCCCCAAAATTTTTCTAAGCCCCACTTCATAGTAGTATCCCAAAATCGAACCAACAACAATCAACGTCAAGTATATAAGAATAGTTTTCATTTAGTATAGGTTGTGCATTTTTGATTTGCATTATACAGGGCAGGCGGTGGTATAATAAGCCATGAAGAAAATTCAACACATAATTTCTTGTTTAATAATTTGTTTATGCATGCTGACATTGGCAGCTTGTGGAGGAAACAACAATCCGCAACCGGTTACTCTAAACAGAGTGACAGGGCTAAGCTTCAACAACAGCACCCTAACTCTTTCATGGAATGCAGTGGCAAATGCAAGTGGCTATGAAATTAGAATTGCGCATTTAAACCCAGCACTATATGATGAAACTGTTCAGGTTGCAACAACAAGTTATATTGTTGACAATAATGACTTCTTAGGAATACAAGGGCAAATAAATTTTACGGTAAGAACAAAAGGCACTGGAAACTTTAAAGACTCAACAGACACATCGTCGGCAATGTGGTTTAGAAACCTTGGGTTTTTGGCAATGCCAAGAGATTTGGCACTAGACAGGACAACAGGAGTTGTTTCGTGGGCAATGAACACACAAGCAGGTGCAAGCACACCTGAAGGGTTTGTTCTTCAACTTAACTATAAAAAAGACGGGCAAGATGTGGAAGAAACATTCACAACAGCGGAGATGTTCTATAATTTTGCTCCTGAAAAGTTTGTTGGAATAACTCCCGTGACAATGAGGGTCCAAGCAACTCACAGCAGCATAGACATTCAAAACTCTGGAGTGGAAGGTCCAAGAAACAATTTCATAAGGCTTGCTCAACCAACTGGTTTTGTATACAACCCATCTGCGTATATCACACTTACATGGAACGCTGTTGAATTTGCAACCGGCTATGAGTTTTTCTATGAGGTGTATCCAGTTATAGGAACATATTCAAGATTTCCTTATAACACAAGTCAATACTACACAACAACCGAACCACATTATATAGAGCATATCACAAACTATGGACCAGGCATGACAAGTCAAATCAGGTTTTATGTGAGGGCAACTGCTCCAAACTATCTTCAATCAGAATGGTTGAGATTTGATTTTATTGTGTAGAAATGGTTTGATATAATGTTTGTATGAGTCAATATAGAATATACGCAATTATCTGTGTGATTATGTCTACTGTTTATATAGGCATGTTCTTTGTGCCTATTGCTAAATATACACTTGTCATTGGCGACATGGGTTTTGCTTCTGAACCAGTTAATGGAGTCTTCACTATGAGATTGCTTGACTTGGCAGAATGGGCATTTAAGAGCCCACAGTATAACTTGATGGCTGTGATTTTTTCGGTTACATTTATTATTATGACTGTTTTATTGATAGTAATAATTGTTGCAGCTATATTAGTTTTATTGAACATTAGAATTAACATTTCTATAAATGTGTTAAAAGGAGTTATTCTGGCTACAAGTGTAGTGTTCACTGCTATAGCTACTTATTCACTGATTACGTTTTATGTAATTTCTGAAATGGGTTTTATTTCTGTAGATTATATAAATTATTCTATTGTTGTTCCTGGACTGGTTGGAATTTGTTTTTCATTATTCATATTACTATTTAAAAAGAAACCTAAACAAAACATGCTATAGTTGATGCATGATTTACTTGCTGTTTCTTCCAATAATTTTTCTTACGGTTATTGAAACCGTTATAAGAAAAAGAACAAAATATAGCGGTGCAAAGACTGTGGCTCTTGCGGCTTTTTGGCGTTGGGTTTGCGG
>WQZR01000092.1 GCA_009780625.1 Bacillota bacterium | reverse complement strand
TTTATTTACATTTGTGTTTTTGATAACTTTTTCATTTGCAATTTCTGCATGTGCTTTTTCTGGCAACAGTTGTTCTCATGCATGGAACGAAGCCACTTGTGTGGTTGCAAGAACATGCACAAAATGCAACACAAAACAAGGTCAACCACTTGGCCATGATTTTAAACCTGCAACTTGCATTGCTCCAGAATCATGTTCGCGATGCTTCGAAACCAGGGGAGTTGCACTAGGACACACATTTGATATAGAAGAAGAGTTTGAAGGCTATACCAGACACACCTGTTCCGTCTGTTTATATTATTATGATGAACTAGACGACGGCACAATCACCGAAAGTTTCAACCTGCTAGAATCAAGCATAAGATGGGGATATAACGATTTTTCGCTCAGAACAAGACCAACTCAAAGACGCGCATTCTATGATTTGATGTATACCCAAGCAACAAACTTCCACACAGTTGGAAACGGAACCTCTGGAACACTGCAAGGAACTCCATATCATTTGGCATTTGCAATAAACATATCAAGTCTTTCTCTTTCTGCAAACGAGGCAGTGGAGGTTTGGAAAATCTTTAAATACGACAATCCAATCTTCTATTGGATTGATAACTTTGTTTTCTATTCGATGTCGGGTACACCTCCAAATCAGCAGGTTGTGTCAATCAACATTTGTGTGGAACAAACATACTTCTTGCAAACATCAAGAACAACAATAAACCAAACAATCGAACAAGAATTTAGAAACTATCAAGCAGCGGTTGCAGGAATGACGTGCGAAGATGAAATTGTCAGAACTGTTCACGACAAAATTCTTTTCCACAACAACTATGCGTTCAATTCTTTTGGAGAGCCAGAAATGGCAGCATGGGCACATAACATTGTTGGAATTATGGAAAGAAGAGGGGCAGTTTGCTCTGGCTATTCAAAGGCATTTCAACTTATTCTAAACGGTCTTGGAATTGATGCAATTCTTGTCACTGGGCTTGGCGTTGTTGGAAGCCCACCAAGAGGCGAACCTCATGCATGGAACATGGTGAGAATAAACGGAGCGTGGTATTACGTCGACATAACCTGGAACGACACAGGAACATCAACGGCAATTCACACATTCTTCAAACAAGCACCCGCACAGTTTGAAGCACGACACATTCCAGACACTCCATCACAAACAGGCATAAATTTCCTATATGCTCTTCCAATCGCATCATAATTTAAAGACGAACAAAAAGACAGCATTTGCTGTTTTTTTGGTATACTTATAGTACTGAATATGAACGACTCTGATAAAAAGGAGGATTTCAAAATGTTAGGTGACGCACCAAAATATAAAACTCAGGAAACCGTTTTGGTTTTCGGGCAGTTTGAGGGCTTAATTCTAGAAGTGAAACCAGGCATGATTGGAACAACATATGTTGTTCAATACGCTGGAAAAATTGAAGAATGCCAAGAATTCAACCTAAAACCTTGGACAGGTCAAAAGTAGGGTTATAAACATTTCAAAATATATTGAATATTGACAATAGCATCATCTAGTGCTATGCTCTCAACATGGGAAAAAGAGAACTAGAGATTCTAAAAATGGTTATTGACATGCGCATTGCATATGGGCTTCCTTTGGTTATTAAATGTGCAGATGGAATAAATGCCAACATTTTTATGCTGGACACACTTAAAGAGAAAACCACAAAAGAAATTTTTGAAATGATTCCAAACTATGGACCAGACAGTGTTATGAGCAGCGAAGAAACGCGTGTTCTTGTTGAAGACAGACCAATGCTTATGAATGCATCAACAAGAAGAGACTATAAAGCAAACGAAGAAGTTTGTAAGGTTTTTAAAACAATAAAGCATATCACAGCAAACGTAGAGCCACCTGCAGGTCTTTGCTTTTTCACAACTGCAAGTTTCTTGTTTGGAGCAGTTGGAACAAAAGGTAAAACTGCAGCACTTGCAATCGACTTGTCTGAAACCGAAGCATATGTGATGAACTCTCTAGGCAGAGGAGCAATCAAACCAAAGGAAAAACAATTTGTTGACTACTATGGCTATAAAGTTTCAAAAGAACTTAGAGAGATGATTGCAGGTGCCGAACTTGATGTTTTGTCTGGAGCAGAAGAAAACTTGATTGATGCTCTAGCTTTAAGAATTATTCTTGATGAAAACGATGGAAGCAGAATTCTTAAAACCTTGCCAAACATTTCAAAACTCGCAGAAAAGCACGATGGCTTGGGTCTAGACCTAATGCTAGAAGATGATGTTGAGGCTCCAGCAAAAACAAACCCAAAATCAAACGTTGCTGCATCTGCACCTGGAGTTAACAGAGTTGCAATTGAAGCAGCGCTTGAAGAGTTTTCCGAACTTGAAAACCTAAACAAAAAAATGAGAGACTATAAACCAGCACTTGCAGGAAGAGAAGACATTTTGGAAAGACTGCAAGAAGCACTTTGCAGAAAAGAAAAAAAGAACGTGATGCTTGTTGGAGATGGCGGAGTTGGAAAAACTGCAATTGTGGAATATCTTGCTGAAATGCTTAATGAAAACAAAGCACTTCAAAGACTATGCGGAAAAACAATCTATCAGCTTCACACATCAAGGCTTGTTGCAAACGGTGCAAAATATGTTGGCGAAGTTCAAAAAAGATTCTATGCAATGATTGGTGCAGTGAAAAAAGCGGGGGACGTTATTTTGTTTGCCGATGAAATTCACACAATGCCAGGTGCAGGAAAATGCGAAGGTGGCGGAGATAGCGTTGGGCAGATGATTAAACCAGATATTGCAAGAGGTGAAATAAGCCTGATTGGTGCAACAACAACAGAAGAATATGAAAAATATGTTGCAAGCGACCAAGCGTTTATAAGAAGATTTACAGTAATCAGAATTGAAGAACCAACAGTTGAACTTACAAAGAAAATGCTTAAAGCACAAGTTCCAAGATATATGGAAGACTATAACACAAAAATATCAGACGAATTGATTGGTTTGATTGTTGAAGGTGCTGCAAAAATCAAGTCGAGAAGGTTTCCAGACAAGGCAATCGATGCACTTGACGTGGCATGTGTTAAGGCAACAAAGAACA
>WQZR01000091.1 GCA_009780625.1 Bacillota bacterium | reverse complement strand
TTAAGAACATAACTGATTTGTCAGCACTTCCAGATGTTGTTGTGAGTGCAACAAACGTAAAACCACCACAAGCATAAAAAGAAACTGCATTGGCAGTTTTTTTTATTCTTCATAAACATATATATGAAGAGACTAAAAAATTTTCTAGAAGCAAATGACTATAGTTTTCAAGAGTGGGCAAGTTTTAAAACCCTAACAACACTTGGTGTTGGCGGAAAGGCAAGGTTTTTGGTTTATGTAAGAACAATTGAAGAACTTGAAAGCCTTCTTGATAAGTGCGAAGGCATGTCTGTTGTTTTTCTTGGAAGTGGTTCAAACACACTGGCAAGAGATAAACTATTTAAAGGTATTGTCATAAAGCAGGTTGGAAGACTTGGTGAAATTAAGCAAATAAATAAAACCAGCATTTATGCAGGTGCTGGGGCAAGATTGGCTGATGTTATTAAATTTGCATTTAGTCTGAATCTTTCGGGGCTAGAAGAACTGGTTGGAATACCAGGAACAATCGGTGGGGCAATCTATGGCAATGCAGGAGCGTTTAAAACCAGCATTGGCGACAGAATAGTTTCGGTGGATACTTTAAAGAAAACATTTACAAAAGAAGAGTGCCGGTTTTCATATCGAAGTTCTGTGTTTAAAACAAACAGAGAAATAATTATTGGGGCAATGCTTAAACTAGAAACAAGCACGGCAGAAGAAATAAAAAACAAAACCCAAGAGGTTATGTCAAAAAGAAAAAAACACACGGGCAAAACAGCAGGCAGTGTTTTTAAAAACCACATAACAAAAACAGGCGAGGTGATTTCTGCAGGAAAACTTATAGACGAAGTTGGGCTTAGGGGGCTGGAGTTTAGAGGGTTTAAAATAAAAAATGAACATGGAAATATAATCGAAACTGTCAAAAACAATGCAAAATCTAGAAACATGCTAAAACTTATTTCTAAATGTAAAACAAAGGTGTATAATAAACACAACATAATGCTTGATGAGGAAATCACGATTATTTAAAAGGCAACGATGAAGATTATAGCGGACTATCATGTTCATAGCAAATTCTGCCATGGCAAGAAAAACATGACGATTCTAGAGGTGGCAAAGGCAGCAAAAGAAAGAGGGCTTAAAGAATGTGCAATTGTGGGGCATGGTTTTTCGCATCTTGGAATGAAGGGGCTTAGAAGAAAAGAAATTGCAGTGATGAGAAGAGAGGTGGCGGCTGCAGAAAAAGAAGTTGGAATAAGAGTGTTGCTTGGAATTGAAGCAAACGTTATTGGAAAAGATGGAAAGCTTGATGTAAGTCACGAAGAACAAAAATGGTTCGACATAGTTTTGGCTGGGCTTCATCTTGGAACATATTTTGGAACAAGCCGCATTCTTGCTTTTGGCATAAAGAAAAACACAGAGATTATGAAAAATGCTCTAAGAACAAATGATATAGACATTCTTGTGCATCCAGGGCGAGGCATGGCAGTTGATGTTGTGGAGCTAGCAAAGGTTTGCAAAGAGACAAACACATATTTTGAAATCAACAGTTCAAGCGGAAAGTTTGATGATGGAGACCTTGAGTTATGCAAAGCAACTGGTGTGGAATTTGTTATTGGAAGTGATGCACATAAGCTTGAAAGAGTGGGTGAGTTTTCTAAGGCAATAAAAATGGCAAAAGAAGCAGGGATAACTCCTGTGAATGTAAATAGTACTATTAAGTTAAAGAGGAAATCTAGCTAAATCAGTTATTAACTAGATTAGTTATCTTTTCTTTGTTGTTTAAAAAAGTTAGTCAGTTGTTCGCTGGCTTGTTTTTTTATTTTTTCATTTGATGATAGAAGAAATTCGGTTTTATAGACTAAGTCAGTTCGGGTTTGGTCTGCGGCGTATATAACTTTATCTATTCGTGCGGCTTTGATTGCGCCCATACACATTTCGCAAGGTTTGAGGGAGACAAACATTGTGCTTTCGCCTTCGGGTTGGTTTAGAAGTTTAGCTAGAGTTTTTCCGTCTAGTCTGAAGTTTTTAATTTTTTTTGAAAGCCTTTCAATTGCCAAAGTTTCTGCATGGGCGGCAACTTGTTGTTTTGTTTCTGTAAGGTTATGCGCACGCACCAAAATTTTGCCATTAAAAACAATAACCGCTCCAACTGGAACTTCGTTTTTTTCTGCTGCCTTTGCTGCTTCTTTCAAAGCCGCATTCATAAATCTCTTTTCATTCATTAGACTATTTTAACATCGTTTTGTTTTTTATATTAAAAAATTATTATGATATACTATTTACATGAGCGAAGAAGTTTTAGACAACATCGACGATTTAATTCCAGAAGAGGAAGAGTATATCGAGCCTATGGCAAACTGTGTTGCTTGTGGGCAACTTAACTCTGCTCTTGATTCAAGATGTTCTAATTGCAACACAAGAGCCTGGCCAACAAACAGGTTGATTAAGGCTTCAAAATATGCAGACGTTTCAAGCCACGAACTTAACTGGTGGCACTATGTTTTGCTTGCACTTTGTTTTATGCCATTTGTTGCGTTTATTATTGCACCAATATTTTTCTATATTAAAAACAGAGCGGCGTTCTGGAGAGCGGTGATTATTGGTTCTGCAATGTTATTTGTTTTCACTTCACTTGCAGTAGTTTTCGAAGAGTTGATTGCTCAGGGCGAATTATTGAACGAACTTATGAGAGTTCTTGAAGAAATTGAAAGAATGGGAAGAATAGCTGGCGAATAATGAAAAGAGATACACTAAAAAAAGAATATGAAATAACACATGCAACATTTTGCGTGGCGGGCTATGTTCCGCCAAGTGGTTTGTTTAATATGTTTCAAGAGGTTGCAACGCTTCATGCCAACGAGCTTGGTTTTGGTTGGGAGGCTATTGATGTTCTAAAACGTGCATTTGTTATAACAAAGCAAAAAGTTGTCATAAAAAATCCACTTCAAAAGGTGGGAGTTGTTTCGTGCGAGACATGGCCAGTTGCCGGCGGTGGAAGGATTGCGTCTAGAGAATATATCATTAGAGATAAAGATGGAGAAGTTTTGGTCGTTTCGTCTAGCAAGTGGGTTCTGATTGATATCGAAAAAAGGCAGATTGCAAAACTAGATGATGTGTATCAACTTCCTGGAATTAAATTTAGAGAAGATATGGCAATAGAAGATGCAATTTTCACAAAAGTTTTAAAAAACGAAAACTTTAAACTTGCAGAAACAGTTGTGATTAAAAAAAGCCATATTGATGTCA
>WQZR01000090.1 GCA_009780625.1 Bacillota bacterium | reverse complement strand
GGAATTGTTCTAACAATGAAAGATGACAGAAGCCGACTTGTGAATGAGGTTTCTGCAGAGATTAAGAAATTCTTTAAATCAAAAGTGTTTAACACAGTTATTCCAAGAAATATTAGACTTGCTGAAGCACCAAGCCATGGTAAGCCAATAAACCTATATGACCGCAGTTCTTCTGGTGGTGTGGCATATGGAGAGCTTGCAGATGAACTAGTTGAGAGATTAAAGAAGGCATAACGCCTTTTTTTAATAATGTTCCACGTGGAACATTATTGCATAGTTTTTAACACAGAAATATTCTACATACTTCGTGCACTCACCACCGTGTGGAACATTTGGAGATATAAAAAGAATAAAAATGTTCTACGTAGAACATTTTTTTATTAGGTGTGTTATACTAAAGTTAAATAAATGTTCTACGTAGAACATATTGGAGGAATATATGTCACAAAATAAGAATAGGGGTTTAGGAAAAGGACTGGGTGCTTTGTTTAGCGCATACGATGATTATGAAGTTGAAACACGCACACCAAGAGAACGTCCTGCTAGCGCTAGACCACAAACAGAAGAAAAACCACAAGGGGTGCAGGAAATAAGTCTTTCTATGATAGACCCTAACCCAAATCAACCAAGAAAAAGGTTCGACCCAGCTGCGCTGGAAGAATTAGCTAACTCTATAAGAGAGCATGGTGTTGTGCAACCTATTGTTGTTGTGCAAAATGATGAGCGCTATACGGTTATTGCTGGTGAGCGTCGTTTTAGAGCATCTAGACTTGCGGGGCTTGGAACAATACCAGCAGTAGTTAAAAACTATACTACACAACAGATTAAAGAGATTGCAATTATTGAAAACCTACAAAGGGAAGATTTAAACCCGGTTGAGGCATCGAGGGCTATTCTTTCTCTTATGAATGAACATGGTCTAACACAAGAGCAAGTTGCAACGCGAATTGGAAAACCACGTTCATCGATTACTAACCTATTAAGAATTCTAAATCTTCCAGAAAATGTTGTGAAGCTGATTGAAGATAACAAATTGACATTCGGCCACGCAAAAGCTCTTGGTGCAATTGAAAGCCCAACAGTAATCGAGAAGTTTGCATTCGCTGCATCTAACGACAGAATGTCAGTAAGAAATCTTGAGAAGATGATTAAGGATTATATCAGCCCATCAAGCAAAGCAAAGAAGTCGGCTCATGAACCAAGTCTAGAACTTAAGGCTCTTGTTAACGACATGCAGAAAGTTTTCTCAACAAGAGTTTCTGTTTTAGGGAACGACACAAAGGGAAGAATTTTTATAGACTACTTTAGTGGCGACGACTTAGATAGAATTTTTGAAATCATCAAAAGACTTGAGTTAGATTCGAAACTTAAAATGAAAACTCCTAAAAAATAAATAGTTATGACAACATAACCAATAAAGGTAAAAATGAAGAATAAAATTAAAAGATTAAAAAGGAAAGCGGCAAAACTGCCTAAACGTGTTGTTGTGACCGCTGGAATGCCTTATGGAAACAAGGAAATACATATTGGACATATTTCCACGTTTATTTGGGCAGATTACTACGCAGCGTTTATGCGCTCTGCAATTGGCGACAAAAATGTGTTTCTGACATCAGGAACAGATTCATATGGCAGTATGATAACCGAAAAAGCAAGAGAACTTAAACTAACTGAAGAACAAGTTGTTGAAAAGTTTCACCAAACAACTCTTCAAACTCAAAAAGATTTTGAGTTGACTTTTGATATGTTTGGCGCAACAAATCAAGAGCCGCTTAAAACTGTTCATAAAGACATGTCTAATTCGTATCTTAAAAGGTTGATTAAAAAAGGTTTGGTTCAAAAAGCCAGCAGCCCAGTGTTTTATGATGAAAAATTGAATATGTTTTTAAACGGTAGACAAGTTCTAGGGCACTGCCCAATTTCGGGTTGTAAATCTGAAGAAGCTTATGCCGACGAATGTTCTCTAGGGCACCAATTTTCACCCACGGAGCTTATAGCCCCTAAATCTAAACTTTCAGACACGGTTCCAGTGATTAGGGAATGTTTTAACTATTATTTTGATTTACCAAAATACTCTAAATTTTTAGAGAAACTAATAGGTAAATATGAGAAAGATGCACGCATACGTGAAACTCTAACAAAAGAGATGCGCGAATGGTTGCACAAACCAATGCTCTATGTACACGAGAAAGATGAAGAAGCACTAAACAAAGTTATTGAAGGCGATAAAAATAATGGCAATTTTTTCTATCTTCAAGTTAAAAAAGATAAGAATATAATTCAGGTTTTCGAAAAACTAGAAGATAGAGAGCAAATGGGAAAACTGCTTCTTGAAAACAAAATCAAATTCAGAACAAACAAAACTCTAACTCCAGCAAGATTGACGGGCAATGTTCAATGGGGAATTCCTGTTGAAATGGAAGGAATGGAAGAAGAAAGAACATTCTATTGTTGGCCGGAATCTTTGTGGTGTCCAATTTCTTCAACTGTTGCAAAACTTGGAGAAAAAGAAGCGAAAAAGTTTTGGCATAAAAAAGACAGCCAAATCACACAGATTATTGGAGAAGATAATATCTTTTTCTATGCAGTTGAAGGACCAGCACTTTTTAGAGCATACGACAAAAAAATCATTATGCCAACAATCGTTCCAAATAAACACACACTGATTGGTGGTGCAAAGGCTGCTTCAAGCGGAAAAAAACGTGCACCGATTGCAAGAGAGTTGTTGGAGAAATACACAAAAGAACAAATCAAGATGTATATTTTAGGGCAAGAAGTTGCAAAGAAAACATCTGAGTTTAGAAGTAAAGCATTCTTCCCCGAATTATACCCACACGGCGAAGATGTTTTCCTTAGAGAAGGAAACATTTTAACAAACAGTTTTAATAGAATTCTAAGAACATATTTCTATACCGCAAATGAGTTTCTTGGCGGAGAGTTGACGCTCTATGACCCAAGTTATAAACTTAGAAAAGAAATCGGCAAAACAATGGAAGAATATAAAAAGAACATTCTTGAATTTAACTTCCATAAAAACATTGTTCTGATGGAAGAATATTTTAAAACGATGAACAAAAAATGGTCAGACGAGAGCGAAGATATTCTGAAGAGATTTAAAGAGTTGATTGCGATTGACGACAAAAAAGCGAAGAAGATTGCGAAAGTGGAATTGAATAAATTCCTAAGTGAGTTCTTCTATAAAATCAAAGCCGGGTTGGCGATGGTTCAACCAATTGCAAAAGAAAAATGCGAAGCAGCGTGTGAGATGTTGAATATCAAACCGGAAGCAATTCTTTGGAGAAATAAGAAACACATGATTGATAAATATCTTCTTGTGGAAGAAGGTGAGAAAAAGAGAAGTAGGGTTATTGTGATGGTTCACCCGGTGATTATAATCGATGACAAAATTCCTCATAAAATAAAACCACTTCCGCCAAAGT
>WQZR01000089.1 GCA_009780625.1 Bacillota bacterium | reverse complement strand
TATATTCATCAAGAACTGGTCTAACAACTTGTTCTGTGATATAGCGAACAATATCATTGTGTGTTGCACTTTCTGTGTGACTTACAGAGACAAGAATGGTGTGAATGCTTGTTGGCTTGTTGCCATCATATTCCACAGATACTTGACTTTTTGCATCTGCAAGAAAGTTTACTGTGCCTCTTCTCCACTCATCATAGCGTTTCATAAGTTTATGAGCAATAACCACCGATATTGGCATAAACTCTGGCGTTTCATTTGTTGCATAGCCATACATAATCCCTTGGTCGTTTGCTGTCACTTCTGTTTTCTTTACAACTGCTTTATTGATTTCTGCAGATTGCTGGCTTATTGTTTTAATAAATTTAAACTGATTCATATAGCCAATGTCTAGAAGAATGTCCGCAGCAATCTTTTCGTAGTTCAATTTTGCCTTTGTTGTCGCCTCACCATATATCATCAACAAGTCATCTTTAATTGCACACTCAACTGCCATTTGAGAGTTTTTATCTTGCCTTAAAGCTTCATCCAAAAAAGCATCTGCAATGATGTCGCATGTTTTGTCTGGATGTCCACAGTTTACCGATTCACTTGTTACAATTTTTCTCACGTACTACCTCTCTTCAAATTCAACTCTAATTATATCACCAGGTTGCTTGTTTGTCTGTTGTCTTATGTCTTTTCTTATACCCAAAATATAGCAAACGCTTCCATCTGGGTTGTTGACACCCATGTTGACAATGCTGCCGGTATAAGCAACACCATCAAACGTTGCGTTAACACCAAGCCTGCCCTTTCCGAATTCCTTTTTGATGTCTATTGGAATTTCCACATATGCACCGTCAATGCCCTCAACCTTCTTTATTTCCAAATCAAAACTAAACTTCACTATTTCACCTTCGGCTTTTTAGGTTTAGGAAGTGGCAACACTCTTTCAAGAGTTTGTGCAACCTCACACGCCAGTTCTTTGTTTTCTATATCTAGAATATAGTGCTCTTTTGCCCCCTTATATGGAAATGCAGTTTCGGCGCCTTCCATAAGTTCTTTCATCTCCGGGAGCATCTTCACATGCACAGTGCTGTTGCACACAAGAAAGATTGGTTTTTCATTCAGAAAAATCATTCCTTCACCAAACATCTTCTTATAGCGAACATAGCCCAGCCTTTCAATCTGACTGCATACAAACTGCAGATAATCTTCTTTTGTTGGCATAACCCCTCCTAAAAAGACCTTTTCATTTCTCGTGCAACTTTTTCAGTTCTTATTCTATCAACTTCTTCTTCGCCAAACATATATTGCATCTGCTCAACTGTGTTTAGAACGTCTGCAATCTCTTCAACAATTTTTTCGCGTTGCTTTGCAATTTTCTCTTCAATCTCAGGAGTGCGAGGCTCTATGTTCTCAAGCCTTATAAACTTGCATAGTTCCTTTGTCAACTCACTCATCTCTTCAATACACATACGATATTGCGATTCGTCGCCCCACGCGTTTGTGAATTTATCATATGCATCTTTAAATTCTTGTTTAATCATCTTTTGCTCCTTTAGTCTTGATTGATTATAAGTTTACACTTTTTTCTAGGTACAACCTGTGTTGCTGTTCCAATTCCCTTTTCTTCTTGCTGTCTGTGTATTTCTCTCACAAGAGCAACCGCTTTCTTAATAACTGCATCTAGTCCTTCAGTTTTGTCTAGCCCCTGCTTTTTCATATCTTTCACGGCATCAAGCACCCTAAAGAAATTCACACCTGTGATGTCCTCGCCAAACCACACAGGTGGAACAAAATTTGCCGCATCAATGCGGTTTTCAAATTCAACATCAATTTTCGTCATGCCTTCGTGTGCACCGCCATAAACATCAAGTTGTGCCGTCACACCGTCTTCTAGGTTTATATAATATCTTTTATTTTCATATCTTGCTGTGGTTTTTGCAAGAAGCGCAGTAAACTTATCTTTGCCAATGCTCGCAACCTTTTCTCTTCTGTCGGAAATAATTCCACGAGCACCACCCGCAGCAGATTTTTCTTCAAATGTGCAAATGCCGTCTACATTTCTAATTCTGATATCTCTTGTATATAGATTGATATCTGTATAGTGAACAAGCTTATCTAAATAAGCCGTCGTCATGTTCTGAAAAGGTCTGCCTTCTAGGAGGTTTCTAAAATTCTCGGGGTCTCTAACCAAAAAAACCCTTTCAATTTCTCTCTTTGTTTTCATGCTACGATTGTATCACGGTTTGAGGTTCTTGGGACTCCAAAAGTTGTTCTTTCTTTTGTTTCCTTATGTATATAGTCCACTTGATATAGCCATACGTTGTGTTGACCAAGAAACCAATTGCTAAGATAAGCATAATCCACTGTCCGCTTATAATCCACAAAACGCCTGTAAGAATTGTGTATGTATACCATGCAATCCACTGCTCTCTGAATCTCAAAAGTAAGAATACACCATTTGCAATTCCAACCGCTGCAGTCACAGCATCTAGATATGTGTCTTCTCCTCCAACATATTGCAGAAGATAGCCAACAGTCAAAGCAAACACTGCAATTCCCGAAAGGGTTACAACAACTTGCCAAGGTTTAAGTTTTCTAACTTTTGTCAGTTGCTTTTCCATTTTATCTTTGTGTTTTGTCCAATATATGAAACTGATGATTCCAATTGGGAACCAGAAGAACAATGTTATAAATGCAGATGCATAATACGCAAGCATAAAGAAAATTGCCGCTTCGAATATTTCAACAAGAATAACCGAAACCATAAAGTTCCATCGAGATTGTTTTGCAATAAGAACTTCACAAATAACGTTTCCAACAACTGCAATAAGTGTAAATGCTAGGATTAGTGCTCCGTCCTCTTCTGGGAACAAAATTGCCAACGTTATTGCTGCAGCTAGGGTTATTGAAATATAACATTTTTCATAAATCGTAAAGTATTTCCAAAATGTTTTTAATTTCGCCATTTGGCGATTATACCACACCTTTTTCTAATCGCCTCTGCCTTTTGTCAAAAAAAACCGCTCTTCGATAGTCGGTTTTTTAATCTCCCCCAAATATTTTGTTGAACATGTGTCGTTGTGAAGCCTAGCAAAGATTTCTGCTTTTTCAACGTTGAAACTAAATCCACACTCTTTGAAATCCAAACTTGTGACTTGCATAATCAATTCTTTTTCTGATGCATTCTGCAAATGTGGCCGCAGCCTTATTGAATCAAGAAGACAACTGAGAGTTTTTGTCACAATTCCAAGTTCCTCACCCATCTTCCATGCTTCTTCAATCGAAACCAGACGCCCGCTTTCTGTCATCATCATTCGCTTTATTCCTGTGCCTGCTTTAGACGAGCCCTCGGTTCTTGTATAAACATAATTTCTGTCGCCCAAATTGCCAGCAGCATGCCCATGGTTTGAGCCAACAAAAATATAGCCCTGTGTGTTTTTAACAGCGCATGCAATGATTGCTTCAGGCTGGTTTTTAAAAACAGTATTCACTGGCTTAATTATAGC
>WQZR01000088.1 GCA_009780625.1 Bacillota bacterium | reverse complement strand
GACCATGGGAAAAGCACATTGGCTGACAGGCTTATTGAGTTTACAAACACCATGGAGAAAAGAAAGCTTAACCAACAACAACTAGACAGCATGGATATTGAAAAAGAAAGAGGCATAACAATTAAGTTAAGCCCTGTTCGTATGAATTATAAAGGCTATACATTGAATTTGATTGACACCCCTGGTCACGTGGATTTTACATATGAGGTTTCAAGAAGTCTTGCCGCGTGCGACGGTGCAATTCTTCTGGTGGACGCAACGCAGGGAATTGAAGCACAAACAATTGCAAACCTATATCTTGCAATTGAAAACAATTTGGAAATTCTTCCTGTAATCAACAAAATAGATTTGCCTTCTGCAAGGGTTGATGAAGTTAAACTTGAGATTAAAGAGTTCCTTGGGTTTGACCCGCACGAGGTTCCAGCAATTTCTGCAAAGGAAGGCTTAAACATTGAAGAAGTTTTGGACATGATTATTGAAAAGTTTCCAGAGCCAAAGGGAAGCAAAGATGCACCTTTGAAGGCGCTGGTGTTTGACAGTTATTATGACGCATATAAGGGAATTATTTGCCTTATTGGTGTGAAGGACGGAAGCATCAAGAAAGGCGACAGAATCAAAATGATGCAGGCGGGTGGCGAGTTTACGGTGACGGAAGTTGGTTTCTTTAAACCAAACACAGTTGAAAACCACATTTTGGAATCTGGCGACATTGGCTATTTTGCTGCAAGTATTAAAGATGTTTCTCTCACAAAAGTAGGCGACACTGTGACGAATGCAGAGAACGGAGCAAAGGAACCTTTGCCTGGTTATAAGGAAGTTATGCCTGTGGTTTTCTCTGGAATTTTCCCACAAGACGGCAACAGATATCTAGATTTAAAAGACGCTTTAGACAAACTTAAACTAAACGATTCTAGCCTTAGTTTCACGCAAGAAACATCGGCTGCTTTAGGCTTTGGTTTTAGATGTGGTTTCTTAGGGTTGTTACACATGGAAATCATCTCTGAACGCCTAGAACGCGAATTTGGGCTCGATTTGATTACAACTGCACCAAGTGTGAGTTATAAAGTATACAAAACTGGTGGGGAAGTGCTTGAAATTTCCAACCCATCTTTCTTTCCAAAACCAACAGAAATTGACTATATTGAAGAGCCAATTGCAAGGCTTAATATCTACACTCCGCCAGAATATGTTGGGGCACTTATGGAACTTTCTCAAGATAAGCGTGGTGACTATAAAGACATGATTTATATGGACAAATCTAGGGTTAAACTTGTGTATGACATTCCGCTTGGAGAAATTGTTTTTGACTTCTTTGATGCATTGAAATCTCGCTCTAAAGGCTATGCAAGTTTAGACTATGAGTTGAACGGCTATAGAAAAGCAAATGTAATCAAACTTGATATTTTGTTAAACGGTGATATATGCGACGCACTTTCAACAATTGTTCACAAAGACAAAGCACACAACAAAGGTGCAAGCATTTGTGCAAAGTTGAAAGAAGTTATAAGCAGGCAGATGTTTGAAGTTCCAATTCAGGCTGCAATTGGCTCAAAGATTGTTGCACGTGAAACGGTTAGAGCAAACAGAAAAGACGTGACGGCAAAATGTTATGGTGGAGATATTTCCAGAAAGCGTAAACTTTTGGAAAAACAAAAAGAAGGAAAGAAGAAGATGAGAAAACTTGGCAGCGTGGAACTTCCTTCAGAAGCGTTTATTCAAGTTCTTAAACTTGACTAATATAAAGGAGAAAAATATATGAGACCAACACTTCATTATTTATATACATATCAAATGTTGCCACAATTGGTTTTATTAAACTACCAAACACTTAAAGGTTTTCATGATGAACATGGGCTGGGAGGTCTAGACTTTGCTTTCAATAAGCAACTAGACATGTTTATTGCAGCACCACAAGTTGCAGAATTTGGTTTTAAAAAAGAGGAACTGGAAAAAACAAGAGTTTCAAAAGATGAAAGACTTTTTGACTTTGCATATTTTCCAGAACAAAAAATGACATTTGTGACAATGACTCCAGCAGAAGAAGTTCCAAAGGCAATCATAACTGTGTTTATGCCAACAACGAAAAACGACCCACAAATTCTTCCAGAAGCACCAATGATTATGATTTCGATGTATGAAAACCATGCAAGAATGTTTACATGCTCTATGGTTAACACAAACAAATTTCAACTAGACGAACTTATGTTTAGAGATTTGGCAGACCCAACTAGTTTTGCGGTTGTTAATCATGGCCTTACAAAGATTGAAGAATTTCAGTGGGCGGTGTATCACATTGTTTGTAGAGCAACTCCAGAAGATGCTCCAAAACCAGAAACGCCAATGACTAGAGAAGAAATGGAAGAGTATCTAAAAAATAAAGACAAAAAATAACTCTTGAAATTAGATTTATAATAACTTATAATTAACTTGTGAAATATAAAAAATATCAAGCGTCGCTTTCTATTCTTAGAGAAGTCTCAAAAGAGATTGATTTTATTAGGCATTCAGGTGTTGAGGATATGATTTTGAAATTTAGACTTTCATGCGAGAAAAACAGAAACCTTCTTGGAGACAGAGCGAGTTTTGAAAAATCTAGGTTTAGAAGACATGCAGCGTTATATTGGGAAAATTTTGTGGGCGAGTTTGGAATTTCTTTTAACAAGTTTACAGAAAAAGATTTCTTTAAACTTCAAAACATGCACGCACAATATCTAAAAGATTCAAACGACCCAGACTATGAATATGTTCCAACTCCAGACAAGGTGCAGGTTTTTGGCTATATTGAAGAAAGACCAAATCTAGGCGACACTGCAAGAGAGACAGAAGTGATTGGTTATATCAATCATATAGGCGAGAATGATATCAACTTGCTTATGGAATATGTAAGTTTTGATAAAGACATATCGGGAAATCAAACTAACTATAAAGAATATAAAAGCACCCTTAGAGTTCCTGCAAAAAATATTTTTGAAAATATATAAAAATATGGGAAAAAACGTTTTGATTCTATAACAGATGGTGTATAATAGTGCTAGCAGTCAATAGCATAGAGTGCTAATATTGATTAAAAAGGCATATTATACATAGATGAATCTAACACCAAGAAAACAAGATATTCTGTTTGGAAGTGTTAAGTCCTACATTGAAAGTGGACAACCTGTTTCATCTAAAGAACTTGCCATGGAAGCGTTGGACGGAAAGAACCTTTCAAGCGCAACAATAAGAAACGAACTTTCAGCCCTAGAAGAAATGGGCTATCTTACAAAACCACACACAAGCGGGGGAAGACTTCCAACAGATAAGGGTCTTTCTCTTTTTATTGAGCACTTGGTTAAAACAATGCCAAAGAAGCCAAAGGAAATAGATGAGGCAGTGAATAAGTTTACAAAATCTGCGTCGTATGTTTCGGCGGTGCTTAGAGAAACGGCAAATGCTTTAAGTCAGAAAACAAACTATCCAGTTGTTATTTCAATTGATGGCGTTGAACATATTGTTAT
>WQZR01000087.1 GCA_009780625.1 Bacillota bacterium | reverse complement strand
TGCCACATCTGGAGATTAGACCAAGCACAAGAGATGAAGATTTAGATTTAAAAGAAAGAAAGGTTTTTTTAAGAAAACAAGAAGCAAGAAGAAAAGACGGACGCATAGCAAGAGAAAAAAGAGACGAAATGATTATCAGACTATTTACAGAACACAGGAAGTCGAATGTTGAAATTGCTAGACTTATTGGCGACATTTCACCAAGTCAGGTGGGAAAGGTTATTAAGGCCAGAGTTTTAGACTATAAGCGACCTAGGGCCATATTGAAAGAAAAAACTGTTGTTGTTCGAGTTAGAAAGATTCCAGAAAAGCGAATAGTTGAAAAGAGAATTGCAGTTTCTAAGGTTGTGGTTCCGAAAATACGCGAACAATTTGAAACAAAAGACATAGAAGAAATTTTGCCGCCAGTGGTTGAACAAATTGTTAAGACTGAAGAAGTTATTGAAGAAAAGAAAGAAGTGAGGGCAAAAAAGCCAACCAAGAGTTTAATGTCGCTTTTATATTTGTTCGACTAGGTATTGACCTTTTGGGGTATTCGTTATAAAATAGGTGGCTATGAGAGTAAACGAAAAAACTAAAGAAAGAATTGAGAAAATTAAAGAATTGCTTCTATCTGGAAAAACGCACGGCGAGGTCGCGGAAATTTTGGGTGTTTCTGTGAGAAGCGTTTTTAGAATCACAAGCGAGCACTTGCCAACAATTGCAGTTGAAGCAAAGGAAGCAAAAGAAAGCAGAGCGTTTGACCCTAAGCGTATTGAAGAAATTGCCGACATGGTTAGGGCTGGAAAAACGATTGTTGAAATTGCAGATTTTTTTATAATCACAAAACAGAGAGTGGACCAGCTTATAAAAAAATATTTACCAACTCTTCAAGAAGATGTTGCTAGAGAAAAAGACGAAAAGATTATTAAACTTGTTGAGTTGAAAAAAACAAAAGAAGAGATTGCAGAAATTTTAGAAATTTCTGTTCCTACACTAACCAAACACATAGACAAATATCTTCCAAACTTAGATGTGAAAACAAACGTTGATGCTAGACGCGATGCAAGAGCAGAAAAAGATTTAGAAATTATTAAACTAGTTAAAGCTGGAATTCCAAGGTTAGACATTGCTGCAAGGCTTGGTGCAAATGTCAATAGAATTTCGATGATTATAAACGAACAGCTTCCAGAGTTTGCTGCAAACAGAAAAAAGAGAGTTAATTTCAAAGGCGAAGACCTTGAAGAAATGAAACAAAAAGTTATTAAAATGACAAACCAAGGTTTCGACCAATATAGCATTGGTGAAGCAATTGGCTCTTCTCAGGCTTATGTAAGCAGAGTACAAAGAGAACTTGGAATCTCAAGAGCTTACGAATATGGCGAAAGGGCTCCACGTGCTCTCACAGAGGGAGAAGCAACAAGAGAGAGAAGCGAAAGAAATGAAAAGATTATTGAACAGTTTAGAGAAGGAAAAACGCAAGTTGAGATAGCTGAAGAATTTGGAATATCTCAGCCTCAAGTTAGATTGATTTTGATAAACAAACTTCCAGAAGAGTATGAAGAACTTAGGGAAAATATAAAGGCTCAACAGAAAGAGCTTAGAGAAAGCATCAAAGCACAGGCAAAAGCAGATGCAAGAGAAGCAAAAGAAACACAAAGAGCACAGCAAGACGAAGAAACAACAGAATCGGTTCTAGAGTTTACAAAGCTAGGTCACACCCAAATCGAAATTGCAGAAATGCTTAAAATAAGTCTGCCAAAAGTTGCAAGCATTCTTAAACTACATCCAGATGTGAAAAGACCAAAACCAGAAAAAGTTTTTGTTCCAAGAACAAGAGCTAGAAAAGAAGGGGATATAAGCGAAAGGACTATGTTTAGAAGACTTGCTGCTGAACGACCAAATGGGTTTCTTGGTTTTGTTGATGCGGATGAAGTTATGTTGCTTAGAAGCAAAAAAGATAAATGTATGTTCATAACGCATTTCTATCTGCCTTCTGGGCTTTTGACTAAGGAAGAAAACACCTGGTGGTTTGAAAACGAAGAAAAATATACAGAAGAAGAAATTAAACAAAGAGCACTTGAAGTTTTGGAAGCTTTGCGAGAAAGAAAGAAAATCAAACGAAACAAAAGAGCTGGAACAGAATGGTTGACAATCACAACATAAAACAAAACGCCCACGGGCGTTTTTTTAGTTTTGATTTAACACATAATATTGTTATTATTAAGGTAGGAAGAGTCTAAGGAGGAATAAACATGAGTGTTGACTTAACTAAATTCAAATACACAGATGTAAAATACGATGCAGAGAAAAATCCTTTTCTTATTCTTTCTACGTCTGATGACGGAAAAACAAACACTGTTCATAATTTAACAAGTGATGAGTATAGCGGACTAAAAACAGAACACGAGAAAAATATTGAATTGTTGAAAAAAACTCAAACCACTGTAGAGGGCTTGGCTTCAAACGTAAACACTGCAAACTTAGATGCGTCTAAATATGGCGCTCCACAAATGAAAGATGTTAACGACCAACCAAGCAGACTTGCAGGAGCTCAACCAAACATCAAAGACACATCGCAGCAATATAAAGCAGTTGGAGTTTTTGCAAAACTGTTTAATCTTCTTGGCAATTTCATAAGAAAACTTTTTGGGCTTCCACCAAAAAATCTGCAACAACAGCAACAACAACCTCAGCAACAGCAGCAACCACGAAACATGGGAAGTCTTGCAGGAGCACAAGGAACAGTTAAGAAAAAAGGATTGTTGCATAAATCTGCAAACGCACTATATACAGGTGTGAAGGCAACTGTGAAGGGCGTTGGAATTGCAACAAAGGCAACTGTATGTTTTGTTGGAAAGGGTGTTAAGAAAGTGTTCACTCCAAAAGAAAAAACTGCAGCGTCAGACCAAACGACCATAGCGGGAACAAAGAAAGGCGACAATCTTGCAGGCTTATAAATAAAAAAAGGAAACGCTCAACGAGCGTTTTTTGTTTGGAACTTTTTATATCTATGATAGAATTAGAACATTCGTTTTAGTAAAGGAATTTTTTAGATGTTAAGTAAGATTAAGAGTTTTGGGTTGGAAGGTTTAAGTGGTTATCAAATTGAAATAGAAACAGACATAAATTTTGGAATGCCGAAATTTGATATTGTCGGGCTTCCAGACACAGGAGTGAAAGAAGCAAAAGAAAGGGTGAAGGCAGCAATCAAAAACTCGAACTTCGAGTTTCCAATTCATCACATCGTTGTCAACATGGCACCAGCAGACAAAAGAAAAGAGGGAACGAGCTACGACCTCGGCGTTGCAGTCGGAATTCTTGTTTCAACTGGTCAAATAAAAAAAGAAGCGGTTGAAGGTTTTGCTTTTGTTGGTGAATTAAGTCTAGACGGAACTATAAGGAGAGTTGTTGGAGTTTTGCCAACATTGATTACTGCAAGCCAACTAGGTTGCAAAAAGCTTTGCATTCCAAAAGGGAATGAAGAAGAAGCTAGATATATCGATGGCTTGGAGGTTTATGCA
>WQZR01000086.1 GCA_009780625.1 Bacillota bacterium | reverse complement strand
CAACAACATTGCCTAGCTCTTTTTCTTCAACTTTTCTAAACATAGACATTTTTGAAATCTTTCTAGGAATATTTCCAAAAAGCATTGCATATTGAAGCATCTTCACCCCAAGTTCCAGTTTCTCGTCTGCTTCGAAATATAGGAAGTTGAAACTCTTTGCTTCTGCTTTAATTCCTTCCTTACCTCTAAAGTTTTCTCTGCCAAATTCCAAAAGAACTTGTTTAGAACATTTCGAGTTTAGAGCGTTTAAATATTTCACGCCATTGAAACTGATTATGCGTTGCCCTTTTTGCAGTTTTAAACTTATATGCGGTGATGCTTTCTTCAACTGACTTACTTCACATTGCTTGAAATCAAGTTTAAATGTCGGCTGTCTGTTCTCTTGACCAGTTGGTTCCAAAAGCATAAGTTCGTTCACAAATGCGTCTGTGATTTCTTCTTCTGTGATGAACTCATCAAACTCTCTTTTCGTTTCATAGTGCTGGTCTAGCTCTTTTCTGTCTAGCCACAACTCAACTTCTTTTTTAAACTCCAAAAAGTTTTCTTCTCTTATGCTAAGCCCAGCCGCCATTTCATGTCCGCCGAAGTTTAGAATAAGCCCTTTTTTGTTTATGTCTGTAAGCATTTCAACCATGTCAATTCCGTTGATGCTTCTTCCGCTTCCTTTAAGAACTGTGTCTATTTTTGAGAAAAGAATTGTTGGACGTTTAAAATCGTTTGAAAGTTTGCTTGCAGCAATCCCAAGAACCCCTTGCTCCCATTTTTCATTCTTTAAAACAATGCTTCTTGATGTGCTTAGGTTGTGTTTCTTAACTTCTCTTTCTGCATCTTCCTGAACAACTTGCCCGCGTTCTCTTCGCATCACGTTTAGGTTTTCAATCTTTTCAATAAGAGCCTTGATTTTCTTTTCGTCTTGTTCAAAGAAAAGTTCAATGCTTGGCTCTGCATTTCCCATTCTTCCTGGTGCGTTTATTTTTGGTGCAACCTTAAATGCTATTTCACTTGATGTCAGCCTGTCTATTTTCAGGTGTTTAATCAGCGCTCGTATGCCTTTTGGAAATCTTGCTGCATCAGCAAGCCCAAGGCTCACCAAAACTCTGTTTTCACCCGTCAAAGAAACAATGTCTGCAATTGTTGCAATGCTTAGAGGAGCCAAAAACTTTTTGGCATATGTCCTTCCAAAAAGCGCTTCAACAAGTTTAAAACTGATTCCAGCCCCGCAGAGGTCTTTAAAAGGATATTTGCAACCTTCTTGCAATGTGTTTACAACATGAGTTGCAGGCATTGTTTCTGGAATTTCGTGGTGGTCTGTGATGATGATATCTATGCCCATTGCCTTAATCAACTCAACTTCTTTATGTGCAGAAATTCCACAGTCCACTGTGATAATCAAATCTGGCTTAAATTTCTTTGTTGAATATTCAATTGTTTTTTCTGTAAGCCCATAGCCATCGTCCACACGGTGTGGAAGGAAATGAAAAACATCCTTCGCTCCGTTTTCGAGCAAGGCTTGTTTTAGAATATATGTTGCAACAATGCCATCAGCATCAAAATCTCCAAACACCAAAATGCGTTCTTTTCTGTCAATCGCCAGACGCGTTCTATAAACTGCCTCCCTCATTCCTTTCATCAAGAACGGGTCGTGCAAATCTTCAATCTTTGGCTCTAAAAACTTTTTTATTTCTGCTTCGGTTTTTAAACCCCTGTTTAACAAAATCTTAACAAAGCGTTCGGAAAGTTTAAAACGCTCTGCTAGATATTTAATTCTTTCGGGCTTAATATGCCCATACCTGGTTTTTGAATATCTCATAGTTCCACTATAAGCCTAGAACAAAAAACCACCTCACCACCTATTCAAATAAATATAATAACTTTAAAATATGTTCTTTTGACTTATTACCTTTTACTTTTAGTATATACCAAAAAAGCACAGAGTGCCAAACGAAATCATATAAAAAAACAAGGAGAACATTCATTATATGAAAAACCACATAATTATATGCATAACCCTGCCAAAATTTCTAAGACCCCTTTTTAGGCTTGCTATTCTGCGCCAACAATAGTTTCAACAATAATCTGTCTTTCTCTAAGTTTTGCTCTTTGAATAAATTCCAAAATGTCTTCTTGAGTTCTGTTTTTGTTTCCAGCCAACTCTTGGGCTTCCATCTGCAAGTCGCTAAGTTTTTCTTTTGAACTCTTCTCAAAACCCTCGCCGTATTTCATTAGATGAACTTTTATAACCTTCAAAAGACCTTTATCATCAAGCGGAACATCCCTATCAAAAAGACTTGCAATGTTTGAAATAAAAAGCCCAGGCTTTTCTAGAGTTAGAATATCATTCAAATTATTCTTAACAACATCGTTTGCAACTTCAACAATGGAGCGTCTTGCCTTTTTCACTTCAGCAATAATTTCATCTCTAATTTTAATTGAAAGTGCATCTTCAAACTCTTTAAGTTTCTTTCTGTCAACAGCCGTGACTGCAATAACGGTTATATAGCTCATCTAAACCTCCACACCAACAATGTTTTCGCTTATATATCTTCTTTCTTTTTTAAAAAGTTCTTTAAGTTGAAACATAATCTGTTCTTGAGTTTTGTCTTTGCTGTTTAGAATCTGACTGATTTGCCCGTGCATTTTGGCAAGTTCTTCCTCTGTTGCAGTTTTGAATGTGTCTGAAAACTTTTTCACATTAGTTTTAATCGCCTTAAGAACTTGTGCGTCTTTCACGACTTCTTCATCAAAAAACCCTTCCAATTTCGCAATAAATCTATCTGGGCTTACAAGATTCATAACTTCTTCTAGGTTGTCTGTAATAACTTGTTTTGTCACTTCAGCAATTGGATATAACTCTTGCTTTGTATATTTTAAAATTTCATCTCTAATCTTAACAGAAAGTGCCGCCTCATCAACAGGTTCTCTGTTTCCACCGATTGTGATGTCTCCAATAATAACTTTTTCGCCGAACATACAGCCTCCTTAGTAAACCAATTTTGGAAGGTTTTTGAAAAACTCTCTATAGTTCTCCAGCCTTTCTTTGTCAAACTGACCTTTTTCAACAAGCATATCTGCCCCACAACCATCTTCACCAACATGATTGCAATTAGAAAACTTGCAACCAAACTCAAAATCTGGATAGTATTCTTTTAACTCTTTTTGACTTATGCCCATCTTTGCAACATCAATCAAACTAAACCCTGGGCTGTCTGCAAGAAGATTTCCATTTGGCGTGATGTGAAAATATGATTTTGTTGTGGTGTTTTTTCCACGCATAATCTTTCCGCTAAGCTCGCCTTCTTTGATGTTCAGTCCATAAAGTGCATTCACCGTGCTAGACTTTCCAACTGCACTCTGCCCAGCAATCACAAAAACCGTTGTTTTGCCGTCTTCGCCTTCAACAAGTTTTCTTAGGCTTGGGTGCCCAACATATGTCTTTGCACTGGCTTCAACAATATCGCACACATGTTGATATTTTCTCTTAACCTCAATGCTAAGTGCTTTTCTAAGCAT
>WQZR01000085.1 GCA_009780625.1 Bacillota bacterium | reverse complement strand
TTATAGTTTATTGTGTTTTTGTCTACTCTTGGCGGCGTGCCGGTTTTGAAGCGAGAAAGTTTGTGCCCCAGTGCTTCCAAGTTTTTTGAAAGCCCATATGCTCCAGCAAATGTTGCAGGACCGGCTTCGCGAATATCGTCACCACAAAATATTTTGGAATCTAGATATACACCTGCAGCAACAACGACTGCGGTTGCGGAAAAGGTTTCGCCAGTGCGGAGTTTGATGCCTGTTGCGATTGTAGGGGTCGGGCACCCGCGCGACCCTTCTGTATTAGGGCTACCCAGGTGGCTAGCCCCTACAGTTAATATCTCAATAACTTCGCCTTGCATTACTGTTAGGTTCTTTTGGTTGTAAACCACTTCTCTTATATAAGCATGATACTTATCTATATCAACTTGTGCACGTAAACTCCAAACTGCTGGGCCTTTACTCTGATTTAAAACTCGTCTATGAATTGTGCTGGCGTCGGCGGCTTTGCCCATCTCTCCGCCAAGGGCATCAACTTCGCTTGCGATTTGCCCCTTTGCGGTTCCGCCAATTGAAGGGTTGCATGCCAAAAAAGCGATGTTGTTTACATCGACGGTAAGCATCAGGGTTTTCTTTTTAAGCCTAGCACAAGCAAGAGCCGCTTCCACTCCAGCATGCCCTGCACCAATTACAATAATGTCGTAAATTTGTTTTTTCATTTATATATAATATTAACATATCAAGGCAAGAAAAAAACGGCTGTTTGCCGTTTTTGTTTTCCTAAACTACTTTTGTAAGAACTATTGTGTTTCCAGTTGGCTCACCATCTTCCATGTCAAATTCCATAAGCGTCAATGTGTTTCCTTCTAGCATCGTCATATAAACAGTTTGTGTTTCGCCGTCTACCAAAATCAATAGACCCAGGTTTGTGTTTTCTATTGCAACTCCAACCCAAGTTCCGCCACCGATTTGAGTCATATTTTCTGCTATAGCAAACGCATTAAAGATGAAAAAGTAACTAGTTTGACCATCTGCAGTTTTCCACTCTCCCCCAATTTCAAGTGGAGTGCCATTAGTTATTATTTCATCTACAATGCCACCCTCACCGTCGCCAGGGAATAAGTCTTTGATATCTCCAAGGTTTCCACCTAGGTCTTCACCTTCAAATCTTCCCCAGATTGTTGTATCTTCTGTGATTGGCGTGTTGAAGTCGAACGCAACGCCTCCAGTTTTTTCTGTGAACCATCCAAGGAAATCAAGTTCGTCTAGTCCATATTCTTCTAGGTCGAGCGCTATTGCCTTTTCGCCTTTGATAACATGTGTGACATCTATATAGTCTTCTCTCTCGTCATTTAATAGCATTTTAAATGTAACTTCGAAATATTCATGTGTTGCAGTAATGTTTACAGTTGTGCCTGTAAAACCGCTCTCAAGATATAAGTAGAAATAGCCTTCTTCAAATACAGTCACCGTAACTCTATATATCGTTACGTATTCGTTGTCTTCTATATGCTCTATGCCTATTTTTGTTATTTGAACTTCAATGCTTGCAGGGTCTTCTATTTCTATACCGTCAAAAGTCCAAGCTTGGAAGTCCCAATCAAGTGGTGCTTCAATTTCGCCACGGGTTATTACCCCAACGCCAAATTCTTCTGACACGCCAACTTCTAAATCTAAATTATAGACATCGGTCATAACATCTTGAATAAAGTCCCAAGTGTCGTCGTATGTATCAATTCTTGAAACACCGAAAGCATCTGGATTTACGGTTGATGTTGCAAAAATGTCTGCCCAACCTCCACCTACAATCGTCACAAGACCATTTGCATCAACTGTTGCCATATCTGTGTTGTTTGAGTGCCATGTTACAGATTGGCTTGGATTAGTTCCACCAATAACAAAGTGAGAAAGTTGAAGTGTGTCTCCAACATTTAGTTTTGTTACTAGATACGGTGAAACACCAACAGCAACAATTCCGCCAGTGTCTGCCATACGTGTCATTGGTATGCTTCCAACTCCGCCTGTCCATTGCAAGTCTGTCCATGTCATTGTGTCACCTGATATGTTCATTGTCACAGTTTCAACGTTGCCATAGTTCATATCTATTGTCAACTTGTCGCCATTCAGCATCCAGTAGCCCAGTTGCCACTCAGCCCATCTGCCTTCATATGCACGACCCAACATTCTGTTTTCTGTATAGAAAATCCATTGTTGACCAGAAGTCATTGTGCCTTGTAGCCAAACTCCGTCCATTATGCCTAGAGCAAGTGGAGTTTCTGTGTCGCCACCTGTTAGACCTTCTGTGCCTTCTGTTTTGAATGTTACGCTAATCACAACGTTTGCTGTTCCCATTGTGAACTTGTTATCTGAAACTGAAACGCCGCCAGCTGTTACTGCTATTGCGTTAAGTTCAAAACCAAGATTTGGAGTGATTGTCAAGGTGATTTGTTCACCTGTTGCAACCCCTGTTATTTTGTTTGCAGATGCAGTTCCGTTTGGACCTGCTGTCACTGTTACGGTGTAGGTTGTTCCGCCTCCGCCACCACCGCCGCCTCCGCCGCCGTTGCCTCCACCTCCGCAAGCAACTAGAAGCATACTAAATGCAATTAAGAAAACTGGTAAAGCCAAAAATTTCTTTAAAAACTTCATATTCTCTCCTAAACTATTAATACTTCAAGTATACCATAGTATGCTACAATAACCCTATGGCTCAAATCATAAACGGGAAAGAGATTGCAGATAGAATTTTGGAAGAAGTTAAACAGGACGCTTCTAAGTTTTCTGCTAAGCACAAAAGAAAGCCAGGTCTGGCGGTGGTTTTGGTTGGAGATGACGTAGCAAGCGAAATTTATGTTCGATATAAAACAAATGCATGCGCACGAGTTGGAATTGAAAGTTTTGTGCACAAGCGACCAGCATGTGCAAGCGAAGCAGAAGTTTTGGCACTTATCAATAAGTTAAATAAAGACAAAACAGTTGATGGCATTCTTGTTCAACTTCCTTTGCCTCTTCATATTGATAAGCAGAAGATTATTTCACTTATTAACCCTAAAAAAGACGTGGACGGTTTCACACCGGAAAATATGGGTAAACTTACAATTGGAGAGCAAGATGGTTTGTTTCCATGCACTCCGGTTGGGGTTATGAAAATGCTGGAAGTTGCGGGTGTTTCTATTGAAGGCAAAAATGCAACAATTGTTGGAGCTTCGAACATTGTTGGAAAGCCGATGGCGATTATGCTTCTAAACAAGAATGCAACAATCACAAGTTGTCATATCTACACCAAAGATTTGAAAGAACATACAAAAAAAGCAGATATTCTTATTGTTGCAGTTGGTAAGGCAGGACTAATCACAAAAGACCATGTAAAAAAAGGTGCTGTTGTGATTGACGTTGGAATCAACAGACTGGCAGACAAAAAGATTTGTGGCGATGTTTGTTTTGAAGAAGTGTGTGATTGTGTTGACTATATCTCCCCTGTTCCAAGAGGCGTTGGACCAATGACGGTTGCAATGCTTATGTCTAACACAATTAAAGCTGC
>WQZR01000084.1 GCA_009780625.1 Bacillota bacterium | reverse complement strand
TGCTGCGTTCATAATAAGTCTTCCAAAATAAATTTTGTTTGCAAAAAGCACAGGCTTAGAAAGTAGGGAAAGGTGGTTGTTTTGTTCTTTTGCTGGAATGATGTCGTGAACGTTTCCTTCAACTTTCATTGTTTGAGCGTCGATGATTGCGTCTTCGGAGAACAGCCATTTGCCACAAAGAGCAAAAGGAGAGGTGCATTTGTTTGTGTCTTCTTCGTCATCATCTTCGAAAACTTCTTTATAGTGGAATTTATAGTCCTTTTTTCCGGCTGTATAGCCAACGGTCAATCTTTCACCAAAACCAACTGAGGCTACAAAATGGATTCTGATTGGTTTGGTTCCGCCTGGGTCGTTTACAATAACTTCCATGCCACCAACATCCCAACCTTTCTTTTGAATGCTCTTTTCATCAGGCAGAAGTTCTCTCATAAGTTTTCTCACACACACAGTTTCTGCCACGCACATATGTGCAGGGTCGTATATAGAATAATAGTTCTTTCCACGCGCAACAATAAATCTTCCAGACATTTCAATATTTGTCACTGGGTGAGTGAAATGAACAATGTCGGCAACTGCAAGATTTCGTTTATAAAGCAAAATCATTTCAGCAGGTTTTGTTGAAACGTCCATAATATCGTTGCCTTGGAAAAGAACATAGTGTGTTCCAGTTTCTGCAACACATTTGAAAGGTGTGCCCATTGGTTTTGGAAGTGACCTTGAAAGGCTTACAACATTCCATGCGCGTTCGCTGTCTGCTTTTTTTGCCTTAAGCCAAAGGGCAGGGGCATCTTTTTCTGCAAGTTTGATAATCTCTTGAATGCCTTCATCGTCGTCTCCACCAAAGCGAAGCCACAATTGTGCTGTTAGGTTGTCTTTGTTTAGAATCTTTTCGTCTATTTTAAAACCTCTAAACAATCTTGCTGCAGTTCTTGGAAGATTTTCTTTGCCGTATAGTTTATAGTCTTCCATCAGATATTTAATTCCAACATGTGCAATTTTGTGTTGAAGGAAAGAATAGTCGCTTAGAAGTTTAAGTGCTTCGTCATATGACGCTCTATGGAAGTGATAGAAATATTCTTTTATGGCAAATATGTCATCTTCATTTTTAGGAGAAAGAGTTGTTTCATATCTAAGAATGTCGGCTAGGTATGTGTGAATTTTTTCAATCAGTTCTTTATAGAATTCTTTAATTGCAATTGTTAGGGTTTCAAACAGAATTGTGAAGCGTCCTTCAATCTGAACAATGTATGGTCTAAATCTATGAAGATAGAAGTTAAGTGCTTCTTCAATTTGAATTTCTGTATATGTTTCTTTAAATTGTTTTTTGAATAGTTTAATCAAAATCGTTTTGCTGAGTCCACGTCTTGACGCAGCAAGAGAAGTGAAGAATAAAGGAATGACATCAGCAGGTGGAATTGGTGTATATTGAGTTTCAGTTTGGCAACTTCCAAGCATTGTGATGAAGGCATCGTGCGGAGAGTCGCCGAAGGAATTAAGTTTCAACTTAACATCGTCGTATGCACCAAACTGTCTCATTTCGTTTAGAACAACAGCAAGATATAGAGGGTTTGATGAACTCTTTTTGTTTAGAAGAATTGCAGATTGTTTTTCGTCAAAAGCCTTAAGATATTGCGATAGATGACCGTCAATCAGCTTCAGTTTGATTTCGTCTTTTCCAAATGTGTTAAGTTGATATATATTTGCATTCTTTTTAGATTCCAAAAACTTTGTTGCGTTTTCACTTCCACTCTTGACAGACGCAACAACTCTAACATTAGGTGGGCAAGTGACATTTAGGAAGTCAAAATCGAAACTAAGCCTTTCACTGATTTGGTTTAAGCCGTCTAGGAATAAGATAACTTTCTTTCCCTTTTTTGCAGCTTGCTTTAGAATAAAGTTGAATATGTATTTTAAATCTTCATAAACATCTTTAATTCTGTTGTATGGGGTTTCAATTTTTTTATGTAGTCTAGAGAAATAAAATGCTTCAGGTTCTCCAGCAGTTCTTGCATCTTTCTTTTCTTCTTCCATCAAACCTAGTTTTTCAGCTTGATATTTTATTGATGTAAGCAAATCAGAAACTGTGTCGCAACCTGCACCAGTTCCAAGAAAGCGATACATAACAATGCAGTCTTCACGTTTAGAAAACTCTGCTATTCTCTTTGCCATAAATGTGCTCTTTCCAGAACCTGCTTCTGCAGAGAGAAGGAACAGTTTGCGTCCTGTGCCATCTACAGCGTCCAAAACTGCTTTTCTTGCGTCTTCGTCTTCGATATAACTATCATTTGAAATACTGAATAGATATTCTTCTTGAAGTTTTAGAGTTGTTTCTTGCTCATCTAAACCTTCAATCTTTTCAGCCTGAACTTTAAGTTCAGCAGTGATTACTCGTTTAAATTCTGAAATGATTATATCTTTAAGAGGCTTGCCTCCAACTTGAAAGTTTGTAAGTCTACCTTCGGCAACATCTTTTCCAAGCCAGTCGTTTTCAAGTTCTGGGGAGTGAACGCTTGGGTCGAAGGTGGCGGTGTAGTTATGGCAGTTTCCAAACTTCTTTTTAACTTCTTTATGAAACTCTGCTTGTTTCTTTTTTTGGAGTTCTTCAAGTTGTGGGTTGTTTGGGTTGTGGTCTCCAAAGATACGAGTTCTAAGTTTTTCATTTCCAATGTCTTTTAGATATGAAGGGTCTCTAAAGAAAAACAGTGGGTGAGCCACTTTCTTATGTCCTTCTTGATATGGAGAGAAAACACCGTGCAGAATTTCCATTTCCGTAACAGAACGTTTTCCAATTTCTGCTTTAAGTTTTGGGTAGGCTTTTAGAGTCGATTCTGGAATGTCAGCCTCTTCTGGAACCCAACCACGTCTTTGCCCTTGAAAACAAAGGAAGAACGGGCGACATTTATCAATGTTCTTTAAACAGATTTCTGTTGCAAGTTTGTTCTTCATGGAGTCTTCTTCAGTAACACCCCAACGAAGGTCTATGTCGAATAATCTAATTTTTCTTTCGTTACACCATTCAGTTAATTCTGGAAAGACATATTTAACCAAATAGTCTCTTTCCGCGTGCATGTCTTTAAATGTACTACTTATAAAAACATAAACATTTTGCCATTTCATACTTACATCTCCATATTCTAAATACTAAATATAATTATAGCACGATATTATGTTATACTGGTAAATTGAGATTTAAGGGAGAGAGGAATTATGAAAAAATTTACTCAAATTCTTGTATTACCAATTTTAGTTATATTCAGCCTGCTTTTTGTAGGATGTTTTGGTGACGGAGACCGCGGTCCAATTGGTCCTTGTCCGCCAGAACCAACACTTGCAGAGATTATGGTTGGCAGTTGGACAATTGTTGCTGTTTCAAACCCTGTGGTGGATAACTATGTTGATGGGGTGTGGATATTTGAAGAAAACGGCAACTTTGATTTCAAATACACACCAGCAGGCAGCGCTCTAAGACATGGTTTCTGGGTTGTGGGTGAGAACACTGTATCTCGTTCAAATGGGTTTGGAAACGATTCAACGAATATTCCAAATGTGACTTATGATGTGCATGTATATAATAACTACAACACACTGCTTTTAGTTAGAGACAACATTGGGTTCTTTCTAACACGAGATGGAAGCGAGCAAATACACACAGGAAATGCTGCACTTCTTGTTGGA
>WQZR01000083.1 GCA_009780625.1 Bacillota bacterium | reverse complement strand
TGTTTGGAAGTGTTAAGTCCTACATTGAAAGTGGACAACCTGTTTCATCTAAAGAACTTGCCATGGAAGCGTTGGACGGAAAGAACCTTTCAAGCGCAACAATCAGAAACGAACTTTCAGCCCTAGAAGAAATGGGCTATCTTACAAAACCACACACAAGCGGGGGAAGGCTTCCAACAGATAAGGGTCTTTCTCTTTTTATTGAGCACTTAGTTAAGACAATGCCAAAGAAGCCAAAGGAAATAGACGAGGCAGTGAACAAGTTTACAAAATCTGCGTCGTATGTTTCTGCGGTGCTTAGAGAAACGGCAAATGCTTTAAGTCAGAAAACAAACTATCCAGTTGTTATTTCAATTGATGGCGTTGAACATATTGTTATAAGAAACATAAAACTTTCACTTTTGCTTGGTGGACAGGCAATTGTTTTGATTGAAACAAACTGTGGTCTTATTGACCCAATCTTTATTGATTTAGAAAACGGCATGAACGAAGAGAGTTTAAGAGATGTTTCAAACTCATTGACAAATGCATTTAGAGACAAAACTATTAAGGAACTTATTGAAACCGTTTCTGAAATGGCAAAAGAAATGAACGAGACTCTAATCAACTATGTTTTAATCTATAAAAAAGTTGCTGTGATGCTTAAGGAATATCTTGAAAATCTAAAGCGTGAAACATATAAGGCAGGAACAACAAAACTTCTTGGAACGGTTGACGAAAAAACTGAAAAAGAAGCAATCAAGCTTGTGGAATATATTGAGACTGCTGACGTGTTTAAAGACGACATTGCAAAAGATGCAATTGAGATTAGAGCCGGGCCAGAAACCAACCCACTTGACATTCGAGTGAAAGAAGATGGAACGGTGATAAAAACTGGACTTGAAATTGCTGGGGTTAGAGTTGCAAACTTGGCGGTAGTCGCTCCAAAAAGAGTTGACTATGTGAAGGTTGCGTCTGTGCTTCTAGCTATGACAAGAAATTAAGGAGAAAATATGTCAAAGAAAAAAGACGAATGTGGATGTGGTTGTGAAGAAAAAATAAACTGTGGAGATGATTGTGCTTGTAACCCTGTAGGGGTTGCGCCTCAGAGCGACCCGAACTGGGAAGATGTTGCAAGAAGAACCATGGCAGATTTTCATAACTACAAAGTTCAACAAGAGGCAAGAAGAAAAGATTTAGCGGTTTTTTCAACCATTGCTGTTGTTGAAAAGTTTTTGCCAACAATGGATGCCATTGAAAAGGCTATGGCTGTGATTGTTGACAAAAAAGCAGCAGAAGGCATGAATGCGATTATGGAGAACATGAAGGCAACACTTGCGGGTCTTGGAATTAGAGAAATAGACTCAAAAGTTGGAACAGTTTTCAATGCAGATTTTCATAACGCAATTATGGCAACAGAAGACAAAAAGGCAAAACCAAACACAATTTTAGAAACATATCAAACTGGCTATGAGTTACATGGCAAAGTTATACGCTACTCAATGGTACGCGTTTCAAAATAATAAAAAAATAGGAGAATAACAAAAATGAGTAAAATTATAGGAATAGATTTAGGAACAACAAATAGCTGCGTTGCAGTTATGGAAGGCGGAGAGCCGGTTGTTATTACAAACAGCGAAGGGCAAAGAACAACTCCTTCGGTTGTTGGTTTCACAAAAGACGGAGAGCGTCTGGTTGGCGGCTCAGCAAAAAGACAAGCCGTGACAAACCCAGACACAACAGTTGCTTCAATCAAAACGCAAATGGGAAGCAACCACAAAACAAAAATTGGCGACAAAACATATAGCCCACAAGAAATTTCTGGAATGATTCTAGCAAAGCTTAAGCAAGACGCTGAAGCATATTTAGGTCAACCAGTGAAGCAAGCAGTTATAACCGTTCCAGCATATTTTTCAGACGCACAACGTCAGGCTACAAAAGACGCTGGAAAGATTGCAGGTCTTGATGTTCTAAACATCATAAACGAGCCAACTGCGGCTGCTCTGGCGTATGGGCTAGACAAAGCAGGTGGTGGAAACCAAAAAGTTCTTGTTTATGACCTTGGTGGTGGAACGTTTGACGTTTCAATTCTTGAAATTGGTGATGGCGTTTTTGAGGTTATGGCAACAACAGGAAACAACAAACTTGGTGGAGATAACTTCGATGCTGAACTTGAAAAATTGATTATTGACGATTTCAACAAACAAAACAAAATTGATTTGTCTAAAGACACGGTTGCAAAACAAAGAATTAAAGAAGCAGCAGAGAAAGCAAAGATTGAACTTTCGGCAACAACAAAAACAACTGTAAGCCTTCCGTTTATTGCGGTGGACGCAACAGGACCAAAGAACCTTGAGATGGAAATCACAAGAGCAAAATTCAATTCACTTATTGAAAAGCATATCAAGGAAACAGTTGAACTGGCTCAAAAAGCAATGAAAGATGCAAAAGTTAAATCAGACGATTTGGCTAAAGTTATTCTTGTGGGTGGTTCGACAAGAATACCGCTTGTTGCAGAAGAATTGAAAAAAGCACTGGGCAAAGAGCCGTTTAAGGGAATCAACCCAGACGAGTGTGTTGCAATGGGTGCGGCAATTAAAGCAGGTGTGTTTGCAGGAGATGTTAAAGACGTTGTTCTGATTGACGTGACACCACTAAGTTTAGGAATTGAAACACTGGGTGGGGTTATGTCTAAACTAATCACAAGAAACACCGCAATTCCAACAAAGAAAAGCCAAGTGTATTCAACTGCGGCAGACAACCAACCAGCGGTTGATATTGTTGTGTATCAAGGTGAAAGAGAAATGGCAAGAGACAACAAGCTGATTGGAAGATTTAACCTAGACGGAATTCCACCAGCACCAAGAGGTGTTCCACAAATTGAAGTTACGTTTGAAATTGACGCTAACGGAATTGTGAACGTTTCAGCACGTGACAAAGGAACAGGCAAAGAGCAAAGGGTGACAATCACATCTTCGTCTAACCTAAACGATTCTGACATCGACAAAGCGATTAAAGACGCAGAGAAGTTTGCAGAAGAAGACAAAAAGAAAAAAGAACTTGTTGAACTTAAGAACCAAGCAGAAAACATGTGCTATGGAATTGAGAAGAACATGAAAGACTATGCAGACAAGATTTCAGAAGACGAGAAGAAAACTCTTGAAGACGAAATTGCTGCAGTGCGTGGAACGCTTGAAAGCGAAGACCATGACACAGTTAAAAAAGCATACGACCAGATGCTTGAGAAGTCTAATGAGATTTTCTCTAAGTTCTATCAACAGGGGCAACAAGGTGGAGAAGGTCAAGGCGAGCAACAAGAAGAAACTGAAAACAAAGAAGAATAATTGTAGGGGCTGCATCACTATGCAGCCCGTGTGGGTCGCATAGTGATGCGACCCCTACATTTCGATTAAAGGAATTCATAATGAGTAAAAGTTTATATGATGTTTTGGGTGTTTCAAAAAATGCTTCACAAGACGAGATTAAGTCGGCTTATAGAAAGCTAGCAAAGCAATATCACCCAGACATAAACAAAGACCCAGGCGCAAACGAAAAATTTGTTGAAATCAACAAAGCCTATGAAGCATTATCTGATGAAAAGACCAGAAAGAATTATGACCAGTTTGGAGACGCAGGCTTAGGTCAGGGCGCTGGTGGCAACCCATTTGGTGGAGGAAACCCTTTTGGAGGCTTTGGTGGAGGTCAGGGTTTTGGT
>WQZR01000082.1 GCA_009780625.1 Bacillota bacterium | reverse complement strand
GGAAGACAGTGCGAAGAAGTTGTGAAAGTTGCCAATAAGGTTTATAATAATGCAAGCCAGCGTATCTCAACAGGAACACTAAACCAAATTCTTCAAGATGCGTTCAGGCTGGTTCAACCGCCAAGTGATAAAGGCAAGAGGCTCAAACTGCTCTATGCAACACAAACAAAAACAAACCCACCAACATTCAAGTTGTTTGTAAACAGCAGGGAACTGGCACAAGACTCATATGTTAAATACATAGAGAACTTTATCAGAAAGGCAAAAGACTTTATGGGAACACCAATAAGAATTGAACTCACAAATAGAAACGAGGAGAACGTATACGGATAATGTTTTGGTTTTGGTTTAGCATCATTATAGTTTCAATATTCAGTTATTTTTTGGGCAACTTAAACTTTGCAAAGCTTATTTCTAAATTTGTTCTAAAAGACGATATAACAAAAAAAGGAAGTGGCAACCCAGGCACAATGAATATGTATAGAAACTTTGGGCTTAAGTTTGGGCTTTTGACACTTGGACTTGATGCACTTAAAGGTTCATTGCCTGCAATGATTGGTCTATTTGTTTTCGGACCAATATACGGTTTTGGAACAGAAGCATTGTTTATTTTTGGAACAATCGCAGTTATTGGACACTGCTTCCCGCTTATTTATAAGTTTAAAGGTGGAAAGGGAATTGCAACAAGCTTTGGCGTGTTTGTGGTTGCCAACCCAATTGTTGCAGGAATATGTTTCATTTTGGCAGTTCTTGGGCTTTTGGCATTTGAATATGGTGCAATTGTAAGTCTAATTTTTATGGCAGGGCTTGTGTGCTATGCCGCTCTAGAAAACGTTGGAAATGTTCAGGTTCTTGTTTGCTTATGTGTGATTTTCATTCTGACTTGGGCAATGCACTATCCAAACATCATAAAGATGTTGATTGGAACAGAAAACAGACTAAGGCTTCGAAGTGCCTTTGCAAAAAAACTTAGAAAGGACTAGCGTCCTTTTTTTAATTCTAATATTAAATATTCGCCTCATATATTTAGTCATGCAAAATATATAAGGAGAAACAAAATGCAACAAACATTTAATGTATACAAAGATATTGCCACAAGAACAAATGGCGATATCTATATTGGCGTTGTTGGACCTGTAAGAACAGGCAAAAGCACCATAATTGCAAACTTTCTAAAAAACAATCTTATAGACAAGATTGAAAACGAACACGAAAGGCAAAGAGCGATAGATGAAATTCCGCAAAGTGGAGACGGAAAAGCCGTGATGACAACACAACCACGCTTTGTTCCAAATAAAGCAGTCCGCATAACAGTCGACGGGCAGATTAAAGCAAACCTAAGGTTTGTAGATAGTGTTGGCTTTATGGTGGAAGGTGCTATGAGCGGAGCAGAAGATGGACAGGAGAGAATGGTGAAAACCCCATGGGGAGAGCAAGACATTCCGTTTTCTCTTGCTGCAGAAATTGGCACAAGGAAAGTAATCAGAGAACACAGCACCGTGGCTTTGGTTGTCACAACTGATGGAAGCATAAAAACGGGGCTTAGCAGAAACAACTATATTGATGCAGAAGACAGAACAATTGCCGAGCTTAAAGCAATCGGCAAGCCGTTTTGCATTGTGGTAAACAGCACAAGACCAGAAAGCGATGAAGCAATCAGACTAAAAAAGAGCCTAGAACTCAAACACCAAGTTGGAGTTGTGCTGCTTGATGCAGAAAAGATGAGTGAAGGAAACATAATAGAAATCTTCAGAACACTTCTATCAGAATTTCCTCTAAACAGAGTTGATGTCAAACTGCCTTCTTTTCTAGAAGCGTTGACAGTTGACAGTCCATTTATTTCTGAAATTATTTTGGAACTTAAAACCAAAACAACAAATGCAAGAAGAATAAACGATTTTGCAGGAATAAGTCTTTTTGAAACTCACGAAAACTTCGAAACTTCAAACCCACCATCAGTCTTTATGGACGACGGAAGAGTGCTGTTTGAAGTTCTGGCTAAACCTCATTTGTTTTTTAAAGTTGTTTCTAGTCAAGTTGGAATGGAAATTGCAGACGAGTTCGGATTGATTTCAGTTCTGAAAAATATGAGCGAATCAAGCAAACGCTTCAGCCTAATAAAAAATGCCTTCGACGAAGCAGAACAAGTTGGCTATGGAATCAGCATGCCGATTGGAAGTGCTCTAAGCCTGGAAGAACCAGAAATCCTAAAACAAGGTGGAAGGTTTGGTGTTCGGCTTAAAGCAAGAGCACCAAGTTTTCACATAACTAAAATTGATGTCGAAACAGAAGTCACCCCAATTCTTGGAACAGAACAGCAAAGCGAACAACTTGTGAAAGAAATGTTGGAAAAATGGGAGAACTCAAAAGAAGAACTTTGGCAAACAAACATCTTCGGCAAAAGCCTAGACACGCTTGCAATAGAAGGGCTTGAAGGAAAGGTGAACACAATGCCGCACAACGCCAGGGAAAAACTTAGAAAAACAACAACGAAAATTGTCAATGAAGGCAAGGGCGGAATTATCTGCATATTGCTTTAATCGTGCTGGTTTTGTGCTATGTGTTGTCAGCCTTCGTCTTTTAAATGCTAGCGTATGTCCATATACGCGTCGCATCTAAAAAACTCGACTTCCTAACCTAGCAACAAACCTTCTACGCTTAAAAATCTCCCTAAAAACCTGTATTTTGGGCAAAAAACAGTAGTCGATTTTAGATGTTTTAATTTTGAATTTTCTCGTTTTGTGGTAATATAATACTAGAAAAGAGAAAAGGAAGGTACAAAATATGAGAGAAATATTTGAAAACGCATGGGCAGCAGTACAGGCATATCCACACTCAATGGAAATCGCATTCGGTGTTGTTGGTGTTCTACTTCTGATTGCTATTGTTGCAAGTCTAATTGTGGTGTTCTTCTCAAGGAGAGTCTTTGTTCCAACTTATGCAAAAGACGAGTTCTTTCACAAAGTTCTAAGACACGACAGAGATGTTAAACATCAATACTACACATTTGGTCTAATCGTTCTAGGTCTGACAGCACTGATTCTATATCTATGTGCAGTAGACGCAGTCATCACACTAAGTTTTGCAATCGCAACACTTCTGTGCATCGTGGCTAAACTAGTTCTAGACATCAACGTTAAATTCGACAGAATTGAGTATAACCCAAGAGGGCTATACCAACACAGATTCGCTGCTAAAGTTAAAGTTATTGAGTGGCAAGACCTAACTCAAGTTATGGCTGGCGGACAAGGAAAAAACAGAGTTCTAAGATTTGTTTCAAAGCAAGGCAGAAAGATTACTGTTAAGCTTGCAATGATGGGAGCTTATGAGTTCTCAGTGTTTGCAGCAAAACAACTTGAAGGCAAAAACTTCGAAGCAATCAAAATTGCTCAAGCAAGAAACCAATAAGTATAATGTACTTGCCAAAAGCGCCTTCGGGCGCTTTTTTCATGCTATAATATTTTTATATGAAATTTACAATTCTAACAATCTTTCCAGAAGTTTTTGATGTTCTAAAAAGCAGCATTCTAAAAAGGGCAGAAGATGCCAAAAGGATTTCTATAGACATCGTCAACTTTAGAGACTATTCAACAGACAAACACAAGAAAGTAGACGACACTCTATATGGCGGCGGAAAGGGCATGCTTCTTATGTGTCAGCCAATATACGATGCAATAAACAAAATCGACCCTAAACGAAAAGCACTAAGAATATACACATCCCCAAAAGGCATTCAGTT
>WQZR01000081.1 GCA_009780625.1 Bacillota bacterium | reverse complement strand
TTCAATCAGACATCGAAGTTATTCCTGCAATCAGTTGGATTTTGGAAACTCAAACACCATTTGGCGAACTTTCTAGAATGACACAATTCAAAGATAAGTCCGCAAAGAACGAACTTTTTGGTGCAGGATTGTTTTCTTACCCAAGTTTGATGGCTGCAGATATCTTAGCAATGGACGCAGATTATGTTCCAGTTGGAAAAGACCAAAAACAACATTTGGAGTTTGCAAGAAACACAGCAGAAAGAATGAACAAAAAATATGGCAAACTTTTTATCGTTCCACAAGAATTGATTAACGAAAACACAGCAAAGATTTATGATTTGCTAGACCCAACTAAGAAGATGTCTAAGAGTGACGAAACTCTAAACGGCGTGATTATGCTTTCTGACGACGAAAAAACAGTGAGAAAGAAGATTTCAAGGGCAGTTACGGACAGCGACGCAAAAGTTAAATTTGACCCAAAAAAGAAACCGGGTGTTTCAAATCTGCTTTCAATCTATGCAGGGTTTAAGAATATAACTCCAGTTGAAGCTGCAAAAACGTTTAAAAACAGTAACTATGGAGAACTTAAAAACGCGGTGGCGGACGCAGTTTGGGCGAAACTTTCTGAGATTCAAACAAACTATGCAGCGATTATTCTAAACGGAAGCCTAGACCAAATTCTAGAAGCCGGAAAACAAAAAGCCGAACGCCTTGCAAGAATGAAATACGCACAAATGCGCGAAGCACTTGGTTTAAGAATATAAAAAGCGACTAAAAATTTGACGGTCTAAACCGTCTTTTTTATGAGCCTAAAGCCTTGCCAAAACTACCTAATAATGGTACTATATCTAAGCCTGCTTGCTGGCTTTATTTTTTAAATAGAGGCTGGCCGACAGAGACCATAGGGAGGTAGAAAAAATGAGAACATACGAAATGTTATACATAATCGACCAAGACGCAACTGAAGCGGCGCGTGCGAAGTTGATTGCAAGGTTTTCGGGTTTTCTTGAAAAGCAAAAAGCAACAAACATCAAAGTTGATGAATGGGGGCTTAAACAACTTGCTTACGAGATTAACTATAAACCTAAAGGCTATTATGTTTTGATGACATTCACTGCAGAACCAGAAGTGCCAAACAAACTTATTAAAGAAATGAATCTTCTTGAACAAGTTATTCGCCACACAGTTTCTCCAGTTAAAGCAAAGAAACCGGCAAAAGCAAAGAAGAAAGTTGTTAAAGTTGAAAAAGCTGAAGTAGAAACAAAAGTTGCTCCAAAAGCTGAAAAGGCAGAAAAGCCAGCGGCAAAACCAGTTGCTGAAAAGAAAGCACCTGCAAAAGCAGAAGCAAAACCAGCAGCAGAAAAAGCAACAAAACCTGCAACTAAAAAAACAACAGAAAAGAAATAATTAAAATATAAGTAGCTAAAGGAAGATGTATCAAATGAACAAAGTTATATTGATTGGAAATTTAACAAGAGACCCAGAAACAAGCACAACAGGAAGCGGAATTGCATACACAAGATTCAGCATCGCTGTGCAAAGAAGATTTTCAAATGCAGATGGAGTTAAAGAAGTTGATTTCTTCGACTGCGTTGCATGGAGAAGCCTTGCAGACCTATGCCAAAAGTTTCTAGCTAAAGGCAGAAAAGTTTGCGTTGAAGGAAGCATTCAAATAAGAAACTACGAAGATAAAGACGGCATCAAAAGAAGAGCCGTAGATATTCAAGCAGAAAACGTTACATTTTTATCGCCAAGAGGCGAAGGTGGGGACCAAGCAGAACCAAGCTATAAACAAGACGCTCCAAGCGAACTTGAGCCGGTTGAAGACGATGACCTACCGTTTTAATTAAAACAAATTTTTTATATAAAATATATATAGGAGGAAGTATGAGCGAAGAAAAAGCAAAAAAAGCAGCAGCTCCAAAAGCTGAAAAGCCAGTTAAGGCAGAAAAACCTGCGGTTGAAAAGAAAGCTCCAGTTGCACCTAAAGCAGAAAAGCCGGTTAAAGCTCCAAAAGTTGAAGCTCCAGCGGTTGAAACAAAACCAGAAGCTCCAGTGGCAACTGAAGAGAAAAAGCCATTTGTTAAAAAAGAATTTAACAAAGACAGAGCTCCAAGAGCAGAAGGCGACAGACCAAAGTTTGCAAAAGGCAAAGGCGGCGGCAAAGGAAAGAAAAGAGTTTGCTTCTATTGCGCAGAGCAAAAAGAAGTTGACTATAGAGAATTCCAAGTTTTAAGAAAGTTCCTTGCAGAAAACGCAAAAATTTTGCCAAGAAGACAAACAGGCGTATGTGCAAAACACCAAAGAAAACTTACAACTGCAATCAAAACTGCAAGACAAATGTCACTGCTACCATATGTGATAGAGTAATAAAAAAAACGCGAAAGCGTTTTTTTTATTGGGTCTTGAAATTTAAAACACAAAGTGGTAAACTTGAATTGAAATATATAAAAGGAAAAGAGAAATATGGCACAACTAAAAATGACAAGAAAAATAAAAGATGAAATCATAAGAGTAGCACGTGTTGGAGAAAACGATGTTGCATTTGTTACAAGAATGAAAATAGAAAAACTAAAACCAGCACCAAAATTAACAGATGAAGAAAGAATTGCACTAAGCCAAAAAAAAATATCGTCGCCTGATGATTTCGACCCTATTATGACTAGAGCAGAACCAACCACTCCAGAATACATAGCAGCAAAAGCGAAGCAAGACGAAATCTATAAACATTATCAATATTTAAGCAGTGATGATATGAGAAACGGCGGCAAAAATCTTGGCGAAGTTGCTGTTTGGTTTAGCAAAGAATATAGAAACGATGAGGAAGTGCAAGCACTTTTCAATATAACTCAACTTAAAAAAGGAATGTTTGGTTATGGCATTCGCACACTTTCAAACCACCCAAGTTCTATAGCACATTGCGGAGGCGGCGGAACAACAATATTTATGTTTAAAGACATTGTTGGTTTAAGACGTGAAATTGATGAATTTAAAATAAGCCTTGTTCGTGATGTTGAATTGACTATGGAAATAACAGATGACAACAGAAAAGAAATGGGAAGATTTGAAAGAGAAATAAACTCAAGAATAAATGGTCCAGATGTATAAAAACTAGGAGCTGAAATACATCACAAGTCCAACAAAAAGCGCGTAAGCGATTTTTTGTTGATGCTCGCGAGTTGAAAGAAGCAACTCATCTTCGGGGTTGGTAAGAAATCCACATTCAACAACAATTCCTGCCGCATTGGGTGCTGCTTCCAAAACATAGGCGTCAATAGAAGGAATGCGGTCTTTTGTATGTGGAATAAGTGTTTGTGCAGATTCCCGTGTCAGTTGACTTAGTTTTTTGCTTTCTTCACACTCTCTTTTATAAAAAACTTGAAGCCCGCGGACAGACCTATCTCCAAGCGAATTCTGATGAACAGAAACAACTGCCTTTGGGTTTGCATTTTCAATAATCGCTTTTCGCCGATTCATATCTTGCATTTTAAACCCTGGGCGAAACTCGTCATATAAACCGGCGCTAGTATCTCGCGTCATCACAACTGTAAACCCGTGTTGCTTCAATAAATCTTGCAGCATCTTGGCAATTGCAAGATTGATTTCACTTTCATGAATGCCAGTGTTTCGCCCCGAAACTCCAGTGTCTGTTCCGCCGTGTCCAGCGTCCACAACAATAACAATGCCATTTGCGTTGGCGCTTCTAACCACTTCCTTATATATAAAGAAAGAAGAGATAGATAGAGCCAAACACAAGATAATAACTAGTGCTATTTTTAATGTTTTTTTATCAAGGGTTATAAACATGTTTAAAGATATGTTTTTATGTCGAAAAAAATGTAGGGGTCGCTGTCTCAACGCCCCCTACAAAAAAAATTAAATATATGTTAAACTAGATTTATGATTAAATTTACAGCCAAAGAAGATGGAAAACTTAAAAAAATGTTGATGCAAGAAAGTAATCTTGGTTTTTCAACTGT
>WQZR01000080.1 GCA_009780625.1 Bacillota bacterium | reverse complement strand
TCATTCCAAATTCTTTGTCTCTCATTGTGATTGGGTTTGCAGTTCCCCATTTTTGGTTAGGGAATTGTTTTGCAGAAACGAAGAATATGTCGCATGTGAAAGGAGACCTAAACCCGAATGGCAGAGACAGTAAGCTTGTCAAGAATGGTAGGTTTGAAGTGCTCAGCGTGTGAGTACCTGGTCCGAATACGTCCGCAACCTGCCCCTTATTAACAAAGACTGCCATTTGGCTTGGTCTAACAATAAGTTTAGAACCCATTTGAATAGCTCTTCCATCCATAGGGAATCTATGAACTAACGTGTTGTTAGAGTTATCTAGCCATTCTACTTGCTTTAGAATTTGGTGTCTTAAAAATTTCATTTTATCGTTCTCCTTTTCTTCCTCGAATATTTGGTTTATTTATTTTATGCAATAAACCTAAATACTCTCTCTTTTATTCTACTAAAGGTATAACATTTTGAAGGGGTTTTGTCAAAATAAAACTGCTTATATTGCAATAAGATTTAAAAACATAATAAAGTAAATTTGCCTATATTTTGCTTGCTTTATTTAAAAAATTGGTTATTAAAGCCTTAAGTTCCTCCAGCCCTGCCCCTGTTTTTGCAGAAATCTCAATAACTCTGCCAGAACTTTCTTTTTTAATTTGTTCAATTGCTTCGGAGTCTTCTAGTCTTTCGTCTGTTTTGTTAATCACAACAATTTGTTTGCCCTGTGCGCCTATTTCTCCAAGCACTTGTCTTGTCACTTCATACTCTGTCAAAATGTGCCTATTGCTTGCATCTAGCACAAGCAACAAAACATCTGCCTCCACCGCAGCGTTAAGCGTGCTTTTGAAAGCCTTCACAAATTCGTGCGGGAGGTTTTTGATAAAACCAACTGTGTCTGAAAGTGTTACGCTAAGTTCATAAGTCAAAAACAGTTTTCTTGTTGTTGTGTCTAACGTTGCAAACAGCATATCTTTTTCCAAAACATCTGCTTTTGTCAGTTTGTTCATAATTGTGCTTTTTCCAACGTTTGTATATCCAACAAGCACAACCGATTTTGTGTTTGTTTGTTTTCTGGTTTTGTTTGCTGTAAGCCTTGCCGCTTCAATTTCGTCGCATTCTTTTTCCAGCTTTGCAATTTTGTCTTTCATGTTTCTTCTGTCTAGTTCCAGTTTCGTTTCACCTGGTCCTCTCATGCCAACTCCACCTTGCCCACCCATATGCTCATAGCTTCCAACAAGACGTGTTCTCATATATTTAAGTTGTGCCAGTTCTGTTTGCTTCTTGCCTTCGTTTGTTGTTGCACGTCTTGCAAAGATGTCTAGAATCAACATGCTCTTTGTTGCAACCCTAACTCCAAGTTCGTCTTCCAAGTTTCTGATTTGGCTGCCAACAAGTTCGTTATCAAAAACCACGCTGTCTGCTTCCATACTTTCAGCCATTTCTTTTAGGTCCAAAAGTTTTCCGCTTCCAATAAAAGTTCTGATGTCTGGCATCTTTAAATTCTGGCTTAGTGTTCCAACCACTTCCATGTTGCAAGCTTCAGCAAGACCTGAGAGCTCTTCCAAAACTTCGTCTGTGTCTTCTTTGCTGTTTAGGTTGATATACACCAATATAACTTTTTCTTTTTGCTTCTCTGTTTTATGCATAATATATTATATCACTAAAATAAAAAAGGGTCGCCCTTAGGTGCGACCCCTACATCTTTTTATATTCTATCTGCAATATCAATCTTGATTGTTTTCGTTTCTCCTGGTGCTAGTGTGAAAGGTCCAATAGTTTCTGTGTGAATAACTTGCTCATCAAAGTTTTCTGCAAGTTCTCTTTCTGCCAGAACCTTTTCGTTTTTAAATCTCTTTCTTCTAACCATAGACTTCACCAAACCACATCCACACATCAAAAGGAAACCAACCCCGCCACCCGCAAGAATTGGACCTAAAAGACCTTGGCTGTTTTCAATCAACTGCCAAATGCCTGTGCCAATAGCCGGCAAACTTAAACCAACCCCAGCCGCATTAACTTTTGTGTTTATTCCTTCAATGTAAACTGACTGGTCCATTCTTTCAACTTTCTTTTTTAGAAAAACATATCTCTCCGCAGGGTTATCTGAAAACTCGTCTCCCTCTGTCTCTCTCCACATTTGACCAACTGTTTTTTCTTCGTCCATATTATCGCTCATAATTTCTCCTGGCTTCTATTATACCTTTGCACATACACTTTTGTCAATACAGAAAAAAACGCTCGTAGAGCGTTTTTGTTTATAATACAACCCAGTCAACTATTGCTAAATTCATATTGTCTCGAATGTTGCTAAGGTTTTGTTCTGCTGCATTTGATTTTGTTTCTGTATTCTTAAAGTCTGGAACTGCTCCTTGGTGAATTGTGTCTAGCACCACTGCAACTTCTCTAATTCTTCTGTTTAGAACCATAAGCTCAAATCTGTCTTCTTCGCTCACATGGCCGTGTGAAGGATTGTTTACATGCAAGAACAAATGTGTCTTCTCGCTGATTTCAATTTTAAGCATGTCGTAGAATTTAATAAGGTTTGCAACTTCTGTGCTGTTTAAGTCTACAGAGTTTGAAATCGTTGTGTATAGGAACACCGTTTGAGCGTTTAGCTCTCTTTGCCCTATTAAATGTTCGTTCATAGATTCTGCTGCAAATGCTCTTGCCTCGTTCACTCTGCCCTTTCCAAGCAATGCTTTGACATATTGATTTTGAATATAGTTATCAAGAGAGGCAACTGTGATTCTTGTTCTGTCCAAAAACTGGAGACCCTCAAGTGTCATAATTCCTCTATCAATCAAATCTTCTCTAAGAATTGCATTTCCGTTTTCATCTCTATATGCATTCTTTGCTTCTTGTTCTTCATCTTGTTCTCTAACAAAGGCTTGATAGTGCGGAGATGCAAGAAGCCTCGAACCCCATCTTACAATCTCACCTTGGCTGTTTAAGTCGATTGCTCTTTCAAACATAAAGAACTGTTCTTCAATAACTGTTGTGTTTTTGAAAACATGTGCATATAGATTAAATTCAATTTTTCTGAAACCATAGTTTCCAAAGAACGTTGCAAGTGTCATTGGTGCGGCAAAAAAGATAATCATCAAAACAATAAAAGCAGTTGTAAAAATTCCGCTCATTGTGTAGCCTGCAATTTTAAATTGTGTTCCGTAAACTTTAAAGATAGACTGTGTGTTACTCATAGGACTAATTTTAGCATAAAACCAAAAAAACATGCTACCGTTTTAACCTGTAACCAAACCAAAAACTCTTCATAGTATGGACTAGAAGTGCGCGCTTCAATACATAAGAAAAAATTTAGAAGGAGACAAAATATGTTATTTGGTCTAGGACATGGGCGAAACGACGGTTTCTGCGGCATCATTGAACTTATTGTTATGCTGGAAATCTTGAAGTGCCTATTTGGAAAAGGCTTTGGTGGTGGAAAAGGTTTTGGTGGCTGTGGAGGAATTGACATTTGCACGCTAATCATACTATCACTTCTGTTTAGCGGTGGCAGAGACAATTGCGAACCTCGCTGCGAACCAAGATGTTAAGTTCTTTTGTCTAATATAATAACGAAGAGAGTTTTATGTTAGACAAGAAGAATAAAAAAATTGCGAGACGCCGTGTATCTAGATATACACAAGTCTTGCAATTTTTTTAATTCGACGAAGTATAACTTAAAACTAATTCGTTATCTAACGGTGCCGCCGCAGAACGGACAAAACTGTCCTGTTGCATTCGCTCCACAACCTGTGCACTTTCCGCCAACCATTGGTTGAACTGGTGCCACTGGCTCTGTAAATTCTCCGCCTGTTCCAATGTCGTTATAGAACCCGTCTTGCATGTTTCTCATTCCAGAAAGTCTTCTGCTTAGAGTCATTGCAATAATTCCCGTAACCAACATAAGCCCTGCTCCAACAATCACCACTGGGATTGAAGGAATGAATATTCCAATCAGAAGTGTAATCAGCCCAAG
>WQZR01000079.1 GCA_009780625.1 Bacillota bacterium | reverse complement strand
CGCCGACTGGCGTTTTTGATTATACTAAATTCTTTCTATATTCGCTTGGTGTGATGCCTACAATCTCTTTGAAGTATGCTGCATATGTTCCGCTATAATCAACTCCGCATTCAACAAAGGCTTCTGCAATGCTTAGTTCTTTCTTATGAAGTGTGTCCTTAATCTTTCTGATTTTAAGAAGCTTATAATAACTAAACGGTGTATCGCTGCCTTGTTCTTTAAACAATCTTTGAATATGACGCTCGCTCACGCCAATATATTTTGCAATTCTTTCCAAATCAAATTCTTCTCTCCATGTTTCATGAATGAAGTTTTTTGCAAGAGTGAATTCTTCTTTTTCTTTTGGCATGCTATCGTGGAATATAATAACAATATAAGAGAGTTTGTGCTCACCATCAAAGATAGGATATCCCATAACAATTTGTGGTTTACTTCTTGTTGGCGTGATTCGACCAACTGGAACGATGATGTTTGTTCTGCTTGCAGCAAGACCGCTAAAAACGCGTTGCAAGAATTCTTGTAAATCAACATTGTCTGCAAAGAATGGGTCTTTAAAGATGTTGTATCTTCCAGCAATCTCCAAAGGGTTCTGAATATTCATTTTTTCGCATAGCGTGCGGTTGGCATAACACATAGAACCGTCTGGTGTGAAGACAATAACGTTATAACTAAACGAGTCAAAGAACTGACCAAACGTTTCCTTTGTTGTAAAATTTTTCCAAAAGTCTCCAACAATCTCGTGTGACTTTTTTTCTCCGATTTCGGCTTCAATAAGCCTAACTGTGCCTCTGATGTAATTTTCCATACCCAATTATAACACAAAAACACACAAAAAGTGAAAAAAACGACAGTTTCTTTACGATTTTTGATACACATTTAAAAGTGACATGTTATACTTATTCATAGTTCTACTGATAAGAGAATACATATAAACAGTATTCTACTAATAGGAGAGTGTATGAAAGACCATAAATTCCACCTGATGACGGACTCAACAAGCGACATTTCGCAAGCAGAAGCAAAGAAACTGGGAATCACAGTTTTGCCTCTTGGAATAAATTTTGGAACTGAGTCTTATATCGATGGCGTGACACTGACAACAAAGGAATTTTTCAAAAAACTTAGAAAGTGCACAGAGCTTCCAAAGACATCTCTAATAAGCGACGAAACAATTCGCGAAGGTGTTCTTAAAAACATCAACAAAACAGAAGTTGTTTTCATAACAATCTCTTCTGGAATGAGCGGAACATATGGCAATGCAATGCGTGTAAAGAAAGAACTTCCAGAAGCACAAGGCAAAAAGTTTCACATTGTAGACAGCGAAGTGACAACAATTTCGCTTGGTGCACTTGTTCTTGAAGCAATCAAGATGCGAGACAACGGCGCCACTGCAATGGAAGTGGTTAAAGAGATGGAAATTCTTAGACACAAAGTTGAAGTACTTGCTGTTATAGATACATTAAAATACCTAAAGATGGGCGGAAGAATTAAACCAACAAAATTCATCATCGGCAATCTTCTAAACATAAAACCAATTTGCTCTCTTCAAGACAAAGTGGTTGTGAATGTTGGAAAGGCGATGGGCTATGCAAAAGCAAGGCACGAAGTGCTCCGAATGATAGGCGAATATGAAATAGACACGAATAGAGTATTTCTAGCAGGGCACACAGACAACATTGAAAACGCAAACATACTTGCAAAAATGGCAAAAGAAAAATTTGGAATAAAGGAAGTTCAAATAAGGGACATTGGTGCAACGGTCGGAACACATATCGGGCCAGATGCATCGGGACTTGTGTTCTTTAAGAAATAAGGAGAAAAATATGGAAAAAGCAAAATTTTATTTAATGACAGATTCAACAAGCGACATCTCACAAAAAGAAGCAAAGGAACTAGGTATCACAGTAATTCCTCTTGGAATCAACTTTGGAATGGAATCATATAAAGACGGTGTTGACCTTTCAACAAAAGAATTCTTTGACAAACTTGTGGTTTGTAAGGAACTTCCAAAAACATCTTTATTGAGTGACGAGCAAATCCACACAGAAGTGCTAAAACATATAGACAAAACAGAAGTTGTGATGATAACAATTTCATCTGCTCTAAGCGGAACACACGCAAACGCAGAACGTGTTAAGAGAGAACTTCCAGCAGCGCAAGGCAAAAAGTTTCATGTTATAGACAGCGAAACAGTGACAATCGCTCTAGGAGCATTGGTGTTTGAACTTGCAAAAATGAGAGACCTGGGCTACACAGCAGCAGAAGCTGTGGCAGAAGCAGAAAAACTTAGAGAAAAAGTTGTGGTTCTTGCAATTGTTGACAGTTTAAAATTCCTAAAAATGGGCGGAAGACTTAAGTCTTCAACGGCGATTATTGGCGGGCTTCTTGGAATTAAACCAATCATGTCGGTTAAAGACAAAATGCTTGCAAACATTGGAAAATCAATCGGCATTGGAAAAGCAAGGTCAGACCTTTTCAAAATTGCTGGCGGACATGAAATCGATTTAGAAAAAGTGTTCTTTGCAGGGCATGGGGATAATATTGAAAATGCAAAACTGCTTGGAAATATGGCAAAAGAAAAACTTAATGTTGATGATGTAACAATCAGAACAATCGGAGCAGCAGTTGGAACTCACGTTGGACCAAGTTCTTCGGGAATTGCATACTTTAAGAAATAGTAAACAAAAAACGCCACACGGCGTTTTTTAATTAACAAATAACAGTATATGCTATCGTTGTTGTTCCTGGGCTGAGTTTAGGAAGCATAAGTTCCAGTCGCCCATAGGAGACAACTGGAGAGAACTCTTTGTCGTCCACAAAAAACGAGCCTTCCACAAATGTTGTTTCGTCGGCAAGTTCGTCTTCAAAGTTCACATTTGCAAGTGTCACAATGCTGTGGTTTTCAATAAGAATAAGATAATCAATCTTGCTGCCAACAATTGCAACCTGCGTGGAAGCAGTTTTTGCAATTCGTATGTCTAAATCTTCTTTGTTAATAATCGCAACTTCCGATTTGTTTGACGAGAAATCGATGCTGTCGTCTAGCAGTTGTAGGTTAAGCGTTGCCTTTGTATTTATGCGTTTCATATATATCTCCTTATATGTCTAGTTTATTAACAACTAAAGGGTTTTTATAACCATATTTTTTTGCCTATTTTTGCCCAAAAAAATTTAGGCATTCAGTCCATAAGTGATACTATTCAATTAGAAAAGAATAAGGCTTAAAGGAGGGCAATGAATGTCAGAAGATGAAAGAATAGGCAGAGATGTTCGTGCTGCCGTAAACACGATGAATGAAGGGCTATTTAGTAAAATCGATAGAAGCAAAGTAACAATAGAAAAAGAGTTAGATAAAGATTTACACGATGTAAAAAAAATAATAAGAAGTGATGATGAAGGAGATGAGTCTCCAAAACCACCAGTTCAAGTTAGAACACCATATGTTCCTACAAGAGAGGATATAGAAAAAGAACAAGCAGCGAGAAGTGAAAAAATAAAAATTCAAAGGGATGCTCAAACACGACTAGACAGAATTAAACGATATACAGCAGAAGAGCAACGAAGCAGACACGAGAGAGAGTTTTTTGGTTTGGAGCATTTAAAGAGAATGTTTAGAAGTGAAGAAAGAGAACTAAACAAAGAAATGATTAAGCAATACTTTACTGACAAAATGAACGAGATTAAAGACATTAAAGAAATAGACAGAGATAAAGAAATGCAAAGAAAATACGAAGAACTTAATAAACTAAACAACGAATTAGAAAAAGAAAAAGAATATTTGAGCAGCGACGAAAAAGATGTAATGGTAAAAGAAATGAAAGCCCAATGGGCAAAAGACCATGAAGAATATGAATTGATGGAAGGAAAAAGATTTAAACCACAACCATACATTCCTGAAACTCCAACAAGCGGCACCCCTAAAGCTGAGGGACGTACTCATTCCATGTAATTAAGCGAAGGTTGTTTAAAAACTGTTCATATGATATACT
>WQZR01000078.1 GCA_009780625.1 Bacillota bacterium | reverse complement strand
GGCATTCAGTCCATAAGTGATACTATTCAATTAGAAAAGAATAAGGCTTAAAGGAGGGCAATGAATGTCAGAAGATGAAAGAATCAAAAACGATGCTAAAAACGCTTATGCTACGTTTGTTGCAAGACAAAGCGAAGAGGAAGACGAAGGCGACAAAGGTGATAAAGGCGGAAAGGGTCCATTTCATGGCAGAGTTAGAGAACCAGCAGAAATCACTCCAAAGATAAAAACAGATAATGAAGAACTTAGAAGAGCACTGGCAAAAAAAGCAGAAGAAGTACAAGCGAAAATAGAAAACGGAGACCGAAGCAAAGACTTACGAGATGCAGGTTTAAGGTTCCATGACAAAATGGAAAGAAAACAAGAAGCGGAAGTTTTAGACAAAGAAGAACTGATGGGGAAATATCGTGAAGAATTTGAAAAAATTAAAGACCGTAAAACACAACGAGATATAAAAGAAATATCAGAAAAACTGACGGAACTAAAAGAACTTGCGGGGAGAGTTAGAGCAGATGAACAAATTGATGATGCTGGAAGAGATGAACTTCTAAAAGACATAAATGATTTAAGGAAAATTGGCTTAGAGAAATGGAAAGATATCGAAGCAGAACAAGCTCAAAATCAACCAGATAAACCTAGACTTTCTAATAATGATGGTCCGTCTTATAGTTAAACGCAGTTTGATTAAGCGAAGGTTGTTTAAAAACTGTTCATATGATATACTTGAAATTAGTTATATTTTCAGGGAGTTTTTTTCATGATTCAAGTTACAGGAGTAAGGCTGCAGTTTGGTGGAAGAGTTTTATTTGATGATGTAAACATCAAATTTTTAAAGGGCAATTGCTATGGCATCATTGGTGCAAATGGTGCGGGCAAGTCTACATTTATAAAAATGCTTGCAGGCGAAGTTGCTCAAAACAAAGGTGAAATTTCTATTGACAAGGGTGCTCGTATGAGCGTTCTTTCGCAAGACCAAAAAGCATACGACCATCTGACAGCACTTCAAACAGTTATTGAAGGGCACACAAGAATTGCAGAACTTATAAGACAACGTGAAGCACTATATGCAAAGGGCGAAAACCTGACAGAGAAGGAAGGTTATTTGCTTGGCGACCTAGAGGCAGAGTTTGCAGAACTAGACGGATGGGATGCTGAATTTGAAGCGGAAAAACTTCTTGCGGGTCTTGGTGTAAGAGAAGAGTATTATCACACGCTTATGGGCGATTTAGACGCAAAGGCAAAAGTTAAGGTGCTTCTTGCAAAAGCCCTGTTCTACACACCAGATATTCTAATCATGGACGAACCAACAAACAACCTAGACGCAAAGACTGTTAGGTGGCTTGAGAACTATCTTCTTAACTTCGAAAACTGCGTTATTATCGTTTCTCACAACAGACACTTTTTAAACAAAGTTACAACTCACACATGCGATATAGACTATAACAAAATCACAGCGTTCGTTGGAAACTATGATTTTTGGTATGAAAGCAGCCAACTTCTTCTAAGACAAGCAAAAGACCAAAACAAAAAGGCAGAAGCAAGGGCAGCAGAACTTAAAGACTTCATTGCGCGTTTCTCGGCAAACGCTTCAAAATCTAAACAAGCAACATCAAGAAAGAAAGAACTTGAAAACCTAGAGTTTATTGAAATGAAACCTTCCAGCAGAAAATATCCATACATAAACTTCGAACCAGCAAGAGAAGTTGGAAACGAAGTTTTGACAATTGAAGGTCTAACAAAGAAAGGTTATTTTGAGAACCTAAACTTCACGGTTGGAAAAACAGACAAAGTTGCATTTTTCAGCGATAAGTCTGTTGTAACAACAATGTTATTTAAAGTTCTAATGGGTGAAGAAAAAGCAGACAGCGGAACATTTAGATGGGGCGGGACGATTACACAAAGTTATATTCCAGAAAACAACGACGACTATTTTAAAGGCGTGACATTGAATCTAGTTGATTGGCTTAAGCAATATTCAAAAGAAAAAGACATCACGTTTATTCGTGGCTGGCTTGGAAGAATGTTGTTTTCGGGAGAAGAAGCGTTGAAGGAAGCAAGGGTTCTAAGCGGTGGAGAGAAAATGAGATGTATGTTCTCTAAAGCTATGCTTGCAGCAGGCAACGTTCTTGTTCTTGACGAACCAACAAACCACTTAGATTTAGAAAGCATCACGGCACTAAACAAAGGCATGATTTCTTTCAAAGGTCCAATTCTATTCACAACACACGACGAAGAAATTCTTGCAACCGTTGCAAACAAGATTGTTGAAATCGACGGCATCACAGGAAAACAAACCCTAGCCAAAGCAATGAGCTACGACGACTACGCAAAACTGTAAAACAAAAGCGCCTAACGGCGTTTTTTCTTTGATCTTATATAATCTTCATAATTTCCAAGGTACGTGGTGGTTTTGCCGCTGTCGACTTCAATAACTTTTTGCGCAAACTTATTTATAAAAAACCTGTCGTGCGAAATGAAAATCAATGTGCCGTCGAATTCTTCCATTGACTCTTCCAAAGACTCTTTTGTTGAAATATCAATATGGTTGGTCGGCTCGTCGAAAATCAATGTGTTAATCTGCTGTTGCAACAACACCGCAAGTCTAACGCGAATACGCTCTCCACCAGATAGCCCACCAATTCGCTTTTTCACATCTTCTTTGTCAAATCTAAACTGTGCCAAAATACTTCTCGCACGCTCTTCACCGACAGACGTCTCATGTTTAAAATAATCAAGCAACTCTTGCTTTTCGTTTTCAAAGTTTATAATCTGCGGAAGATAACCAATCTTAACGCTCGGTGCAACATAAACTTCACCAGTGAACTTCAAATCTTGCTCGCCTAAGATTGTTTTAATAATAGAAGACTTTCCGCTTCCGTTTGAACCAACAATGGCAATGCTTTCACCCATGCCAACATATAGGTTTGCATTATCAACAATTTTCTTATCTTCCACGAATACGTTTAGGTTTTTGATTTCAACAACTCGCTTAGAAGATTTTCTCAACTCATCAAAATCAAGCCTAATTTTCTTTTGTTGGATAGGCTTTCGAATTGCCTTTGCTTTTTCCCGTTCAAGACGCGCAAACATAACACCGGCTTTACGTGTCATTGCTGTGCTGTTTGTCGCCATGCCTGCTTGTGCCATTCGCTTTGCTTGTTCTTCAAGCCTTGCAAAATATGCCTGCTGGTCTTCATAGTTTGCCATAAGCTTTGCAAAACGTTCTTCTTTCTCTTTAAGATAGCCACTATAGTTGGTGTTATAGAGCATTCCTTCGCCGTTGTCAATTTCAAAAATCTTGTCGCTTATTCTGTCCAAAAATGCTCTATCATGAGATACCGTCACAACCGCACCTTTGAAATTTTTGATATATGTCTCAAGCCATTCAATTCTTGTGATGTCTAGGTGGTTCGTCGGTTCGTCTAATAAAAACAAATCTGGGTTTTGAAGAAGAGATTTTGCAAGGTGGGTGAGGGTTTTCTCGCCACCGCTAAGTGTGTTATAGTTTTTGTCCAACAAATTTGCAATACCTAAGTTATTTGAAACCATAGCAATATTTGTTTCAATATCATAGCCACCAGCGTTTGAAAACTCTTCAAACAAGTTTGCATATCGCTTGCTTAACTTTTCTTGTTCTTTAGTGTCGGTCTCATTTTCTAGTTTAGAAAGAACAATGTCTATGTTTTTCTGAATTTCAAGCACATCACTAAAAGAATCTCTTAGAACATCAATAACAAGTCGAGCGTCCTTCTTGTCTGGTGCGGTTTGGTCTAAGTATGCAACCTTTGCACCTTTCTTTATACTGATAGTTCCAGTGTCGGTTTTCTCTAAGCCTGCAAGCATTTTCAATAATGTGGACTTACCGCACCCATTAGCTCCTACGACTGAGATTTTTTCGCCTTCGTTCAATGAAAAAGACACGTTCTCAAATAACGAACCATAACCAAAGTTTTTAGAAACATTGCTTACGCCTAAAACTTGCATGTCTAAAGTATAGCAAAATTTGTGCTAAAATGGCTTTATGAGAATTGTTTCACTAAACAT
>WQZR01000077.1 GCA_009780625.1 Bacillota bacterium | reverse complement strand
TTCAAACACGAAACATATGCATTTTCTGAAGTTACATCTGTAACAAACATGAAAGGCATTATGTTCCTTAACGCAAAAACAAAAGAAAAGAAAAAAGACTGGCAATTCGAAATTGTTGGTGCAAATGAACAACAATGCATGCTTAAAAAAGCAGAAGAGTGCGCAATTGGTGTAGACACAGGCAGCGGACTTAAGAAAACACCAATCGCGGCAGTTGCTGTTGAAGCGGTTATTGAGACTGTATCAAACATTGCCGAAAACCAATAAAACACAAAAACGCCAGTTGGCGTTTTTTTCTGCCGTTGACACTATATATTCAGAATGATATAATTTGACATGAAAGAAAACGCTTTAGATATCGATATTGTTAAAGTTTATCTAAACAGCATGGGGCAGTTCCCTCTTCTTTCTAAAGACGAAGAAAACCTTTTGCTAAAACAATTTGCAGCAACAAGCGACCCAGAGATTAAACAAAAATTGATTAACCACAATTTGCGCTTGGTTGTTCATATTGCAAAAAAATATAACTCTTCATATTTTAATATTCTGGACCTTATTCAAGAAGGAAACTTTGCACTAATCAAAGCAGTTAAGGGTTTCAATGCAGAAAAAGGTTTCACCTTTGCAACATATGCCTCAACTTGTATAGAAAGAGAAATTATTCAATATATGAGTTCAAACAGCAGTATGGTGAGAACAACATCTGGCACACGTGCACTAATTTCAAAAGTGAAAAAATTTGAAAAAGAATATGAAAGAATTCATGGTGCAAACCCAAGCAATGAAGACATAGCAAACGGGCTAAACATTCCAGCGGAAAAAATTGAAGCACTTAAACTTGATTTGTTTACTTATAATGTTGCAGAGTTAGACGCCACTGCAGGAGAAGAAGAGCACGGACGTTTTATCACATTTGGCGACAAGGTTTCTATAGAAGAGGAAGGACCAGAAGAGATTGGACTAAATGCTCTAGATAGATATAAAATCAATCAACTTTTGGACATTCTCACTCCACGCCAAAAAACCGTGATTGTTGCCAGATTTGGGCTTGAAGGTGAAAGCCCTCAGACTTTGGAGGAAATAGGAAGAAGTCTAAAAGTAACAAGAGAACGCATCAGGCAAATTGAAATTAAAGCAATCAAGAAAATGAAAGGCTCAATAAAAATGTCGATGCTTAAAGCAGAACTTCAAGATTAAATAAAAAGGAGAAAATATATATGCAAGTTAGAGAAGCAATGGCACTGCAAAAAGCTTGGGGAGACAAACCATGTTCTCATCCACGTTTTGAAAAGGAATATAACCTAGGTTCGCAAACTGGTGATTATGTTTGCACAACATGTGGAGAATCTTTTTCACCAGAAGGCAAAAAAGCAATTGAAGCAAAAAGAGATGTCCAATTATAAACAAAAAAGGCTTTCGCCTTTTTATTTGATAATATTAATAATTCTTCCTGGAACATAGACAACAGATTCAATCTCATTTACTTTTATGCCTAATTTCGCACAAGCTTTTGTTTTTGCTTCTGCTTCTGGTGCTGTTGGAGAAATTTCAATTGTGCCTTTCATTTTTGCATTCAACTGAACTGGCAAGTTGATTATATTCTTAACAAGTTTCTTCTCGTCTGCAATCGGCCATCTTTGGTCTGAAATTTCTTTAGGGAATTTCATTTGCTCCCAAATCTCTTCTGTGATGTGTGGTGCATATGGGTTTAGCAAAATAAGCAATGTTTTATAGTCCTCCACCCCAATTGTTTTTGCTTTCTTAATGTCATTCAATAAAGTCATAATCGCTGCAATTGCAGTATTGAATTTATATGAATCAATATCGTCTGAAACTTTCTTTATACATTGGTTTAGAGCAACTGCAAGTTCTGGGTTGTTTTTAACTTTTAAGTCAACAACCTTAGTTAACTCCCAAACTCTTTCAATAAATTTCTTACATGCTTTCATTGCATCTTCGCTATATGGGAATGTGTCTTGATAGTCGCCGATGAAGCATAACCCAAGCCTCAACGCGTCTGCCCCAATTTCCTCAATAACAACTGATGGGTCCACAACGTTTCCTTTAGACTTAGACATCTTTGTTCCATCAGATGCAAGAATAATTCCGTGAGAAATTCTGTTATCGCAGAACTCTTCAACTGGGCTTAGTCCCAAATCGTACATCATTTTGGTCCAATATCTTGCATAAATCAAGTGGGCTGTTGTGTGTTCGTTTCCGCCGTAATAATAATTTATTGGAAGGAAGTTTTTAATCTTTTTAAAGTCGCAGAAAGATTTTGTGTTTTTTGTGTCTAGATAACGGAAGAAATACCAGCTGCTTCCTGCCCAACCTGGCATAATATCCGTTTCGCGTTTTGCAGGTCCCTTACATTTTGGACACTTTGTGTTCACCCATTCTGCAATATCTTTAAGCGGGCTGTCTGTGTGGTTTAGTGTGTTGAAGTTTTCAACCTTTGGCAAAAGCAATGGCAGGTCTTTTTCGCTTAGTGGAACCATTCCGCATTTAGAGCAATGAACAATTGGCATTGGTTCGCCCCAATATCTTTGGCGCGAAAAAACCCAATCGTGAAGGTTATATGTTTTATTTCCCTTCTCATCGATTTTTCTGCCGATATAGTTTATTTGTTGTTTTTTGATATAGTCTAGATAATTAACCGAATCAAGTCCTTCAATAAGCCTGTCTGCATATGCTGTAATTTTGAAGAACCATTGTGCCTTTTGTTCTTTGGTTACAGTTGCAGAACACTGAATGCATTTATCTTCTGCAAGAACTTCTTCGTTTGCAAGAACTCCACAGCTTGGGCACATGTTTACTTCTTTTGTTGCTTTATATAGATGTCCTGCTTTATAGAACTGAAGCCATAACCATTGCGTCCATTTATAATATTCTGGGTCTGATGTGTTTACTGTTTCGTTCCAATCTATTCCTAACCCCATTGTTTTAATTTGAGAATAGAAACGCTCAACGTTTGTTTTAACAATTTCTTCTGGGCTTTTGTTAAATTTGATTGCAGTTCTTTCTGCTTCAAGTCCAAAGGCATCCATGCCCATAGGAAAAATTACGTTCATTCCTTCAAGTCGAAGTTTTCTTGCGTGAACGTCTGCTGGAATAAATGTGAATGCGTGTCCAACATGGAGCCCTGCTCCGCTTGGATATGGAAACTCTGCGAGAACATATCTATTGTTTTTGTCTGCTTTGCTTGTGTCGACACTGAACCTTCTAGCCTTTGCCCATCGGTCTTGCCATTTCTTTTCAATCTTTCTTATTTCTTTCATGTCTTTCATAATAAGAATTATACACTATTTTGACAATAAAAAAAATCGCTTCCCGCGATTTTCTTATAAACTTATACTTTTACCCAACTCTATAGCCATGAATAATGATTTGACTAGCCCCAAGCAAATAGAAATAAAAATATTTTTCATAATATTCTCCTTTTATTCCCAAAGTAAGGGTCTTCCATTTTTATAAGTGATATACGCTATTTCTTTAAGGTCAACTTCAGTCAATATCCCATTCTCAAAAGCTTCAACTATCAAAAACACTTCGCTATCCCTCCAAGCAATTATTCTCTGTGCTTCAAAACTATTGAACCATGAACCACCAATTTCAAACCACGAATCCAATCCACCAACACCTATCGTTCTGAAAACTATAAAACCGTTAAATTTTCCGTAGTTATAAAGAATCGGAAAAAAGTCAAACCCCTCACCTGCAAAATCGTGCCTAATCATATTTTCCAACTTAGCACAAATATTTTCAACTGAATCTGGGTGTCTTTGGTATTGTTCAACTGTGATTGTTTTATTCTCTTGAATATTTGTAATAACAAACACGCCATCATTGTCGACAGTCAGAATAGTATTATTCACTTTAACAATTGGTGTGCATATGCAACCAAGAATAATGCAATCGTCAACAAGAACAACTGTAAACTTAAACTCTCCGCCCTTATTTACTTTATCGCCAGTTCCACCAACTCGCTCAAAAACAAAACCTTCACCTGTTGGTGCAGTGATTGTGTATTGAGTGCCATTCCCACCACCTCCACATGCCACCAAAATAAACGGA
>WQZR01000076.1 GCA_009780625.1 Bacillota bacterium | reverse complement strand
TTTAACTTCTTTAAGGTCTTCCATTCCAAATTGCTCGTCGAAGAAAGAGAATTGCCCATCTTCTTTTGCTTTTTTGTCTTTAACAACTGCTTCAACAACTTCTGGATATGCATCAATCATTTGGCTTCGTTTAATTCCAAAACAGTCTAGTGCACCAGAATAAATCATGCTTTCTATAAATCTTTTATTCAAAGCACTACCTTCGAGGCATTCAACGAAGTTATAGAAATTTTTAAACCCGCCACATTGTGCGTCTCTTTTCTTTAGAACCTCGCCCATTGCTTCAACGCCAATGCCTTTAAGTGCACCCAAACCATAGTAAATCTTTCCATCTAGAACTTTGAAATTTACGCCCGATGTGTTCACATCTGGCGGCATAACTTTAATTCCACGTTTTTTTGCAAGCGCAATATATTTTTTTAACTCGTCAGAGTTTGTGATTCTGTTGTTTAAAACCGCCGCAAGAGACTCTGGCTCGTGATATCGTTTTAGATACGCCGTGTGATAACTAAGATATGCATAACCTGCAGAGTGAGATTTGTTGAAGGCATAGTCAGCAAATTTTGTAAGTTGGTCATATAAATCGCTCATTGTTTTTTCGTCGAAACCTTTTTTGATTGCTCCGTCGATTTCTGGTGGAACTTCCGAAAGTCCGCCATGAAGGAAATATTTTTTCCATCTAATAATGTTTTCCATTTCTTTCTTACCCATCGCACGACGAATAATATCTGCTTGAGAAAGTGTGAAACCTGCAAGCTCTTGGCAAATTTTCATAACTTGCTCTTGATAAACAGGAACGCCGTATGTATCTTTAAGAATTGGTTCTAGTTCTGGAACAACATATTTAACCGTTTCTGGTTTATGTTTTCCTGTCACGAATTGTGGAATCCAGTCCATTGGACCTGGTCTATATAATGCAATACCTGCAATAACATCTTCAAGTGTGTCTGGTTTTAAATCGCGCATCAGTTTTTTCATTCCACCAGATTCAAGCTGGAATATTGTGTCTGTTTCACCTGAAGCAATAATTTCGTATACCGAGTGGTCGTCCATATCAAAATCTTTTGCATAAAAGTCTATTTCTTTTCCAGTGCTTTCTTTAACCATATCCACAGCACCTTGAATGTCTGTCAAGGTTCTTAGTCTTAAGAAGTCGTATTTAAGCAGACCCACCTTCTCGATTTCTTTCATATCAAACTGTGTGATGATGTTTCCAGAAGATTTTGCAAGTGGAACAAAGTTTGAAATTGGGTATTTGCAAATAACAACACCCGCTGCGTGTTGAGAAACGTGACGCGGCATGCCTTCAACTTTTATTGCAATATCCACAACCTTTTTCATAAGTGGGTCGTTTGCAATAATGTTTTTTAAATCAGGAATTGCTTGTGCGTTTTCTTCTTCTTTTGCATCTTGCCCAAACATTCTCTTTAAAGAGTTTCTAGAAAACCAACCCGAGATTGTGCTTGGCATAAGTTTTGTTAGGTTGTTTACCTCCGAGAACGGAACATCAAGTGCACGAGCAACGTCTTTGATTGCTGCTTTTGGTTTCATTGTTCCAAATGTTGCAATTTGCGAAACACGTTCTTGTCCATATTTTTGCGTTACATAATCAATAATTTCTTCTGTTCTGTTGAAACAAAAGTCTATATCAAAGTCTGGTGGAGAAATTCTGTCCTTATTTAGAAACCTTTCAAATTTCAATTGATATCTAATCGGGTCGATACGTGTGATGTCTAGAGCATATGCAACAATGCTTCCTGCACCAGAACCACGGCCTGGACCAACTGGAATGTTGTTTTGATAGCAAAATGCACAATAGTCCCAAACAACAAGGAAGTAGTCCACAAAGCCAAGTTTTGAAATGATTTCAATTTCGTGGTCTGCCCTCTCCTTTAGAGCGTCGGTCATTTTGCCATATTTCTTATTTATACCTTCATACACAAGTTTTCTAAGCAGTTCAACTTTGTCTGTGCCTTCTTCGCAAATGTGCTCTGGCATAAGGTTTTGGTCGAATATAATTGTTGCATTGCATTTGTTTGCAATTTCGATTGTGTTGTCTAGTGCTTTTGTGATGTCTTCTTTCTTTAGGTTTCCAAAAGCAGAAAACATTTCATTATAGTCTTTTAGATAGAAATTATTTGATGGGAACTTAAGTCTGTCTGGTTCTGCAACTTTTCTTCCTGTTTGAACACAAAGAAGAACGTCGTGCGCTTCTTCGTCGTCTTTTCTTAGATAGTGAACGTCGTTTGTTGCGGCACATTTAATTCCAATTTTCTTTGCAAGTTCGATTTGAAGTGGAAGAATTTTTCTTTGCTCGTCTAGTCCGTGGTCTTGAAGCTCCATATAGAAATCTTCTGCACCGAAAATGTTTTTAAGTTCAATTGCTTTTTTCTCGGCTTCGTCGTCCATTCCTTTAAGAAGAAATTCTTGAATGTGCCCACCAAGACAACCACTTAGACAAACCAGCCCTTTGCTGTGTTTTTTTAGAAGTTTATAATCAATTCTTGGTTTATAGTAGAACCCGTCTAAAAATGCAACTGATGTCAGTTTAATCAGGTTGTTATAACCATCTTGGTTTTTTGCAAGAAGAACCAAGTGACCCATATCTGGTCTTCCGAGCCTTGTTGTCAAATCTTCGCTTAAATAAAATTCGCACCCAAGAATTGGGTTGATTGGAAAGTCTTTATTGTTTTTATTATAATCTTTTGCTGCAAGCACAAACTTCACAGCACCATACATATTGCCGTGGTCTGTCAACGCAACGGCAGAAATATTCTTAGCCTTGCACTCTGAAAAAAGTTCTTTAATTCTGACAGCACCGTCTAGAAGACTATACTCTGTGTGTAGATGTAGATGTGCAAATGGCTTCTTTTCCATAGCCCATATTTTACCACAAAGCCCAGATTTAAACTAGACTAATTTGATGTTTTTAGGCTTCAGTTTGTGGCAAATCGTCTGGTGTTTTCTTAAGGTTTTTTTCTAAATCTTTTTGAAATTTTTTAATGTCTTTCTGCGTATTCCTACTCTTTGCTATTGCCTTCCAAAGATGAATGCTATATTTAACCGCCACAACTGGAGCGAGTGTTAGAAGAATTATTCCAAGGGTTGTGCTTCTTGTTTCCGCAACAATTTCCAAAACCCCCAAGGCTGTGCCTGCTCCCCCAAACAAAATGCCTGCAACTCCCACGGCAATGTCTAGACCTTTTTCTAATTTATCAGTGTTTGGTTTCCCAAGTTCCGCAATTTCTGCGTTGTTTAATGTTGTTGTCATATGGTTTTTATTTTAGCAAAAAAAACTATAGTTTGTCAACGGACGGCTTTTTGACTAGCAAACCAATTGGAATATCAAAAACTGTGTAGACTCCGAATTGTTTTTGTTCGTGCATTTTATGGCATGCACGAGCGTATGCGAGCATCACAGATGCTGTAAATCTTGGATTGGACTTTAAATCTAGTTTAAATTCAGCGGAACCGACGTTTTTGTTTTTAATAAAAACTAAGCCTTTTTGAGAAAGTTTTTTATGTTTCTTATCTAACTCTTTCTGAGTTATAAAGTTAACTTCAACATCGGAGCCTTCAAAATAGTTTGGTATTTGTTTAATTTCTTTTTCTATTTGTTCTTTAGGGTCCCCTACATCAACAACAACATAACACACACGTTTATGTGTTTCGAATTTAGAAAACTGTTTTTGTAAACCACGTTTAACTTCAACAACCGCTTGTCTTTTTGGAATAGTATATTGAACAGCGTCAACTACTCCCTCAATATTTCTTATTGCTTGGCTGTGCCCTTGGCTTATGCCCTTTCCCCAAAATGTGTATGCTTTTGCTTTTGGCAGAACAGATTCAAACAGAACACGCATTATGCTAAATAAACCAGGGTCCCAACCTGTTGCAGTGATTATTGTTTTTTTATGAGTTTCAGCAATCTTTTTCACCATACTAAGGTGGGCTTCCATATTCTTATGGTTATCATAGCTATCTACAGTGTTAAAAAGTTTTCCCCATCTATTGATTGCTTTTGGCAAATCTGTTGCTGAACCTACACAAAGAAATAAGACATCGAGTTTATTTATATAATTTTCCAACTCTTCTTCTGTTTCTCTTGTGAAAATTCTCACAAGTTCCATGTCTGGAAAGTTTATGATTTCTTTTTCTATACCCTTCCCTAGATTTCCATAACCTAAAACTGCAACTTTTATTTTCATATATTTATATATGAAATGTGGACTTTTTCGGCGATTGTGTTATACTTCTTCTATCGTGCGCCCGTAGCTCAGCTGGAT
>WQZR01000075.1 GCA_009780625.1 Bacillota bacterium | reverse complement strand
TTTTCTAAGTCTTTTTCTGTTTTAATTTTGCTTGTTGCATGTTTTAGAAAAACTTTATCTAACTCACTTTCCATTATTCCGTGGCCGTCATCTGTTACGCTTATTCTTTTTAGCCCTGCATTTTCTATTTCGATAATAATATTTGCAGCACCTGCGTCTATGCTGTTTTCAATAAGTTCTTTAATCACAGATGCAGGTCTTTCAACAACTTCACCTGCTGCAATTTTGTTATATACATTTGAATCTAGAATATTAATTTTTGCCATGTTTTTCTATCTCCTCTAGGAAGTTTTTTGCATTAACTAAAAGTTCTTTTGGAAGACCCGCAAGGCGTGCAACCTCAATTCCATAACTCTTTCCAATTGCACCTTCTTTGATTTTGTGAAGAAAAATAATCTTTCCTTCAAACTCTTTAACCGAAATGTTGAAGTTCTTTAACCCTTCCATTTTTCCTTCTTGTTCTGTCAACTCGTGATAGTGACTTGCAAACAAAGTTTTTGCTCTGAAGTTTTTTGTTATGTAGTCCATCACTGCATATGCAATGCTTAGACCATCATATGTTGATGTTCCTCTGCCTACTTCGTCTAGAATAATCAGACTATTATCTGTTGCGTTTTCAAGAATGTTTGCAACCTCAACCATTTCAACCATAAATGTTGAGTGGCCAAATGCCAAATCGTCACTTGCACCAATTCTTGTGAAAATTTTGTCTGTTATGTTTATATCTGCATGTTCTGCAGGGACAAAACTTCCAACCTGAGCCATGAAAACAATCAATGCAACTTGACGCATATATGTGCTTTTTCCGCTCATATTTGGACCTGTAATCAACATTGTTCTAATTCCTGCCTGATGCTTGGTATTTAGGTTTGTATCGTTTGGAGTGAATTCTCCGGCTTTTAGAATGCTTTCAATAACCGGATGTCTGCCGTTTTTGATTGTGAGAATTCCTTCTGTGTTTAGTTTCGGACGAACATAACTATTTCTATTTGCAACTATACTAAGTCCAAGCAATGCATCAATAATTCCAACCGCTTCGGCTGCAGATTTAAACTCCGAAACGAAGCCAGAAAGTTTGTCTTTTATTTCGTTAAAGATTAGTTGTTCTAGTTTCAACTGCGCTTCGCTTGCTTTTAAAATTTTTGTTTCGAGTGCTTTAAGTTCTTCTGTGACATATCTCTCTCCACCTGCGATTGTTTGGCGGCGGTTGTATGTGTATGGAACTTGATTTTTTTCTTTGTCTTTAACTTCGATATAGTAGCCGAAGATATTGTTGAAACCTATTTTTAGAGTTTTGATTCCAGTCGATTCTCTTTCAAAGTTTTCCATTTGAGCGATTAGCTGTTTGCCGTTTTTAGAAATGTTGATTAACTCGGCTAAATCTTTGTTGAAATCTGGGTTTATGTAGCCACCGTCTTTTAGGTTGATTGGAGGATTTTCGATTATTGCTGACTGAATCAGTTCTGCAACGTCATCGAAATTATTGCATTTCTTAATTTGGTTTTTGATTAGAGCAGAACTGCAGTTTTTTAGTAAATCAATAACCTTTGGAAGTCTGACAAGTGATTCTCTTAGAGAGATTGCATCGCGAGGCGTAAAAACATTTGTTGCAAGTTTTCCGCTTAGACGTTCGATGTCTCTGATTTCACTAAGTTCTTCTTGAAGTTTTTGAGAAAGTAGGGTTGATTTTTTAAACTCTTCAACTGCGTCTAGCCTTTGTTCTATTTCTTTGATTTCAGTTAGAGGGTATGTCAGCCATTTTTTAAATTCCCTGCCGCCCATTGCAGTTTTTGTGTTGTCTAGAACTTTCAACAAGCTTCCGCGTTTTGTGTTGTCTCTTTGGTTTGAAAATATTTCTAGGTTTTTTACGGTGTTAGCATCTAGTTTTAGATATCTCTTTGTATCAATGATTTTTATGTCTGTGATGTTTTTAAGTTTTGTTTTTTGTGTTCTGTTAAGAAAATATATAATGCGTGCTATTGTTTTGATTAGGCTAGTTTCTTCAATCTTCTTTGTAAAGTATTCTTTAACGATTTGGGTTTCTAGTTTAAATTCTTCTTCTTTGGTTAGAGTCCTGTTTAGTCCAAGTTCTAGATATCCTTGATAGCCATCTAAGTGAGCAAAGTTCCTAAGTTCACCTGACTTAATTATTCCGAATTCTTCGTTTAGAAAAAGACCTTCTTTGTTTATGAAAAGTTCGGCTGGTTTTACTCTAACCAAAATATTTTCAATTTCTTTTTTTGCGTTGTCTTTAAAAACTGCAGCGAAGAAATCTCCTGTTGAAATATCTGTCCAAACCACTGATGCGTTTTCTTCGTTTTCATAAAACGCACTTAAAACAAAATTGTTTTCTGCTGGATTCAATGCAGTTTCGTCGCAAATTGTGCCTGGAGTTAGAATTTTTACAACATCACGTTCAACAAGTTTGCCTGGAACAACATCGCCGATTTGTTCGCAGATTGCAACGCTGTAGCCCTTTTCTAGAAGTTTGTTTATATATTGACTTGCGGCATGATGTGGCACTCCGCACATTGGAGCTTTCTCTTCTAGCCCGCAATCTCTTGCGGTCAATGTGATTGAAAGTTCTCTTGATGCAAGGCGTGCGTCTTCAAAAAACATTTCATAGAAATCACCTAGTCTATAAAACATTATGCAGTCTGGATAGTCTGCTTTTTTCTCGAGGTATAGTTTCATCATTGGTGAAAGTTTTGCCATGTTTTTCCCTTCCTTTTCTACATTTTTTTATTTAACACATCCTTATACAGGGCTAGGACTTCGTTTACGCGTCTGTTTTTGGTTTTCTGGTCTATTTGGTCTGACATGGAAGCTGCTGGCGTGCCGCTGCGTTTACTATACATAAACGCGTGTATTTTATCGTATTTCACTTCTCTAATCAAGCTTAGAGTTTCTTGATATTCTTCTTCTGTTTCGCCCGGGAAGCCAACGATTATATCTGTTGTTAGATAGATTTTTTTGAGATTTTTTCTTATGTGGTTTATGATGTTTAAATAGTGTTCGCGGGTATAATTTCTGTTCATTCTTTTTAGAACTGTTGAAGAACCAGATTGCACTGGAAGGTGAATTTCTGGTGCCATATATTCTTCGTTCTTTGCCATAAGTTCAACAAGTTCTAGACTGAAGTCTTTTGGATGGTTTGTCATGAATGCGATTTTTTGCGGGTCGCCCAGTGGTCGACCCCAACACTCTTCTCTTAAAACTTTAATCAATTCCGAAACAATTTCAACAAATGTTGAAGCAGGTTTTAAATCTTTGCCATAACTGTTTACGTTTTGACCAAGAAGTGTGATTGTTTTAAATCTTGGTGTGCCGCAGTTTTCTTCGGCTATAACTTTTTTGAATTCGTTTATGATGTCCTGTTTTGCTCGACTTCTTTCACGCCCCCTCACATATGGCACGATGCAGTATGTGCAGAAGTTGTCGCAACCGTAGTTGATGTTTATATATGCAGTGTCTCCATCGGCTCTAGAGATTTCAGATTCAACCGGTGTTGGGCTGCCCTCTTCTATTTCTCTGATTTTCTTTTTGGTTTCAATTCTTTCGAGCAACATTTCTTTAAACTTGTCTAGGTTTTGGTTTCCGAAAATTATGTCGATGAAACTATATGTTTCTTGAAGTTTTTTAAATGCTGTTTTTTGTTGTGTCATGCAACCGCCAACACAAACAATTAAATCTTTGTTTGTTTTCTTTAGGGTTTTGAAGGCACCAATATTTCCTAGAGCTCTGTTTTCTGCCCCTTGACGCACGCAGCATGTGTTTAGAACGATTATGTCGGCTTCCTCTTTTTTCTTTGTTGGAATAAAACCAAGGCTTCTTAGAGCCCCTGCTAGTTTTTCGCTTTCATGAACGTTCATCTGACAACCGAATGTGATAAGGAAATACGACTTCATTTGGTCATTATACCATGTTTTGTGGTAAAATTAAAGATAGTGAAAGCCACAAATTATTATAAAGAACACCAGCTTAAGAATGAAATTGAGTTAAGAGAGAAACTGAAAACTCTTCCTCATTTTTGTTTAAACTTCTTTATTGGAATTGAACATAGAAGCAGTGTTTTGACGCGTCTTGGGTATAGAGAAGACCTTGTGGTGTTTTTTACGTATTTGATTGTGGAAGAATATGATTTCAATCAACACAAGACTATTTTAGATTTAAAAATTGACGACCTTAAAAAAATCAACGCACAGCATCTTGAAAGATTTTTGAGTTATTTGTCTGCATATAACCAAACAGGAAAAATGCAAACAAACTCTAAGACCACAAAAGCCAGAAAACTTTCTGCGGTGCGTGGGCTTCTTTCTTATTATTTTAATAATGGAGTTCTTGACTCAAACGTTGGAACAAGAGTTCTTATGCCAAAAAAAGAAGACAAAGAAATCATCAGACTTGAAATTGATGA
>WQZR01000074.1 GCA_009780625.1 Bacillota bacterium | reverse complement strand
GTTCAAGGCAGAGGGTTTGTTTATGCTGGTGCGGTTTCTGCAGTTTTGGTTGGAACGCTCGAAAATATTGAAGTTAGAAATGTTCATATTGCAATTGATAGGCATCTAAGTTTCACTGGCGGGGTTGTTGGACTTTTTGTTGGTGAGAATTGTCGTTCTTTCTATAACGGAAAACGCCCTTGCAAAATGGTTGATATACGCGTTCTTGCAGATGAAACATTTTTCATTTTAGGGCGTGGTGATGTTGGCGGGGCTATTGGTGTTGCGTTTGGTGGAACATATATAAAAAATATTTTGGTTGACGGTTTAAGTGAAGGCGGAGAAAAAATGTCCATCGTTAAAATAAGCTATGATGGTTTTTGGATTTCCGCTGGTGGAATTGCTGGGCAGACCACAAGAATTCAGTGGATGAATCGAAACAGAGTGACAGAAGTTTTTATTGATAATGTGGAAGTTAGAAATGTTTTGTTTAGGTTGTGGGGAAGCAAAGAAGTTCCGGTGAACATGGGTTATGTGATTGGGCAACGAAACAGCAATGACTATATTATTATTACCAACGCAAGGGCATCAGACAATGAAAGAAGCATCTATTTGAATGTTGGCGAAGGAGATGTGTGGGAAGAGTTCTATTTTAGACACAGCAACGGTTTTTATGGGAGGGTGTGGGCACAATGATGTTAAGAGCGAAAAATTTAGTTAAAGCATATGCAAGCAAAAAGCGAGATACCGTTGTTGCTGTTGATGATATCAGTCTAGACTTTGATGAGAAGGGTTTTGTTTTTATCTGCGGAAAATCTGGAAGTGGAAAAAGCACGCTTTTAAACATTCTAAGCGGGATGGACGCAGCAGACAGTGGAAGCCTTGAAATTGCAGGAAGAGACAGCAGCACCTTTAAAATGAGCGATTTTGACAACTATAGAAACAACTATGTTGGTTATATCTTTCAAGACTATGGAATTATTGAGCAGTTGAATGTAAAGGAAAACATTAAATTGAGCTTGGAGCTTAAGGGTGAAAAGGTTTCAGACGAGCAGGTTGAAACGGTTCTCAAGCAAGTTGGTTTAGAGCAATTTGTTGATAGAAAAATGCACGAAATGAGCGGTGGGCAAAAGCAACGTATTGCAATTGCTAGAGCGCTGATTAAAAAACCAAAAATTCTGTTTGCAGACGAGCCGACAGGAAACCTAGATAACGAAACAACAAAACAAGTTTTGGATTTGTTTAGAGAACTTTCAAAAGAAACTCTTGTAATCTGCATCTCGCACGATAGCGACGCAGCGTTTCACTATGCAGACAGGGTGATTACGCTTGCTGATGGAAGGGTTGTAAGCGACAAGAAGAAAACAAAAAAAGTTGATGTTGATGCTTTGAAGCAGAACTATCAAAAGAAAATCGACGAGCACTTTAAAGACTATAAGCAAAAGAATATTGAAAGTGAAGATAAGTTTGAAAAAATCAAGTCAAGTTTGCCAACAGGTGCAGCATTTAAACTTGCTCTTTCGAGTTTTAAGGCAAAGAAAATCAGAAGTATATTCGTTGTGTTTTTGACCATCCTTGCTCTTTCTGTTTTTATTCTTTCAGACTTCATGAATAGATATGACTATAACACTTCGGTTTTAAACACAATGAGAGGAGCGGGAATCACAACACTGTTTGTTGAAAAACGTCAGGAGATTATTGTTTTTGATGAACCATTTCAAATTCCAGACGAAATGCAACTTTCGGACCTTGCGTTTGTCAACAGCCTTGTGAACAACAACACAATGGTGAGCCACCCAATGAATCTTCGAATACGCCAGCATCAAGAATCTTTGCCAAACAGTTTAGGTCAATACAATATGACGATTTCAAACATTGTTCTAAACGATGCGGGTGTGTTTAATGCAAACACACTGAACTCGTTTTATAAATCTAAACTGCTTCTTGGAGAGTTTCCAACAGAACAAGAAGACCTGATTGAAATTTTGATAAGCGATTTTACGGCAAACAGCATCATGAGGGTTGGAGCAAGGTTTACAAATAAAGATATTTTTCCAAACACTGGCTGGAACAGCATTCTTGGTGGAGAGTTGGAGTTTTTGGGAATAAAACTTAAGATTGTTGGAATCTTTGAAACAACATATAAAGAAACAATGAAAAACTATGACAATATGTGGGAGAACCGTTTTCACTGGAATAACACATATAGAAGCATTCTGACAACACACGATGCATTGTTTAAACAACTAGAAAAAAATGATTTCTTTGTGACATATGGCTCTTTTAACCTAGGCAACAGCACAAGGCTAGACCCAGACATAACTGCCGTTGTTGGTGGCGAAACATTCTTCGATGCAATAAAAAACACTGCAACAAATTTTGGTGCAGATGTTCCTTCTTGGATTACGTCTGAACTTTTGGATTTAGTTATGCCGATTAAATATATAGACGACTATAACTCAGGAACAACACTGGGTGCAAACGATATGATTATAAGCTTTTCGATGCTTCAAGATATTTTGGATGCACATGGCTTCGACCCAGTTACTCTAGAACCAGTTTTGACATATGACCAAATGACTGCAGATGATTTTAAAAACCTAAACATTTCTATGAGGTTTTTAGACAATGGAAGACAAGCAACAAAAACCAATGCAAAAATTGTTGGTGTTTTTGATGATGCGACATTGTTTGATTGGCTTATAACATACGGTGGGGTGACTGTGCAGGAAGGGTTTTTTGAATTTGATTTTGGTTTTGAATCGTTGGTTGTGGCAAGCCCTCTGATGCTTGAAACATTCATAAGAGGAACACTTGCAATGACTGGAGTTTTTGTGGACACTGCAAGAAACACAAGAACTCAGAACCTTGCGTTTTTGGAAAAGCTTGGAGACAATCTTTTTGGTGTGGTTTTCCAACAGTCTAGAGACCTTGAAACAATCAGAATGCTGTTCAATTTCCTTGGTCCGCTTCTTAAGTGGGTGAGTTGGATTTTGTTCTTCTTTGTTATGCTTCTGATTTTTAACTTTATATCGAGTTCTGTTGCGGCAAAACAACGCGAAATTGGAATTCTTCGAACACTTGGAGCAAGGGGAATAGACACTGCAAAAATGTTTATTATTGAAGGTCTCTTGATTTTGGTTGTGTCTTGTGGTGTTGCACTTGGAATTTCGGCACTAAGCCTTGGGGCAATGAACAACATTTTCAGTTTGCCGTTTAGTTCTGGGCGACTTGTTGTTTTAAGTTATCACTATATTTCAGTTATTTTGGGTGTTCTTGCAAGTTTGGGAATTGTTGCACTTGCAAGTTTGATTCCGCTTATAAGAATTTGTTTAATGAAGCCAGTTGAATCTACCAAAAAGAATTCATAATTGAAACATTTATCATATATGAAAATATATGATAGACTTAGTTATGTCGATAAAGAAAAAAGCATTTATAATCTTTGCATCAATTCAAGACGTTGGTGCAATGTTAATGAGTATTGTATATCTTGTATACGTAACATTGTTGCTCGTTATTCCAATTGGAACAATGTGGCTAAACTATACAATTTTGGGTCTTTCGATTGTATACACATTGTTTTTCTTGGTTAAAATTTTCTATATAAACAGACTTGATAATGCAAAGATTATTCGTCTATCTATAAAGAACGTTTATAAATATGTGAAATATTTTATGAAGTTTATAAACATGACCGTTATTATTATAACTATTGTTCAAGTTCAACAAGTTGAAAATAGCCACTTTGTTCAGATTGCCGGTATGATTGTTTTGGTTTTGATGTTTACAATCAACTTGGTTTGGGACATAGGTGTATTCTTTCTTAAAAGAAAAGGAAGAAGACTTCTTGCTATTTGGAAGAGTCTAACTGCAGAGGAAAAACAACAAAAAATTGATTCAATCGTAAACAAGGCGCTTGACGTTGCAGACAGTTCGAGTGCTGTTGAAGGGGTGATTAACCAGGGAATGCATGTTAGGCAGATTATGGACAACCGTGCACAGGCAAGACGAGAAGCAGAAGAGGCTGAAAGAATTAGGCTAGAAGAGGAAGCGGCAGCGGAAAGGCAAAGACTTCTTTTGGAAGAAAAAGAAAAGAAAAAGCAGGGCACATGGTGGTATAAGCTTATTCATGGTGATAAGGAAGCAAACGATAAAGCGAAAGCAGAATGTGCGGCGAGGGCAGAGCAGAAGGAAAGAGCGACAGAAGAAGAACTTGTGCTTAAGGGAAAAGTTATAATAAAAGAAAATGAAGAAAAACGCGATTAAGCGTTTTTTAATCATCGTTAACAACAATGCAAGCGATGGCAAGAATTAGAGATATACCCCCAACGATTAGATAGTAAAGTCCGAATGGGGTGAAGAAGGAAGTGAACATTAAAAGTGTTCCAAAGAAGAAATAGTTTTTTGCTTTGTGATGCTTTAGGGCGTGTTTGAGGAATTGTTTTAGGGAAAGCCTAGTTTTGCCAATGTATCTAAGAGTTGTTGTGGGTAAGTCGTTTAAATCTTTAAGAAGTGCATATATTTCCTTTGTGTCGTAGACAGTTATGTCTAAGCCTTCCACGGTTTTAAGTTTGCCTAGAACGTCTTTATCTATTTTGTT
>WQZR01000073.1 GCA_009780625.1 Bacillota bacterium | reverse complement strand
TTTTTTATCTGTAACCCTCAGAATTCTGATTGTCACACGTAGAAGCATATAAGTAAAAAACAGTAAGAACGGAATGCTTACACATGTTAGAGCAATTTTTGCTGGAAACGGAACTGCTGGAAGCAATGCAATGATTGCCAGAATAAGCAAAATTCCAAAACAGCCCAGCCATATAAGCGAAAGCTTCTTAAAGTTTTTAATTGATTTAACTTGTTCTATTATTTCTTTCATAACTTTATTATACCTTATATGTTTTTATTATGCAAAGCATAATTTGTTTTTTTCCTTGAGATATTTAGAAGCACCCCAACAGCAGACATAAAAACAATTAAACTTGTTCCTCCAGCGGAAATGAATGGCAGCGGCAGACCAGTTGGAGGAATTGCTCCAGATACAACAGCAATGTTGACCATTGCCTGAATGCATATTGTTAGAGATATTCCCACCGCCAAATAGCAACCAAATCTATTTTCTGCACGCATGGAAATTCTTATTCCCCGCCATAGAATAAACATAAACGCAAGAACCGTAAGCCCTGCGCCAAAAAAACCAAGTTCTTCGCCTATGATGCTGAATATAAAATCACTTTCTGAAAACGGAAGAAACAAAAGTTTTTGTCTAGACTGAAAAAGCCCAACACCAAAGAAACCGCCAGAGGCTAGGCTATATAGGCTCTGAATAAGTTGAAACCCTTCTTCTAGCGGGTTTTCCCAGGGGTTTATGAATGCAGTAAGTCGCCGCATTCGATATGGCTCGGCAACCATAAGTGCTATAAACCCAGCAATTGCAGGAAAAGCAAGGAGCAAATATTGTTTTAAATCTAGACCTCCAACAAAAATCAGAACCCCCATAACCATAAGTAGAACCATTGTTGTTGAAAAGTTTGGTTGAAACATAATGAGTGCGGCATATATAAGCACTGCAACGAAAACCCAAGCCATATCTAGAAGGTTTTTGTTTTTCTTTGTGCTTCGTGCCATATACCAAGCAGCAAACAACACAAAACTGAACTTTGCAATTTCCGAAGGTTGAATTGTGAAACCTGGCAAATTGAGCCAACGGCGTGCGCCAAGAACTTCCATGCCTATTCCAGGAACTAGAACCAATACAAGCAAGAAAAAGCCAACAAGATACGCAGCAAGCCAAAGTTTTTTTAGTTTATTAAAATCAATAAAACTTATAGCGCACATTGCAACAAGACCAATGACAGCAGAAAGAATTTGCCTGCGAGCAAACAGCCATTTGTCGCCATGGTTTACCATTGCATCATAGTAGGACGCAGAATAAACCATAAGGCAACCAAAAGCAACAAGCATTACGACTGCGCCAAAAAGCCAATAGTCTGGCTTATTTTTGTTTAACTCCAAAAGTTTTTTCACTACTTTAAAATATGTTTAAAGCAGTCGCCCCTATGCTCGAAGTTTTTGAATTGGTCGAATGACTGTGCGGTTGGAGAAAATAGGACGGCAATCTGTGTAGGGGTCGCACTCCGTTGCGACCCGAGCAGGGTCGATGACACATCGACCCCTACATGAGCCATCGCTTCTTCCAAATTATTACAAACATGTAATCTTGCTTTACATCCTGATTTCTTATGAGCAATTTTGACTTTGTTTTTGATTTCGCCAAAAACAATAACATAAACGACTTTTGGCGAAAGGGTTTGAAAAAACTCTAGATACTTCTGCCCTGGCTTTTTCTTTCCACACATAATTAGAATTATATTTCCATCTATTGAATCAATTGCAGAAACTGTGCTTTCTATATTTGTGGACTTGGAATTATTTATATATGTCACGCCGCCCATTTCTTTCACCTTTTCCATTCTGTGGGCTGGTGGGTTGAATGTCTGCACAGCATCTTTTGCCATGCGTTTTATAATCTCTTCAACAGAGAAAAGTGCAGCCTCTTTGTTTTGTTCGTAGCCCTTACTGGTGGGCATAAAAAACAAGCCGTCGTCTTTGATTGCTTTTTTTATGTTCATCTTTGCTTCAGCGTATTCTTTCTGCCCACCGTGAAAGTCTGCATGACCACTGCCAATATTTAAAACCACGCCGATATCAAGCTTCTTTTCAAGTGGCAAGTCGAGCATAAAACTTGAAAGTTCAATCACTGCAACTTTGGGTCGCCCGAGGGCGGCGACCCCTACCGCTAAATTGCTGACAGGAAGACCAATATTTCCACAAGCAATAGCTTCAATTCCAAGGCTATTAAGAATATGAGCAATAAGCATAACAGTTGTTGTTTTTCCATTTGTGCCGGTTATTCCAATAATTCTTTCGACCTTGATATATTTTAAACCCAAATTAACTTCGCTTTCTAGCATAATTCCACGTTTTAGGAATGGCTTAAAAAAGTTATGTCGTTTGTTTATTCCCGGACTTACAACAATAAATTTTTCTTTATAGTTCTTTGCAAGTGCTTCGGCGTTTGCATCAGTCTCAACAAGTTCGACTTTATGCCCTAAACTTTCAAGCAACTCTTTTGCGCTTAAACCACTCTTTCCTTTCCCAACTACTATCATAATTTAATATATGAAATAATGAGCAACCACGACTATTGAAGAAATGATTATCCCAATAATCGAGTAAATGCTTACAATTCGGTTTTCGTGTATGCCTTTTTTTTCGAAGTGATGATGAAGTGGAGCCATCAGAAAAATTCGTTTGCCTTTTGTTTTCTTGAAATATAAAACTTGAAGCATAACCGAAAGCGAACTTAGCACAAACAAGAACCCAAAAAACAACAAGAACAAACTTAAACCCGTAAACACTGCAACGCATGAAACCAATGCTCCGAGTGCAAGCGAGCCAGCATCGCCCATAAAGATTTTTGCAGGAAAAGAGTTAAACAACCCAAAAGCAAACAATGCACCAACAGTTGCAATAATAACCAACATAAGGTTATGAAGTTCTGTCAGTTGTGTTATGTTAAAACCAAAAGAATTTGAAAGAACTATAAGCATCGCCAAAAATGCAAGCAGACATATTTGTGTTGTGCGGCTTGCAAGTCCGTCTAGCCCGTCGGTTAGATTTATGCTGTTTGTGGTTGCAACAAACACCAATATGGTTAGAGGAAAAACAAAAAAGCCAATATTGACAGGTTGTGCCATAAACGGAATAAATATATAACTCCCAATTGGAGAAAAACTATATACAAAAAAAGCCACAAACAAACTTAGAACGCACTGCCCAAGCAACTTGTGTCTTGCTTTTAAACCTAGGTTGTCGCGTTTTTTTATTTTCAAAAAGTCATCTAGGAAACCAAGGAGTCCATAAAGCGTTGTGACGCCAATTGTCATAAGTGCAAGACTGCTTGAGCCGTCTAGAAAAATGATAGTTCCTAGAATGGTTCCAACAATAAAAATCACACCGCCCATTGTTGGTGTTCCCTGCTTGCTATAATGACTTTCAACGTAGTGCAAAATGTTTTGCCCAAGTTTTATTCGGCGAGCAAATCTGATATAAATTGGAGCAAAAAAAAGACTTATGCCAAACGCCAAAATAAATGCAAACAAAAAGGTTGTCAACATAGAAACCTCGAAACAACTTCGTGGTCGCTGAAAACATGTTTAACTCCCATAATTTCTTGTTCTCTCTCCTGTCCTTTTCCTAAAACCAGAACAACAGACTTTGGTCTGGTTCTAGCCAATTCTATTGCTTTTTTGATTGCTTGTTCTCTATCTTCAACCACCTCATATGTCGACGGTGCGTTTGGCCTTATGCCAGTTTTGATTTCTTCAATAATATCCATGGGATTTTCGAAACGTGGGTTGTCCGATGTGATGATTGTGTGGTTGGCTAGATTTGTTGCAACATAGCCCATTATTGGCCGCTTCTTTTGGTCGCGGTTTCCTCCACAGCCAAATACGCAAATAATTTTACAACTATTCTCAAAAACCTTTCTGACAGATTTTAGAATATTGAGCATTCCGTCTGGTGTGTGGGCATAGTCAATAATCACACTAAAATCCTCATTGGTTTCAATTCTGTCAAAACGTCCATCAACGCTTGTGAGATTTTTTAGACCCAATGCGCAGTCTTCTAGAGAAATTCCAAGTTTCTCAGCAAGCATAATGCAACCAAGTGCATTTAGTATATTAAACTCACCTGCAAGCTTTAGAGAAAATTCTTGCTCTTTATATTTAAAACTGCTCTCTGAAATATTTAGTTTTATTTCTGACACATCTTCTAGAGAATAGCCCGAGACAATGATGTCACTCCGTTTTGGAGTTATGAAACTTAGCTTTGTGTTTTTATATTCTTCCATTGTTTTAAAAAAATCTAGATGGTCTTCTGTGATGTTTGTGAGGCTTACCGCTGCAAATCTTATTCCTTCTATTTTTTTATAGAATATTGCATGTGCAGAAACTTCCATTACAACATATTCACAGCCATCATCTTGCATTTTTTTAAATCTTCTGTGAAGGTCTTGTGGGTCGGGTGTTGTTAGAACCCCATTATTTGTTCCAATAACTTCTGCCTTTTTGCCTACTGCTTCAAGAATGCTTTTAAGCATATAGGTGCTTGTTGTTTTTCCATTGGTGCCTGTTATGCCGATAATCTTTAATTCCTTATGAGCATTGCCATAAAAATTTGCAGACAACAAACTCAATGCTTCGCGTGTGCAGGTATATTCAATCACAGGAACATTGACTTGTTTAAACTGAACATTAATCTCAGCAACAATTGCAACTGCTCCGTTTTTGATTGCTTC
>WQZR01000072.1 GCA_009780625.1 Bacillota bacterium | reverse complement strand
TTGAGATGTGCACCGAAGACGCACGAGTATTATTGGTCTTACATTAAATGAAAGGAAAACCCTAAAAATGCAAACGACATTTCAAACAGCAAAAACAATCGAACAAGCAATCGAACAAGGACTTAAAGAGTTAGGAAAAACAAGAGACGAGGTTTCAATCGAAATTATAAACGAAGGTGGATTGTTCTCTAAAGCAAAAGTTAAACTTACAGTTGACGCAGTTGCTGCACCTACCCTAAAAGCGGAACCTGCTGTAGGGGTCGCGCCTAAGAGCGACCCACAACCTGCACAGGACAAATATTTTGATGAAATCAAACGTGCAGAAAAAGATTTCAAAAAAGAGCAGAAAGAAGAAAAGAAAAACCCTAAACCTCTAAAAGGTGCAAACATTTCTCCAAAACCTCAACCTGCTCCAGAACAACCTCAGCAAGAACAAAGAAAACCAACGGTGACGGTTTCTGGAAAACCTCAACCACAACAACCACGTGAGCAAAAAGAAAAACCAAAGCGTCTTCCAAGCGATAAGCCACAAGTGGCGATTTCAAGCAAAGACTTTGCGGTGGTTGGGTTTGTTGAAAGACTTCTTAAACATTTAAGCATCGACGGAAAAGTTGAAGCAACTGCAAACGACAGAGAATTGTTTATGAAGATTACAAGCGAAGGCAGCCTAAGCCAACTTATTGGAAGAGACGGTGACACGCTTACAGCACTTCAACATATTGCAAGCTACTACCCAGACAAACGCGAAAATAACAGAAGAGTTCATATCGACGCTGGAAACTATAAAGGACAAAAAGAAGAAAAACTTAAACAATATGCAGACAGAATGGCAAATGAAGTTATTGAGCAAGGCGAAGGAAGAAAACTTCGCGCAATGTCGGCGTATGAAAGAAGAGTGATTCACACTCACCTTCAACAAAACGACAGAGTTCAAACAGTTTCAAAAGGCGAAGAGCCAAGACGATTCCTAATCATACTTCCAAAGAGATAAACTTACGCTTCGCTAGATTTCTCGACTACGCTCGAAATGACACTAATTAAAAAAACGCCGTATGGCGTTCTTTTTATAATACTGATGTCAGTGCTTTTAAAGCTTCTGTCAGAATTCCGCTTTCTATAATCCAGTTTATGACATGTGCGGTTGCAATCTCTGCATATTGCGCAATAACCGTTGCACCAAGCAAAGCGTCTATTGGTGCGGTTAGGAATGGAATGTATCTTCCAAGAGTCATAATCACGCAGAATGTTGCAACAAACAACGCACCTTGAATAAGTCCGAATATAAGTCCACCAGTTCTGTCGATTTTGTCGAACAGTCTGATTTCTTTTAGGTTCTTGATAAATTTCTTTAGAACAACAAGAATAATCTTAATAAGAATGAAAATCATAAATGCTGAAAGAATTAGAACTGCAAACGCACCAAGCCCTGCTCCAAGATATTCTGCTGGGTTTGTTCCCGCAGGAATTTGCACGCCGTGGAAAATTTGGTTTAGAACCGTTTTCATTATGGCACTGATGTCTGCACCAGCCGCACTGATTATATCTCCAGCGCCTACTGCCGACTCAAGTGGAGCATTTGGAATTCCTGCGTCTGCAAGAATGCTTCTAAAACTTGCGCCAAATACATCGTTAAGTTTAAACATTGTGTTCATCAATGCTGCAGCCGGTTGAGCAAAAGCAATTGCCAAAATGATTGCTGCAAGGTTTCCAACAAGATTTATTGCAGAAAGCAAAAAGCCTCTATGGACTCCAATCAACGCCATTACTGCAACAACAACAAGGATTGTTATATCTAACCAATGCACTAAAAAACCCTCCCTCTTCTTCTATACTTTAATTATATTGTAGATGTGATTAATTGCAAACGAAAAAGAGGCATATGGGCTTATAATATAGGCATGAGCAAACAAAACAAAACACTTTTTGTGGTGGCTGTGCCTATTGGAAATCTTGAAGACTTTACACATAGGGCGACAAGGCTTCTTCTTGAAACAGAAGTTGTTTTTTGTGAGTCTGTTGAGAACGCAAAAAAATTGTTGACACTTATAAAAAATGAAAACAAAAAAACTTTTATTCCATATCATAAGTTTAACGAAAGAGATGCGTCTTCTAAACTTGAAAGTGTTTTTGAAAAGTATTCTTCTGTTGTTTTGATTTCGGACAGTGGAACACCAGGAATCAGCGACCCAGGCGCCTATTTGGTTAATGCTGCACGCGAACTTGGAATTGATGTTGTTCCTGTTGTTGGAGCCTCTGCCCTGTCTGCTGCGATTTCTGTTTCGGGAAATCTTGAAAAGGATTTTGTTTTCTTAGGTTTTTTAGACAGAGCCAAGTTGAAAAAAGAATTTGAAAAGATACTTTCTAGTCCTCACGGAACGCAAGTGTTTTATGAAAGCCCACTTAGAATTGTTGCAACGCTTAAAGAGTTGGCAAAACAATCAAGTGACGTTAGGTTGACGGTTTTAAACGACATCACAAAAATGCATGAAAGAACTTACTTTGGAAGCATCAAAGATGTGATTGTTGAACTTGAAAACAACCCAAATCACAAGAAGGGTGAATATGTTGTTGTTGTGCATTTGCCAAGTGTGGGGGTCGCGCCTAAGAGCGACCCGAAAGAAAATATTATAGATTTTGTGCTAGAACAAAAATATAGCAAGAATGAAATTAAGAAAATTATTATAGAATTAAAAAAACGCCTGTGACGGCGTTTTTGTTTTTATTAAGGAAGTTGATAACCTCTAACCACGTTTAGTGTGTTGTCGAATTCACCCCAAACTCTGATTTGTGTTCTAAACTGCGTTGAGTCGCTGTTTCTGTTTGTGTCTGTGTTTAGTGCAATTGTCACTTGGCTGATTCCGTTGTTGTTTGTGTTTAACAAAATCATCATTTGTGTGTAGTATAGCCTTAAGTGAGTTGTTCCTTGTTGTTGCGTCATATGTGTTCCGTCTGCATGTTTTGCATCTTGTGGAATTCCCCATTTAACGTGAATGACATGAGTGAAGTTTCTGTCCGCATCTTGAAGTGTTAGGTGGTTGTTTGTTCCAGTCACTACTGCTGGCTCTGGCGTTCCATGTCTTATGATTCCGTTTAGGAGTGCAGTTAGACTTCTGATTTGAGTGTCGTCTTGGAATGCGTCTAGAATTCTGTCGAAGTCGTCTTCATGAACGTTCATAAATCCTGTTGTGAATTGTGGATATTGTGTTGTCATGTTTCTTGTGCTTAGTCTAACTTCAAGAGGTGTGGAAAAACTGATGTGATTTGGTGAAAAATCCATCTTTACAAACCACATTGTGATTGTGGTTGCAACAAGTCCAACAATGATTGCTATTGAAACAATCATTGCAACAAACCTAAAAATTCTCATAGGCTTTGATGCTTGCTCATATTCAACTGCTTCTGCGTCTTTAAGTTTTTCTATTTCAGTTGTTGCTTTTTTCTTTTCTGCCATGCCTTCCCTCTTGTGTTCTAATGATACATTATTAAGTATAACATATTATTTTTTATCTTCGTCTTTCTTTTCTGCAGGTTTTTTCTTCTCGGTTGGTTTCTTTTCTGTTTTTGCAGTTTCTTTTCGCTTCTTAAGTTCTTCTTTTATTTCCTTAATCTCTTCTTCAATCTTAACGTTTTCTTCAACAAGTTTGTCCACAATTTCGTCGTTAATCTTTTTTGAAGGTTCAACAATGTCTATGTAGCCATTGCTTTCAAGGAACTTGGCTGCAAGTTTTGCTCTTTCTTCTAGAAACTTTCTTTCTTGCTCTTTGTGAAATTCCATCGCAAGTCTTTCGTTTTCTTTTTGTTGCTTCTTAAACTCTTCGTCGCGTTTTGTGATGAACTCTTGAATTTCTTTAAGATTTTTTCCTTCCATAAGAAGATTTACTTCTTCTGTCAGAATTGTTTCTCTTTCAAGAAGAAGTGCTGCCATGTTGTCTAGAACTTTTTTGTTTGCCTTAAGAATTTTCACCGCTTCGTTTAGAGCATCGTTTACAAGCTTGCCAACTGCTGCATCGATGTCGCCTGCAGTTTTTTCGCTATAGCCTTTTCTTGCAGTGAAATCTCTGCCAACAAAAATCTCATCGTCGCCACCAAAATTGATTGGACCTAAGTCGCTCATTCCGTAGTGCTTAACCATTGCTTGAGCAATGTTTGTCGCCGCTTGAATGTCGCCGCTTGCGCCTGTTGAGATTTCTCCAAATTGAATCATCTCAGCTGCTCTTCCGCCCATATAGATAATCATCTGATTAATCATCTTAGTTCTTGTTTTATAGTCAGATTCTTTTTCTTCACGAGAATATGTATAGCCACCTGCTCCGCCACGAGGAACAATTGAAACCTCTTGAACTTCTTCGCCTCTTGCTCTTGCTGTGATTGCGTGCCCAGACTCGTGGAATGCAACAAGTTTCTTGTCTTCGTCGCTTACAACTTTTGAACGTTTTTGTGGACCTAGAGCAACTTTCATAACAGAATCTGTGATGTCTTTTTGAACAATCATTGGTCTGTTTGCTTTTGCTGCAACAATTGCTGCTTCGTTTAGCAACACTTCCAAATCTGCACCAACAAGCCCAGTTGTGATTCTCGCAATAGTTTTGAAGTTCACATCTTTAGACATTGGTTTGTTTCTTGCATGAACTTTCAAGATTTCTTCTCTACCTTTGATGTCTGGTCTGTTTACGTGAACTTTTCTGTCAAACCTTCCAGCTCTTAAAAGTGCTGGGTCCAAAACGTCGGCACGGTTTGTTGCCGCCATAACAATAAT
>WQZR01000071.1 GCA_009780625.1 Bacillota bacterium | reverse complement strand
TTTGCAATAAACTCATCAACATTTATTTCTTGTTCTCTCTTTCCAAGTTCTTTTGCAAGAGCTCTAATCAGCCTTTCTTTTTGCTTTTCAACTTTGTCGCCTTCAACCATTGTTTTGCCTTTTTGTTTGATTAGTTCAGCAATTTCTCTTGCTTTTGCAATAAGTCCGTCAGCAGTTGTTTTGTCTAGAGCTCTAAGCTCTGCAAAATAGTCCGCATCTTCTTTAATGAAAGTTTGTGCTTCCTTGATTTGTTCCTTCGTTGTTTCTCTAAGTTTTTTCAGTTCTTCTCTTTGTGCTTTATATTTTTCCACGAGTATTTTCTCCTTTTCGATATTTTCTATTTCTTGTGCATCGTTTGCGATTTTGTATTCTATTCTAGTTTGCTTAATTATACCTTGAAGTTCTGTGTTTTTCAAGCGTTGTTGCAAAGTTTGATTTTGAAGTTCCTGAAGTTTTTCAAGTTCGCCCCAAATTTGCATTTCGCCTTCGAGCCTTTCCTGTTCTAAAGCTTGCCTTTTTGCAAGAATCTCTAAATCGATTTTTTCTTTTGCTCGTTCTTTTTCACGTGCTGCTTCCATTTCCGCAATCAATTTTTTTGCTGCTTCCGCGTCTACATCGATTGGTGGCTCTGTTGGCGGTTCTTGAGGTGTGATGGTTTCTGGCTCTGGGTTGTCATTCTCTGGTGGTGTCGGTGTCAATTGAGCAGGGAAGTTGTTTTCCAAACTGATTTTGTTAGGGTTTAATGTTGCTTGCAGGCTTTCCCATATTGGGCGAACACTGTCAAACTTTTTGTCCGCTATGTTTATAACACCTTTTTCAGAAGCAATCTGTAAGTTTGCAATTGCACCATAGCCACGTGTTGGGCTGAAGTTTTTGTGGTCTGGACCAATTTCTTCTAGGGTTTTTATAAACAAGTTTTCAAGATACGCTTTGTCTGTTGAAAATTCATTTCCATCTGCACCAACATTAAACTTAGCATCTCTTTTAAAAAGCCCAGTTGCATTTGGTGTTGCTGCAATATGGTCTAAAACTTGCAGATAGTTTGCTTTGCTTGCTTTTGCTCTAAACGCTTTTTCAAATTCAGCAGGGGTGATGTTTGCAGGTGGTCTAATGTTTAATATTTCGGAATGTGCATTTGGCGCAACAAAATGAGTTCCAAGTGCTGGAGGTTGTTCAAGGTTTTCGAGATTTAAAAAAGCATCGCCTTCAAGACCTTTAGACCTTTCTTGTGCGTCAATCTCAGCAGGAGTAGATGCTGCCTCTTTTATGTTGCCATATAGGGCATAGCAATTTTCTAGATATTCGTCATCTGCCATTGAAGCCAAAACTCTGATTGTTTCTTCTTTTTCTTCTGGCGAAACAGACTCAACAATTTTTTCGTTAAGTTCTTTTCTATATTCTTCACTATAAAGAGGGTTCACAACTCTAGCCATGCCACGCTCTTTTGCAATCATGTTAAGTTCATCATATAGTTGTCTAATGCAACTTACAACCCATGCGTCATATCTAATGTCGCCTGGTGTTTTAGAATCTTCAAGCCTAGCCATCATTTCTGCATTTAAACCATATCGCAACATGTCTTCGTTTTTTAGAAGTTCAAGTGCAAGTTCGGCGTCTTCTTCAGAAAGTGTTGCAGCCAGTCCTTCAAGAAAATATGTTCTTTCTTCTTCATCTCGAGGCATAGGTGCTTTTAAGAAAGCCTTCAAAAAATATTGTATATTGCTGTCGTCAATCACTTCGTTTGTTTCCATATATACACAGTATACAATTTTTAATGGGTTTTTACAATACAAAAGTGATAAACTACTGTATATGAAAATAGATTTACACATTCATACAACATATAGCGACGGCAAAACAACAGTTAAGGAAACCCTAAAAAGAATAGGCGAAGATGCCATTTTTGCCTTCGCAGACCACGACACGTTTGAAGCAGCAATTGAATATCTAAAAACGAATAAAGAAAATAACAAACTTAAATTTATTACTGGAACAGAAATCACAACAAAACTTATATTTAAGGAAAAAGAACTTAACCTTCATATTCTAGGATACTGTTTTAACCCTAAGAACCCAGAGCTATACAATGCTCTAAAGGATTTAAGAAACACCAGAAAAGAAAGAACCCTTTGGCTTATTGGCGAACTTAAAACCGAAGTTGGGCTAAACCCAACAAAAAGCGAAGTCGACCAAATTGCAAATTGCAGTTTTCCGCACACTGGACTTGTGATGGAACTTTTGGTTAAACATAAAATTGCAAGCACAATGCAAGAAGCAAGAACAATTATAAAAAAACTCAAAAAACAAGCGGACTATATAAATGCAAAAACCGCAATCGAGTTGATTGTTGGTGCGGGTGGCTTTGCAGTGCTTGCTCACCCAACAACTCTTATAAGGGACGGGCATAGTTACAGGTTTATTAAGAAGTTGGTGAAGCATCTTAAAACTTTCGGGCTTTTGGGAATGGAGGTCTACTTTTCTGAGAACTCTGAAAAAGACATGAAAAAGTTTAGAAAAATGGCAAAGAAACTAAAAATGCTCAAAACTGCAGGAAGTGATTTCCACGGCGGCAAAAATTTGAACGCGGTTGTGCCACACGAAATCTTTAATGTTGGACCAAAAGGAAAACATTTTGAAAGAGACATTCAGGAATTAGTCGAAAAAACGACCCAATAATTTACTCCATAACCATTGTTTTTATTTCCCTATTTTCGTCGAAAAGTGTTATATTTAGTATAAAGGAAAAGAAAAGAGGGTTTGAAATATGAGAGATGACTTTTTTAGTGAAGAGCAACTTTTCGAAGAGCAAAGAAGAAAAGCTGAAGGACCTAAAGTTTCAGAGAGTTATAGTTCTTCAATAGGTGGAAAGAAGACGCCAAAGCTCGAAGCTGGGGAATATTATTCCGACGACAACATAGACGGAAAGATTTCTAATGAAACTGAAATTACTCTAAAGAAAACAAGAAACGTGATTGACGTTATAAAAAACAGAGCACTAGGGCAATACGACAGTGTTGGAAGATACACAATCAATGCAAAGATTGCAGAAGAACTTCACTCAATCAAAAAGGTATACATAAGAACAACAGGCGCAAACACATTTGCAGAAAGTTTAGACAACATTGCAGAAATGGGTAAGCTGGAGTTTATTGTTGAAACAAAAGTTAAAGCTGGACAAAGTCTAAGCGAACTTTTCCTAATTGAAAGATTTAAACAAGAAGCTGGACTATCTGAAACAATGAACTTCATTCATGTTGCAAAATTCCAAGACACAAAAGATTTAGAATACGAAGAAAAAATGCTTGCATATTTCAACATCGACAGAAAAGTTGCAGCAATGGACGAAGAGAAGAGATATAGCATCAAAGCTCAAGAGCACATCTGGAAAAGAAAACTGTTCCTAAAAAATCTAGACGGTCTAACAGAAAAAGAAGTTGAAGCTGCAGAAGCAGAACTTTTGCTTGCAAGGCTTCAAGCGCTTAGCGAAATTGGCGACGATGCTGCACTTGAAACACTTGAAGAGTTTGAAAGACTTAAAGAAGCGGTTGCAAAAAAACTTGGAGTTCCAAAGGACCAACTTTCTGCATACGACCAAAACAAACTTCTAGAATCTGCAATGAACAAAATGAGCGTGGAGCAAAGAGAAGAATTAGATAAAGTTACAACAGAAGAAACAAGAAAGGCAATGGAAAAACTTGCAGGTCTAGACCCAGCAAGCAAAAACAACAGAGACGCAAAAAAAGTTGACGAAAAAGGCAACTCAATCAACAGCCAACAAAGACACCTATATAGAAACATCGACGGCAGCGAAAGACTGGGCGGTGCTTTCCGCGATGCATTCCATCAAGCACGTGGCGGGATGGGAAATGAAGACTATGGCAAACAAGACATAAAGAATCAAGTGAATAATATGGCAAAAGACCAAGCAGGTGACTGTCAGAAAAAAATTGAACAATCCGTTCAGAAAAACAACCATATTGCTCAAGAGCATGGAAAAAAGGAATATAGCGAGAAAATGAAAACTTTCGATGAGTTATCCACATTAGCAGGGGCGCAGGCTGCGAAAACGTACAAAGGCAGGGAGCCAGTTACAGTGGAGCAACAGCAAAACTACGGCGACGCGACCAAACAAAAATTACAAAATCTTGAGAACACCTTTTAGCCAAACTAGAATTAGGATTGACAAAATATAAATAAAATTATATAATTATAATAATAAAATATCCAACAAAAGGAAAAATAGAGATGAATGAAAGAACGAATTACAAACAAGAAAATATAGACCGTCAAAGCAAAATGCTAAGGGGTTTTGTCAACAAAAACGAATATGAAGTTATGGAGTATTTTAAAGATATATATGTCGATAAGAAATATATGGGTAATGAGGAACTAGATACTTTGACTGCATTTTCGAAATTCAAAAAGGAATTTTTTGCAGAAGACTCAATGAAAAAGTTCACGCATGATGATTTAAAGAAGTTTATGCATGGGGAAATCAACAACGCATTAAGAGCAAGAGACTATCAAAGACACGACGATATGATGGCTATTGGAAAGAAACTTGGAATTGATAACCCTACTGCTGGAAACACTCAACAATTTGCTGGCAATAACGGAATGGGAAAAGTTGGCGGAAACCCACTAGACTTCTAAGGAAACAATTGACACATTTATTTAACAGTGTTATAATACAAAAAGAACGCGAAGGCGTTTTTTTGTTGCCCAGTGTTGTGCTTAAAATAAACAACATATGGTATACTTAAAAATAATAATAGGAGAAA
>WQZR01000070.1 GCA_009780625.1 Bacillota bacterium | reverse complement strand
CAAATCAGTTATGTTCTTAAGTCTTTTTCCATGCACCCAGTCATAACTTCCTGCCAACTTTCCATTGCGGAATGTGTGGAAAACTTCGCTGTCTTTATATCTTTGTTCTGTTGTCAGTTCTTTTTCTCTGATATAGAAATTGTTTTCTTCATCTCTATAAAGAAAAACTTCAAGTGGTTGCCCTCCATTATTCACCACTCCAAAATTTTTTCTTACGGCAGTGACTGTAACTCCGTCTACTTTAATTTCTCTAAATGCCATGTTGTTCTCTCCTCTTTTTTGATTTCTACATTCCATCTGTGCCCGGAAAATTCATTCCGGCTTTTGGTTGTTCTGGTTTTAAATCTCTAAGCCTCACAAGAAGCCATTTCTCTTGTTCTTTTGCTTGGTCGAATCTTGTGTAGCCCATTGCTTCAATTTCTTGTTGAAGAAGTTTGTCTAAATTAGGCGCAACTTGAAGGAGCATTCTTTTGAATGCAAACAAGTTGTTTTTGTTTGTTTCAATGTTTAAGTTTTGCGAACTTCTTGCAACGTGTTTAAAAAGTTCTTTTGCGTGGTTTCCGTTTTTATCAAAAAGAGTTTGTGGATATCTTTTTGATAGAGATATTGTGTCGTGTCCGAATTCAACAACATTGTTTGGGTTGTTTTGGAAATATCTTATTGCAGCATTGTGCAGTGCCGTTTGATTATCAACCGTTTTTGAAATTTTAAAAACGTTTTCATGAAACGCAAGCTCTGCATCTCTAAATCTTGCTAGCTTTGAACTCTTCATTGCAGCGTTTCTTAGAATATTCATATTCTCGCTATTTCTAAGAAAATCGTCATCAAAGAACTCGTTGAAGATTCCGTCAAACCTGATGCTCTTGATTGATGCCCCATCTTTTTCTGCTTCAACGCTGTGGATTGCGGCTTCTGGGTTTAGGTTGAAATGAGTTAGACAGAAGTTTCTTTTGTTTGCTTGATGTTGTATTGGGTCTTGCGTGTGTTTAATCATCTTGTCGATGTTTCCAGCAAGAAGCATTCCAAAGTCTTTGTTTAGAGCAATCTCTTGCCATAATGCAGACATAAACTGAGGCACTTGGTCGTACCCTTCTTTAATAAGCATTCCAAATTGTGATTCAATCTTGTTCACGTCTCTTGGAGAGAATGTGACAACATGCTCTCTGATTTTGTTATAGTCATCGTTCATTTTTTGAAGACGCTTTCTGTGCTCTTCTAGCTGTTTTGCTTCAAGTTTTTGTCTTTCAAGTGCAGCTTTATGTTCTTGCTCCATTTGATAGCTTGCGCCTTGTTCGCGCAACCTAACATCAGCAGCGTGCTCTCTGTTCATCATTTCAAGACCAATAAAACTGTTTGCGCTTTTAAATATGGAGTTCATTCCCACATGCGCAGTATGCATTTGCCCTGGTGTCCAACCATGTTGACCAGGAGCAAGTCCATCTTGAGTTAGGAAACTTATAACTCCCTTCATTGCAATTGCTCCAACATCACTTGGTCTGTGTTGTTTTTGTGGGTCTATAATCTGTGTGTTCCCTTCTCCAGTTGGGTTGTATACTTCAACTTGCGGTTGCATTGTTCTAATGATTGAACGCCCTTCCACGGTTTCCATATTGTTTGGCAGACGAGTGACATCTGCAAAAAGTTCATATTCTGGGTTTTGCTTAGGATATGGACTCATAAAAGCAGTGTTTCCCTTTCTGTTTAGAAACTTAACAATCCCTTCTGCTTGGTCGTAAAAAATAATCCTTTCCTTGCCAGGCTGAGTGATTTCACCAATTCTATAAGCTTTTCCATCTGTGCCTATAACCGTTGTGTTAGACCTAATTTGGAACTGAACACCGTCGATTATAATTCTTCCGCCGATTCCCGCCATCCGCTTTCTGCCTCGCTTTTCTCTTATGTTATATTTTGACACAAAACCACCAAAAAAACAAGCGGGTCGCAAAGATGTGCGACCCCTACTTATAAAAAATTTTAACGGAATATTTCGGAGGCAGAACAAGAAAACAAAAAAACTTGCGAGGGTAGCTGTATATATAATACGCAACCGAGCAAGTTTTTGTAGTTGACGCAGTTATGCGCCGAAAGAGCCGTTATACCAGTTCGCAAACTGCGCCAGCTTCTACAAGCTTAGCTTTCATTTCTTCAGCATCTTTCATTGGAACGTTTTCTTTGATTGTTTTTGGAGCTGCGTCTACAAGAGCTTTAGCTTCTCCAATTCCAAGACCTGTGATGTCCTTAACAACTTTGATAACTGCAATTTTGTTTGGACCAGTTTCTTTAAGATTTACGTTTACTGATGCTTTTGCTGCTGGAGCTGCTGCTCCGCCTGCTGCTGCAGCGCCTGCTGCTGGAGCTGCTGCAACTGCTGCTGCGCTTACTCCGAATTCTGTTTCGATTGCCTTAACTAGTTCGTTAAGTTCTACAACTGTAAGTGTTTTCACTTCGTCGATAATTTTATTGATTTTACTCATGATTTTTTTCTCCTATTTTTTTATTTATTTTGCGTATTTAGAGTTACGCGCTCTTCTTTGCAATCTCACTAATTCCGATTGCCAGTTTTTGCATTGGTGCTTGAAGAACAAATACCAATTGTCCAAGTAGAGTTTCTCTGCATGGAATGCTTGCAAGTGCAATTGTTTCTGCTTCGCATAGTTTCTTTGTTCCAAGATAGCTGAATGCGAATTTAACTTTTCCTGTTGCGTCAACAACTTGTTTTAAAATTCTTGCGCCAACAAGTTCGTCGCCGAAGCTGAATGCAACTGCAAGTGTGTTTTCGAATTCTTTTTTGTCTACTTCCACTCCCAGTTCTTCAAGTGCTTTTACAACGAATGTGTTTTTATAAACTTTATAGCTTGCGTCTTCTGCTCTAAGGTCGTCTCTAAGTTTTGAAACTTGCTTAACAGTGATGCCTTTATAGTTGATAAAAACTGCAGACTTCGCTTTTTTGAAATTCTCTTTGATTTCATCAATGATTTCTCTTTTTGCGCCGTGTGCTTTTCTTGCTCCATTCATGTTTGTTTTGCTCATCCACTTTCCTCCTTATTTATATTTAAAAAAATATCTTCCGCGAGGAAGATACAAATAAACACTAAATAAGGTTCATCGATTTCTTACCTCGGCAAGGTTGGTTTTCAAGGCTTACGCCCCTTGCTGTCTTTGGGGAAATATTTAATTATATTCTATTATACACCATTAAAACCAAAAGTCAACAAAATTTTATTTCATGATTCCATAGTCGTCGTAGTTTTTTCTTCTTTCTGGGTCTGAAAGAATTTCATATGCCTTGTTGATTTCAATCATTTTCTCTGTGTTTTCTTTTTGTTTGTGTTGGTCTATGTCTGGGTGATATTTTTTTGCAAGTTTTCTGTATGCAATTTTAATTTCTTCTTGTGTTGCAGTTTTCTTTACGCCTAGGCATATATATAGTGCCATATGAGACGGTGCAGCAGCCTTTTGTTGTTTTCTATCTCTATACCCGCCACCGCTGCTTTGTTGCCCTGTTCCACTTTTAAACCCAATTGCGGCTTTTAAATCTTCGAAGTTATAAACATCTTTTCTATAAAATCGATTGCCTGTTGCACTCATAAAATAGTGCCAGCACAAAATTTCAACATCCAACTTCGGCGAAAGTTTTTCCTTTTTAAACAGTCGGCTTTCAATTCTTTGAAACTTCTTTGCATCAATTCCAAGGCTTGAGGTGTCTGTGTCGTATAGAAAGTTTTTAAGTTCTGCATAAGACGTCAGGTATTTATAATTGAGATTTATATTGTGGTTAATCTTTGCAATCAACTCGTTATAGAAAGAAGGATTGCTTTTTATTTCTGCTGAAAGAATTTCAAAATTTGTTGCCTTATCAAACTCCGCTTTTGTTTTGAATTCTTTTCTTATGGTGAACTGAGCTTCAAAGTCGAAAAACTCCATTCGCATGTTTAACTCTGTAAGTTTTTTATACCTAACACTAAACTCTTTGATTGTTTCTTTTTTTGAAGCAACAGCATTGTCTATTGTGGCTTTTAGAACAAACAACAAAAACACCGCTATGGGTATTAGAACAACAAAAATAATAGTCACCATGGTGTTGTTATCTATTTCGAACATATAGACAGTGTACCAAAATAAACCCCCACCCAAAAATCAAAACCAAAGAAAAAACGCCCGAAGGCGTTTTTGGCAAGTACTTATTTTTTATTGCTTATGTCCGCAAGTTCCACAGAACTTAGCTCCTGTTGGAAGAACTCCTCCGCATGATGTGCAGTGAGCCGGTCCGCCTTGTGCTGTTCCGCAACCTGAGCAGAATCTTGCACCTGGAGCAACCGCAGTGTTACATTTTCCGCAAGGTGCACCACCGCCCATTGGAGCCATTGGTGTGTTTACAGCCTGAGTAAACATTTGTGCCATACCCATTCCTGCACCCATTCCGATTCCAACGCCTGCTGTTCCGTTTGGATTTTGTGCTGCATCTCTCATTGCGTTTGCTGCTTGCATTTTCACGTGAGTGTTCACATGGTCGCCCATAATTCCAACTGCGCTACGTGCGTCAATCATCTTTTCAACTTCTTCTGGGAAGCTTAGGTTTTCAACGTTGAACTGAGCAACTTTCAGACCCATGCCTTTAAACTTCTCGTCTACGATTGGTCTAGCAAGGTTTGCAAATTCCATAAGGTTTGCTGCCATGTCTAGTGCTGAAACTCCGCTTGAAGCAATTGTTTCTGTAATCGCTGTGATTACAAGACTTCTAAGTTGTCTGTCGATGTCTTCTGTTTTGAATGTGCTTGATGTTCCAAACAATTCTTTTAGGAATGTTAGAGCTTCATCCACTCTGAATGAATAGCTTCCGAACCCTCTTACACGAATCATTCCAAATTCT
>WQZR01000069.1 GCA_009780625.1 Bacillota bacterium | reverse complement strand
TTTTTTTGTTGGGTATTGACTGTGGAGAATATTCAAAGTATAATATTGTCAATGGAAATCAAAAGAACAGAACAGTATGAAAGCACCGATAAAAGTGCAATAGCAGAAGGTGCTGTTGAATGTCTGGAGTCGGGCCACACACATTGGGTTTTTCTTGTTGGCAGAGCCCATTTCAAAAATGGAAACAGAAATCCAAAGGAAGACGACTATTTCTATGAAAGTTCCGAAGAAGAAAATTTCGACGAAGCAAGGCTTATTCAAAAAATCTTCAGAGTATATGAAAGCAGAATTAAAGAATTTCAAAACAATGGCGAAAACAGACTAGAACTTATCTATTCTGGAAAAATTCAGGGAGTTAATTTCATTGTTAGTGCTATTATGGAGCAAATCGCCATGGCAAGAAGAGAAGTGGGTGATGCGTTCAAAATGGTGGATAAGGCAAGAGAAAAGCAAGCAATGTGGGACAACAGACTTGCAGTTATTCAAGGACATGGAAAAATGCAGAAGAAAGTTCAACAACAAAACTTTCTAGATGGAATTAAATAGGAGAAAAAATGGCTAGAAGAAACGTAAACGAAGTAGACATGAACCTGCAAATCAAAAACAGGTTAAGTCTAAGAAAGGTTAGAAAAATTGCAACACCAGAAGACATTCAGCGTGCTGGTGGTCTTAGGCAACTTCAGAAGTTAATAAACGGGTTTCACACTCTTCCTATTTATGTAGAAAAAACTGTGTTCGACCAAAACGGCAGAACAACAACAGGAAAACATTTATATTGGAACTATGAAGAATATAAAAGAAGCCCATGGTGGGACTATATCAGAACAAAAGCGTATGTTAAGGCTTCAGCAGTTTTAGATTGTATTCCAGATTGCCAAAACAGACTTAAAGTTAAACTTGATGCAAACAAAAAGCCAATTCTAAAAGATGGAAGCAGACTGTTTGTGCGTTGCAGAAACGACATGACAATCAGAGGTCCATTTATTGGTCACCATTTAAACTATTTCACAATTGGTTGCGAAAGGGTTAGATTTGGTATTAAGTCTATGTTGGCAAAGATTGTTGGAATGAAAGACGACCTTATTGCCGTTTGTAACGAATGTCACGGAAGAGGTATTCACCACATGGAAATGCACAAAGAAATTCTTGTTCCACTCTTCGCCAGACAATCAACCACAACAAACTCCTCCCCAACAGCATAGACATCACAAAAAAAAGGCATTGCCTTTTTTTCGTGGTATAATTTAATAAATAAAATAAACAAGGGAGGAATTTAAAATGTTCGGAGAAGGTTTTACTACAGAGGATGTGATGTGGGTTTTGCAAAACAACTTCGCAGTTTTAATTATGCTTATAGTTTTTGGGTTAATGATAGCTGCGTCAATTCTCGGCAAAAAAATGCCTAACAAGAAACTTAGTTTAATTCTTGTTGGTGCTTCTGGTGGTGCGTCAGTTTTGACGTTTGTTCTGACGATGCTTTTTCAGGCAGCGTTGAGGTATAGGTTGGGAGGTGCAGTTTACACTCCCGATATGGCAACGTTTGATTTCTACTATGTCAATTGGTTTGTGACAATTCTAACAGCACTTGTTGTGATGTTGCCTTCACTAATATATCTAGCAAGCTCTCTAAGAAAGGTTGAGGTGGTTGAAGAAAACAATATCGCAATGCCAAAAGAGGTTAAAGTGATATTCTCAATGGTTGCATGGGCATGGCTTGCAATTATTACTCTAATGATATTCTTTGTTGCACGTGTGCTTGTTGATAAAGCTGCGCCATATGAAATTCCACTTATTTTCGTTCTTTTGGTTTCGGCAATTTTTATAGGTGTAAGAATAGGGTTCTGGGGACATGTTGTTAGGTTTATTGATGAGAAACTTGGCAGCATTTCTGGAAGAATTCAAGGTTCAGTCGACAATGCACTTGGTGTGACAAACACTGAAAGCAAAAACGAGTCTAAGGTTCATTGGGCAACATTCTGGAAAGAAATTTTCCTTTGCATCGGGTTCATCATAATGACAAATGGTATTGGTTATGCATGGGCAATCACATGGATTAGAAAATATGTATATGGCAACACATACATAAACGGAAAGCAACTTGTCTACACAGGAAAGGGAACAGACTATTTCATCAAGGTTCTAGTTTGGGGTCTTCTTTCTGGGGTGACAGCAGGAATTTATGGAGCATTCTTCGTTCCAGTGAGAATGCAAGAATATAAACTTTCTCACTTGCACTTTGTTGGACAAGAAGGTGTTGTGGGTGTGTTCCATGGAAAAGTTCTAGACACATTCATCAATCACTTACTTGCATTCTTCTTGATTGGAATCTTCTGGGGAATTCCGTTTGGCTATAATATGCTATATAGATACAAATGGCAAAATTGGGAGATTGGTGGAACAAGGTTCGAATACACCGGAACACCAAAAGCCGTGTTCAGCCGCATTGTGACGATTGTTATTCTTGGCATAATCACTCTAGACCTTTGGACACTGTTTGCCTTCATCGGCTCTCAACATAAATGGGAAATCGAGCGAGTTGTTGAAAAACAAGTTTAAAACAAAAAAGCCTTCGGGCTTTTTTTAATTATCTATTGAAATTCTGTATGTAATCATATATAATGCAAATATGAATAAGAAGCACCTTTATGTCGGATATGGCTCCAATATGAACGAAAACCTTATGGAAAGAAGAAGGCCTGGTTCTGTCGACAAAGGTGCTGTTTTAATTAAAAACTTTATGCTGACACTTCCACATTGGGCAGACATTGAAAACTGTTTTAACGAAGCAACTCCTGGAAGGCTTTGGGAAGTTAATGACGAACAATTGGCTGACCTTGATATTCAAGAGGGTGTGGACAAAAACGAATATATGCGTGCAACAGTTTCTGTTGTGGACAGTAAGGGCAACACACATTCTGCAATAGCATATGTTATGACAAAAGAGTTTAAAGCAATCAAAGTAGACGAGCTGCTTGTCAGCGAAGGTTATGTTGGAAGAATTATTGAAGGTTATAAACAAGTTGGGTTTTCTGAAGCAGACTGGCAACCATTTCCAAGCAGAGAAGAAGGCTATAGCAAAAAACTGCTAGCAAGGTTTGTTACACCAACAAAAAAAGAAATCTCAAAACAACTTAAACCTTCAATTTTTAGTTAAACCAACCACCATATGGGGTTTCAACTTTAGGTTTTGGAGGGTTTAGTTTCCATTCTGCAAGTGGGAGATATAGTTTAACACCATCCATCAGGGTGGTGTTGTTTTTTATTTCGCTTATAACATCTTCGTCAACACCTTTGCCAACTGTTCCATCAAAAACAACATAGCCATTTTTCTTATATAAATCCCATGCAGTGCCGCCGTTATCCATATAATCGCCGTCAATGCTTCTTTGCCCTTTTGAATATAGAACTTCTTCAAAGAACTTAAGCCCATATGCTGCAATTCCAAAACCACGATAATCTTGTTGGTTTGATGTCTTGTCTGACTGATATACCCAAATTGTTGTAAGCCATGCTGTTTGATACATAGCGTTCCCAAAATGCATTCCGCCAACTTTGATTCTTTCTAAAGAATTATCTGCAGTTCTTTCTAGAGAATAGAACTCAATGTTGCCATCTTTATAGTCTCCGTTATATTCCAGAACAATTGCTTTACCTTTATTAAAAGCAACGCGGAACATATCCGCGTTTTCTGGAGTTATTTGAAATTCTTTCTTGATTGCTTTCATCACTTGTTCTGGTTTCATATAGATAGTTTACTACCATATTTTGGAAAAATCAAGACCCATATAAGTTGGAAACTTGCTATAATGAATTATGAAAGTTTATGTAGAAACAACGTCAGATAAAATAACAAAAAAAGTTAGAACACTAATGAAGAAACCCGTAATAAAATTAAACATATTCTATTCGGCTTTGCTGGTTCTTCTATATTGTGGTTTTTGGCTCGGCTGGTATTCAAACAGCATTGGCTTTGCTCTTGGTTTTGGAATAGCCGTTGTTGCCATTGCTGGAATTATCTTTTTGATTTTTGGAAGAAAAACACCCGTAACGATTATCTTCGGACTTTCAACCGGAATAGGGGTTGGGCTTACAATCAGTGCATTCTTTCTTCATTTCGACTTAGAGCCAAGCAGATTCTTTGGGCTGGTTCTTCTAATCTTTTTAGGAATCAAATGTCTGCAGGCTTTTGTTTGTGCTCATATTCCGTTTAAGAGAATATTCATAGTTTCGTTTATTGCACTCGAAATCACTGCAACAATTCTGGTTTGCGTGTTTGCTGATTTAGATTATGCTTTGATGTCTCAAATTGCGTTTGGGCTTGCGGTTGGAATATTCCTCTCGTTAGGGCAAATTGGTTTCTTCTCAAGAAAGAACCCAGAAGACACCTGGAAGAACGCAGCAATGGGGCTTCTGATTGGCTATGCAATCATCTTCCTTATAGTTATATCAATTATATTCGAAGGCGGCGGGCTTGAAGGAATAGGTGATTTGAGCTCTGGTGGTCCCGATGTGTCGAAAAAGAAAAAGATTGAAGAACAAATAGTTCAGACAACAAAGTTTAAATAAAAAAACGCCGACTGGCGTTTTTGATTATACTAAATTCTTTCTATATTCGCTTGGTGTGATGCCTACAATCTCTTTGAAGTATGCTGCATATGTTCCGCTATAATCAACGCCGCACTCAGCAAAGGCTTCTGCAATGCTTAGTTCTTTCTTATGAAGCGTGTCTTTAATCTTTCTGATTTTAAGAAGTTTATAATAACTAAACGGTGTGTCGCTGCCTTGTTCTTTAAACAATCTTTGAATATGACGCTCGCTCACGCCAATATATTTTGCAATTCTTTCCAAATCAAATTCTTCTCTCCATGTTTCATGAA
>WQZR01000068.1 GCA_009780625.1 Bacillota bacterium | reverse complement strand
GTTCTGTATTCTAGACGAGATTGAAGCGGCGCTAGACGAAGCAAACGTAACGCGTTTTGCAAACTATCTAAAGCGTTTTGCAAAAGACACGCAATTTATTGTAATCACGCACAGAAAACCAACAATGCAAATTGTTGACAACTTATATGGCGTAACGATGCCGGAAAAAGGTGTTTCAAAAATCGTTTCGGTGAAACTTTCAGAAGCCGAAAAAATGAGCGAACAGAAATAGGAGTGAGTAGATGGGTTTTTTCAAAAAAATCTTCAGCGGATTAAAAAAGACACAAGAAGCAATCAGCGACAAAATCGTTGAAGCTTTCACTGGTCAGAAGAACGAACTTACAGACGAGTTCTTCGACGAGCTAGAAGAAATTTTCATTGGTGCCGATATTGGAGTTGAAGCAAGTTTGGAAATTGTTGAGCAACTTAGAAAAGAAGCAAGAAAAGAAAAGATTAGAACAATTGTTGACGTTAAAGAATTTACGCGTAAAATTATTGCGGACATCCTAACAAAGGACGCTGTAGGGGTCGCGCCTAAGAGCGACCCGTTTCCAGTTGTCTACACAATCATTGGCGTAAACGGTGTTGGAAAAACAACATCTATTGGAAGGCTTGCACATTTTTATAAACAACAAGGCAAAGAAGTTGTGCTCGCAGCAGGCGACACATTCCGTGCAGCGGCAACAGAACAACTAGACCAATGGGCAACCAGAGCAGGGGTTAGAATTGTAAAGCAAGGGCAAGGCGCAGATTCTGCTTCAGTTGTGTTTGACGCAATCAAATCTTGCCAAGCAAAGAAAGCAGACGTGTTGATTATAGACACGGCGGGCAGACTTCATAACAATATAAACCTTATGAAAGAACTTGAGAAAATCGGAAAGATTGTTGCTCGTGAGTGGCCAGACGCAAAACAAGAAAACCTTTTGGTGCTTGATGCAACAACAGGGCAGAATGCAATAAGTCAGGCTAAATTGTTTAACGATGCAGTTCCGCTTACCGGTTTGATTTTAACAAAGCTAGATGGAACGGCAAAAGGCGGGGTTGTGATTAATATTAAAAAACAACTTAAGTTGCCGGTTAAGTTTATTGGAGTAGGAGAAGCACTCGACGATTTAGAAATCTTCGACCCAGAGTCATTTGCAAAAGGAATACTATAAAACGCTTTGAAAATTTCGGGGGGGGGTAAACTTAGATAGTTATAATTTTTAGGAGAGAATATGAAAAAAATTAGAAAGATTTTATTGCTTCCTGTATTGCTCTTAATGTGTAATTTTATTCTTGTTGCATGTAATAACGATAACAATAATGGACACAGTCATGATTGGAATGAATGGGTTGTCACAACTATAGCAACATGTCTAACAGATGGCGAAGAAACACGCACATGTAAACACGACAGCAGTCATATAGAAACTAGACCTATTGTCGCTCTTGGGCACAATTGGGATGATTGGGAAATCACAACTTCTCCAACCTGCACAGAAGTAGGCGAAGAAACAAGAATCTGCCTTAATGATGCTAGTCACACTGAAACAAAACCAATTATTGCCCTTGGGCATGATATGTTGTGGATAGAAACAACGCCAGCAACATGCACAGAAGCAGCCATCGAAACCGGAACTTGTCAGAGAAATGGGTGCACTCATACAGACACGCGCTCAGGTGAGGGTGCAATTTCTCATGATTGGGAATGGGTTGTCACAACTCCTGCAACCAAAACAACAGATGGAGTTGAAACGCTTACTTGCAGAAATAACCCAGCACACACAAACGGAACACGTATTCTTTATGCAACAGGCACTGAGGGATTAGTGTTTTCCGGGGGATATTTGGTTAGCATTGGTACGGCGACAGATTTAGACATTGTTATACCTGCATTTCATAATCGCTCGCCTAGTCCCTCACCAGTAATAGGGATTGGGTATGCCGCTTTTAGGGACTCAAATATTGTGAGTGTGACGATTCCAGCCAGTGTGAGAATTATCAGTCATTCTGCATTCAGTGGCAGCGATAGTTTAAAAAGTGTTGTGTTTCAAAGTGGCAGCACTCTTGAAACCATTGAAGCTGCTGCATTTTGGGGATGTGTGGAACTTACAAGTATAACAATTCCTGCAAGCGTAAGGACTGTCGGCACCCATTTGTTCTTTAATTGCTCTAAACTAGAAAGTGCAATATTTGAAGAAGGAAGCCAAATTGAAATTTTAAATGATACTATGTTTTTTGGCAGTGGTCTAAGAACAATAGAAATTCCAAAGAGTGTTACAAGAATTAGAGAAGGAGTTTTTCAAAATTCTTCTAATCTTGAAAGCGTGACATTCGAAGAGGGAAGCACGCTTCAAAGATTTGGCAACGATGTGTTTAATGGTGCTGGAAGACTTTCAGATATAACAATTCCTGAGGGAGTTACACATATAGGCAATCGGGTTTTTGCGGGAACTCGTCTTTCTAGTATCACAATTCCGGCTTCTGTTCAGTCAATAGGTAATCATGTCTTTATTGGTGATTTTCTTGAGTATATTGAAGTTGATGAAGACAACGAGTTCTATTCTAGTATCGACGGTGCACTTTATAACAAGGCTCAAACAGTTTTGATTGTTGTTCCAAAAAGATGGACTGGAGATTTTGTTGTTCCTGAAGGCGTGATTGAAATAAACTCTGATGCCTTTCATCAATGTAGTAGAATAACAAGCATAACACTTCCTGAAAGTCTTGAAATAATTGGCAATAGCGTGTTTACCCAAATGAATATAAACAGTCTAACAATACCTGCAGGTGTGGTTGCTGTGGGTGACGGTGTCTTTGCTCACTGGAGTGCATCAAGAACAATATATATTTTGGGTCACACATCTGAAGCTGAGGCAGACGCAGCATGGGGAATATGGTGGCGAGATTTCTGCAATGCGAATATTGTATATGCTTCGTAAATAAAAAAAGCCGAATGGCTTTTTTTTATTGTTCATATAGTTATGTATGGAAATCTTTAACGGCATTTTGTCTTTGCTTGGTGGTGTTGGTGTTTTTCTGGTTGGTATATTTTTTATTAGAGAATCGCTTAGCAATCTGGCTTCAAATAAACTCGAAAAACTTCTAGCCCGAGTTTCTAAAAACCGATATGTCGCCGCGTTGTTTGGTGCAGGGGCGAGTGCGTGCTTAAGTTCAAGCGGGGCAACGGTTGCTATTGCAATATCTTTGGTTGATGCAAAAATCATAACTCTTTTCACCGGCGTTGCAATTATGGTTGGGGCAAATGTCGGCACTTCAATAACTGCATTTTTTGCGGCAGCGGGAAGTTTGGACATTGCATTATATTTCGGTGTGCTTGCAATAGTCGGCATATTTGTCATCATGCTAGCCAAAAAAGAACGCACAAAAATGCTCGGAAAAGTGCTCTGTGGGTTCGGTCTTTTGTTTGTTGGTTTTGGTCTAATAGACTCGGCTTTTTCCATTCCAGTTTTTGAAACATTTCTAACCGATTTCTTATCAAACTATAATCAGTTTTGGTTGCTAATTCTGGCTTCTGCAATACTATCTGCTTTGATGCAATCATCAAGCATATTGGTTGCTATATCAGTCGTATTGGCTGGAACAGGGGCTATTTCTGCCTACGACGCGTTCTTTGTTGTAATCGGGGCAAACATCGGAACTTGTGTCACAGGTTATCTTGCGGCAATAGGAACACGCCAAACCGCAAAGAAAATGGCAGACATTCAACTGATTTATAATGCCGCAGGAGCAGTGCTTTTTACGGTGTTGTTATTACTCTTAAAAGACCACTATCATATCTTCACATTTGGAATTAAAAACAACCCAGCATTTGAAGTCTCAATGTTTCATTTGGTCTTCAATCTTCTCAGCGGACTTCTATTCCTGCCGTTTATGCACAAGTTGATAAAAGAATAAATATTCATACTTTTGCATAAACATGTAATGTAGGGGTCGTTACTTGTAACGACCCGATACGGGGCGTTATTAATAACGCCCCCTACAAAAAGTGCTTGCTTTTTTATTTATATGTGTTATAATAACAACTGTTTAAAATATATAAAAACTGTTAAGACGGTCCGCTGGCACAAGATGCTCATGAACGTCAAACAAGATGGAGGAAAAGGTGAATAGAATCATCCAAGAATTAGAGAAAGAATACCTAAAACCTAGCCCCCCAAAATTTAACATTGGGGATACAGTTAAAGTTTTCGTTAAGGTTGTTGAAGGTACAAAGGAAAGAATCCAAGCTTTTGAAGGCATTGTGATTGCAAGAAAAAACGGCGGCGTTCGTGAAACGTTTACTGTTCGCAGAATGAGTTATGGAATCGGCATCGAAAGAACGTTTGCTGTTCATAGCCCAAGAATCGACAGAGTTGAAATTGTTAGGGAAGGAAGAGTAAGAAGAGCAAAACTTTATTACGTTAGAGACCTAACAGGAAAAGCAGCTAAGATTAAAGAGAAAAAAGCCGTAAGAAAAATGGAACCAAAAGTTTCTAAAGCAAAAAAAGTTGAAAAGAAAGTTGCAGCAAAAGTTGAAACAAGAGCAGGAACAAAACAAACTGTTTCTGCAGCAAAAGCAGCAGTGACAGGAAAAACAGCAGGAAAGAAAGAAGCAGCTCCAAAGGCAGCGGCTAAGCCTGCAGCAAAACCTGCAGCGAAGCCAGCAGCAGCGAAAGCACCTGCAAAAGCAGCAGCTCCAAAGGCAACGACTAAGCCAGCAGCAGAAAAGAAGCCAGCAGCAAAAGCACCAGCGAAAGCGCCTGCAAAGCCAGCAGCAAAAAAATAGTTTATTAAAAAAAGACGCTTGCGTCCTTTTTTTTATTTTGCCATTGATTATTTATGCCGTTTGCTATAAAATGGTATGGCGTGGAAATAAACGAAATTAAAGAAAGAATCAGCATAGTTAGAGAAATGCTTTCAGCAAACAAACCAATGAAAGAGATTGGAAGTTTTTT
>WQZR01000067.1 GCA_009780625.1 Bacillota bacterium | reverse complement strand
TTGGCTCGCCGTCGTCGCTCTTTTTTTCTGACAGCACTTTTTCATCAAACATGCTTTCCTGCTCGCCACATGTTGATTCTTCGATTCTATAGCCATAGCAAAAATGCCCAGCACCTTTGTGCTTCTTTTTTAAATCGTCTAGAATTTGTTTGAATTCTTGAACGGAGTTAACATCAAAAAAGTAGCCATAGAACTTGCTACTTTTTTCTATATACGCTTCGCCTTCGAAAAGTTTCATCTAGAAGCCTCGTTTTGCTTTAATCAGTTTTGCCACAATTCTTTCTGCTTCTGCAAGTTCGTCCATAGAAAGAGTTTTTAGAAGTTCCAATGCTCTAGAGTTTGGATGCTTGCCAAAATCGCTTGTCAGATGATTGAACATCAATATAATTTCCTTTGCTTTTGCTGTGTCTTTTTCCATGCAAAATCTGCAATTTGGGTCGTTGCACTTTACATATTTTTGTTTTGTCTGTCTTCTGTCTTCAGCGTCAACTGAGTTTGGCAAAGCCTTTTCCCCACGCCCCATATTTGTTGCCTTGCTGCTGTTTACCACTTGTTTCAAATCGTTCTTTGTTGTCATTTGTAAATCCCCTTTATTTTTGATTTTCCTTTGCTGTGTTTAGACTTTTGATTAGCATTGCTTTTATTTTCTCACAATCGTTCTCTAATATCTTATATTCCGATTCAGTAATATAATTAGAATTTCTTAATAGAACCAACCAATATTTCGTTTCGTTTGCTTCTTTTAAAGCAATATGCAATTTTGATATAAAATCTGCTTTACTGTTTCCATATTGTGCTTCATGAATATTTGCACCAATACTAGTTCCGCTTCTTCCTATCTGGTTAGAAATTATGTTCTCTTTGTTTTCTTTTAGCTTTCTAACAAGATTAATTATCTTTGTGGAAAACTCAATTGATGCTTTAAGCAATATACTTTCTTTCATAAAACCTTCTTTTGTTAAAAGTGAAACACTAAACGTACAAACTTGGCTTCAAATTCTCAACTCGTCCAACTTCATCGTTTCACGTTTCACTCTTCTCGTTTCACGCTTGGCGTTAGCTAAGTTTGATGGCGCACCCGGAGAGATTCGAACTCCCGACATCTTGGTTCGAAGCCAAGCGCTCTATCCAGCTGAACTACGGGTGCATATCTTTTATTATATCACGCCAGTGTGCGGATTTCATAAACAACACATTCTTGTTTATAAACTCCCACAGGTTTGTTATAAATTGCAAAAGTCACAATACAACTAAACAAAGCGTTGTTATAAATATAGTTAATAATTTTTCCTAAAGTAGGGTTTTCACCAATTCTTCTATCAAGCACATTTGTGTTGTACTCTATCTTTTCTTTTTTTGTTAAACCATCAAGAACAATATGCCCGTCCCGCTCTATTTTAATTTCACCACTAAGAACAACATCACCAGTTGGTTGTGTGTTTTCATCAAAATGATTAAGTTGTTTTTCCTTAATGAAAGCCAGGCTTTCTTCTTTTGTTTTGATTACAATCTTTTTCATATGAAATATTATACCGTGGTATACTGGTTTTATGAAACACATCGACAAGTTTGAAACATTTTTTAAATATCTTTCAGAGCAAAATGAGATTCATAATTTAACTCGAATTGTTTCGCGTGAAGACGTTTTTGAAAAGCATTTTAAAGACAGCCTATCTGCAATGCCTTTTATTGCCGACGGAATGAAAGTTGTTGATATTGGTGCTGGCGGCGGGTTTCCTTCCATTCCACTTGCAATTGAGATGCCGAGTGTGGAATTCTTACTTGTAGACTCCGTTGGAAAGAAAGTGGAGTTTTTAAAACAGTCAATTAGTTTATTGGGTCTAACAAATGCGAGTGCGGTTCATATGAGAGCTGAAGACCTAGCGATTAAACAAAGAGAACAATTCGACATTGGGGTGGCTAGGGCAGTTGCACCAATGCCTACCCTGCTTGAATATCTTGCACCGCTTGTGAAGGTTGGCGGAACTATTATCGCTTTTAAAGGCAGTTCGTATAAAGAAGAGATTGAACAAGCAAAGAATGCAGAAAAACTTTTGGGATTAAAACTTGAGACAATATTTAAATATAACGTAGGGGCTCGACCTGAGACGAGCCCGTTAGATTCGGGTTGCTCTCAGGTACAACCCCTACAGAGCGACCCGCAAACCCGCGTTTTAGTTATATATAAGAAAGTTGAAGCGACTAACAAGAAATACCCAAGAATACAGAATAAGCCACGGACAAATCCGCTGTAAAGGAGAAGTTATGAAAGAGTGTACAAAGTTTAAAAACACTGCAATAAGAAACAAAAAAGCCGGAGAGTTTGGTATGACAATGTGTGGAAACAAAAAGCGCAAACGTATTGTCAGCAAACAAGTTAGACGCGAAGGTGAGAAAGATTTAAATAAAGAAAATTAAAGAATCTTCCCGTTTTCGATTTTAATAACTTTAACTGTTGCTAAGTTTTTAGGCAGATATGTTCCGGTTATGATTGTCTGCATTTTTTTGGAATATTCAAGAAGTTTTTGCTGTCTGTCTGCGTCAAGTTCGCTTAGAACATCATCAAGCAATAACACTGGGTATGCCCCAGTTTTTTCTTTAAAGATTTCGCACTCGGCAAGTTTTAGAGAAAGTGTTGCGGTACGTTGTTGACCCTGGCTTCCAAAAACTTTTATGTCTTTGCCGTTAAGCATACATTTTATATCATCGCGGTGAACACCAATGCTTGTGTGACGTTTTTCAAAATCGCGTTTTTTGTTGCGGTTGAATTCGCTTAATAATTCTTGTTTTAATTTTTCGAGAATTTGTGTGCGTGACGCTGTAGGGGTCGCACTCCGTTGCGACCCGTGCGGGTCGTTGGGGACAACGACCCCTACATTCATTTTTATCGGTCCCAAATATTCTATAGAACACTCTTCATCACCTGCCAAATACGTGTGTGATGTTTTGATATGCGGTTCTAGTTTCTTGATGAACTTATATCTTTCAAGAAGAATTATTGAAGCAGATTCTACAAGTTGTTCTGTGAAAACATCAAGGCTGTCTTCGCATTCTTCAAGTGTGCGGGCGGTTCGAAGCAGTTTGTTTCTGTGTGCTAGAGTTTTTTCGTAGCGGACTAGTGCGTTGAAATAGATTTTATCAAGTTGGCTAATCAGCACGTCTAAAAATCTTCGGCGGTTTGCCGGTTCGTCTTTAATAAGTCTAAGTTCGTCTGGAGAGAAATATACGCATGTAAATTCGCCAAGAAGTTCGCTGACTTTTGATGCTTGGCGTTCGTTGATTTTAATTCCCTTCTTTGTTTTTTTAGAAAGGACAATTTCAATTTTTTTCGTTCCATGAATTGTTTTTATGTTTGCAAGAATTTTTGCGATGTCTTTGTCGTGCAGAATTAGGTCTTTATCGTTTGCAACCCGCAGGCTTTTGCCGATTGAAACAAAATATATTGCTTCGAGCATATTTGTTTTGCCTTGTGCGTTCTTGCCGATTATTGCTGTTGTGTCGGCGGAAAATGTCACATCAAGTGATTCATAGTTTCGATAGTTCTTAAGTTTCAAATTTGTAATTTGCACTTATTGATTATATCATTTTTCCTGTGATATAATGGCTGTATGACAAAAGACAAAGAGCAAATGTTTTCAAGATTTAAAATCAAAGTTTCATGGGAGATTGGTATTTCTAATGAGTTTTTAAATATGGGCATTGGTAGTTTAAGAAAAGAAATTGTTGATATTACAACTCCAAACTTTTTCGCAGCTTTTTATAATTTTTCCATTGGAATAGAAAGACTACAAAAAGTCTTACTTATATCGACTATGAAAGTAGAAGAAAATTGCAAGGTCTTTGACGCTATTGTGAATAAATTTGCCAGTCAAACAACTAAAAAAGAACTTTTTAACTGGATTGATAAGAATAAAAAAGAATTAAGTAAGCACTGCATAATGAATTATAATGAAATAAAAAAAGAAAACCAACCCAAAATAGATGTTTGTATAAATAATATATTCGACGTTTTATACTCATTTTCTAAATCTCATAATTTAGTTGAACTTAATGACAAGATTAAAATTGTTAAACTCACTAAAAAAGAATTAGAGTTCTTAAAATTGCTTAGCAAATTCTATAAAAACTCAAGATATGAGCACTTTGAGTTATTTGATAACCAAGACAACGAAATTGATGTAATTTTTAGTGATTTAATCTTTGACGATGACAACTCAATTAAAGAAAAAATTATATCTAATATTTTATCAATTTCGAAAAAATATTATGCTGAAATAAAAAAAGATAGGTGGCTTGGTAACCCAGATGGAAAGTATATTTTTGGATAAAAACAATTTATTTCTGCAACTTTAAATATATTGAAAGAACCATAATGTCCGCTGGGGTGACCCCGCTTACTCGGCTTGCTTGTGCAAGCGTTGTTGGTTTCACTTCATTAAGCCTGTTTTGCGCTTCGGTTTTTAGCCCTTTGATTTTCGTATAGTCAAGTTTTGTTGGCAACGAAGTTGCTTCTTCTTTAAGCATTTTTTCTATATCGTTCTCTGCGCGTTTTATGTAGCCTTCGTATTTAATTTCGCTGAAGACATATTTAATAACTTCTGGGTCGATATCTTTTAGTTCTGGAAGGTCAAAAAAGAGTTCGACTGACGACTTAGGGTTTTTGGCAAGTTCAACAAGGCTGATGCGTTTGCGACCACCCTTTGTTGAAAGGTCGATTGTACTTCGTGCGCTCACCACCCGCGTAGGGGTCGTTACTTGTAACGACCCTTTTTTAGGGACGTTATCAATAACGTCCCCTACATTTATTGTGTTTATATCAATTTTTGTTTTTTTGAATAATTCTCTTGCAAGTTTGATTGCTTCTTTTTTCTTTTTATAAGCGTCTTTTCGCGCCTTATTCCATAAACCGATTTCTTTTGCAACTTCATATAGTCTTTCGGCTGCGTTATCTTGTCTTAGAACTAATCTATATTCTGCTCGACTTGTCATCATTCTATAAGGTTCAAGTGTACCTTTGTTCATAAGGTCGTCGGTAAGAACACCGATATATGCTT
>WQZR01000066.1 GCA_009780625.1 Bacillota bacterium | reverse complement strand
TAATGCCCAAAGTTTTGCTCCTATTTTTTTAGTTTTTTAAGAACTTCAAATTGAAGTTCTTCCCTAACCTCTTCAACCATTTCTTTGTATGTTAAAGAAAGTTTATAGTTAGAATTTTCAAGAGTGATTCCACCGTCTATTGAATCAACAACTTTTCTTTTCAGATTTTTTACAGGCAGAGCTTTGATGAAAGCTTCTGAAATTTCTTTTTCGTCGTTTTTTCCAATATAAACTGTGTCACCGCTTCTTGCGTGATTTTTGATAAGGTTTGTTATAAGTTTTTTTCTTGAAGCTGGAGTGAGGCTTTGAAGTTCTTTGTTTACCAAAGCAAAAACTTCGTTGATTGCTTTTTGCTCTGCCGTAACCCTAACCAACGCCTCTTCTGCTTTTGCTGCAGCAGACTTATTGAAGTTATGTTCTTCGGCTCTTTTGCAAGCTCTATCCAATCCTTTCTTATAATTTTCTTCTTCCTGTTTTTTCGCTCTTTCAATTGCTTCTGAACTTTGCTTTTTTGCAGTCTTAACAAGTGCCTTAGCTTCTGATTCTGCTTTAGAAAGAATGTTTTTTATTATTTGTTCCATAGAAAACCCTTTTTTATAGCACCGCTAGAATTGAAACAATCAACGAGAATAGTGTAAATAGCTCGATGAAAACTGCCATTGTTAGTGCTCTTCCTGAAAGTGTGCCGTCTCTGCCAATCATCTTAACACCAGCAGTACAAACTTTTGCTTGCATCAATGTTGCAACAAAACCAACAATACCAATTGCAAAACATGTTACAAGAAGTGTTAGACCTTCTGCTGTTGTGTATGGCACTGCTCCTTCTGGTGCTAGAATTGTGTTTAACAAAATCAAGAAACCAACAACGAAACCATAAAGTGCCGCAGATGAAGGAATAAGTTGCAAAACTAGAGTTTTTCCAAACTTATCTGGTTGTTCTGATATAACCCCCGCAACCGCTTCTTGCACCCATCTTGTGCCGATTGATGCCGCACTGCAAGTTAGAACAACTGCGATGATTGCCCCCACTAATGCTAGAATGTTTCCTAGCTCTGTTTCAAAGTTCATATTCATTTTCTCCTTTTAATATGCTTTGTTTATATATCGAAATTCGCCCTTGGGCGCTTATTCGCATTAAAATGGCCAGAACAAGCTGGCTTAAGAGTTTTTCACTTCTTCTGGTATGTCGTATGTAAATTCCGACGGAACAAGTGAAACATATTTCATCACATCGCTTCCCTCTGCTGCAAAGTTTTGCCCGTCTCCTTCATAGAACTTTCCGAAGAACTCAACAAACTGAAGCCTAGAGTTGTGAATGTATGCACCAAGCACTCCAAGTGCAAGGTTGAACATGTGGAACAAGATTGCAACCGTGAAGCCTGCAATATGTCCGATGACAGGAATGTCTATTTCAAAAAGCATTTCTGCCATAATGTTTGCAACAAGACCAATAACCGCACCAACAAGCGCAAGAGCAAACAGCCTTGCATAGCTTAGTATGTCTGATATATAGTTTACAAAACTATAAACTGATGCAAATGCACCAATAAGTCTTTTTACAATTCCTTGTTTAATGATTGCAGCACCAATTGCTGTTCCTGCAACCCCCACACCAATAAGAACTAAGCCGATTGTTGAGAACACATCTGGAACATTTAAATATAGCCCTTGAACAAAGTCTGGAACAATTGGAAGTGCAACAAACACAATTCCAATAAAGAATAGGAATCTAAACATCGGGTCGCAAATTGCTTCGAGAACTCTGCCTTGTTTTATTAAGTTTGCAAACTTCAAAATAACCCCAAAAGATAAGTGAATGATTCCAAGACCTATTGCAAGGAAAAGAAGCAAGATTGCATTTCCAATTGGGTCGATTGCTTGCAGACCAAACTCAAGCCCAAAAATTGAGCCATATATTGTTCCCCAAATCATTCCTGAAAGACCGCCCATTGCAATAAGAAGAATAAGCCCTCTTGTTCCTTTGTTTTTTGGTTTCTTCCAGAAAACAAAGCCAAGACCTGCAACAAGCATCAAAAGACCATAGCCAATGTCTCCAATCATGAAGCCAAAGAAAATAAAATAAAAAATCGCTACGAATGGGTTTGGGTCGATATCTTTTTGCCCTGGGGCTCCAAACATATTCGTAACGCCTTGATATGGTTCGATTATTCCGCTGTTTTTTACAATGATAGGCACCTTGTCTGTTCTTACAATATTCCTAATCTTAATTTCTGTGTTTGGTGCAACTTTTGAAACTTGAGCAACAACGTCTTCTTCTTTATCTTTAAGCACCCAACCGTTTAGAACAAAATAATCTTTAGTTACTAAAGTTGACTTGATTAGCCTTTCTGTGTCGATTTCGTTTTGTGCATAGTCGTAGAACTGTTTAAGCTCCAAAATTTCCTCTTCTTCGAGGCAGTTGCCAATTAAGCAGTTGAAAGCTTCCATTTCTAGTTCGGCAATTTCTTTGTTTAGTTTTTCAATTCTTTTCACTGGAGATTCGTTGAATGGAAAGTTTAGGTTTATTGTTGTAAAACCATAGTTATAAATCTGTTCTGCAAGTTGCATGTCTACGTTTGAGCCAATCACAACACAGCATGTTTTGTCTTTTGCTAGTTCAACTTTTTCAATCACCAGACTTTCTGTGTCGTAGTCACCTTTGAAGATTTCTAAGTTTTCATCCGTGATGTTTCCAACAAGAACAAAAGCTTCCTTTGTGTTTTGAAGAGAACTTGCTTCCAATGGAAAGTTTGAATAGCCTTCAAGTTCTTTTATTTCAATCATGTTCTTTTTTATAAGAACTTCAATTTCTTTTTGTCTTACGGCATTTTTTTCTACCTTAGACAAAATTAGTCCAACATTTTTTTCTTTATCTGCATATGCTTTAATTTCTGCATATGTTGCTTCTATATCTCTAGCCTTTGGTTCTTCAACATCAATAGCTTCAAACTCTTTGTTTCCAGGTTCTTTCTTAAGCATTTTTTTCACGGCTTTTGGAGCCGCAGCATATGATTCTTTTATGGTTGAAAGTGCTGAGTCTATTCTTGAAGCATAAATCGACAATTTGTCGTCTATTTTTGAATGTTCCGAAACTGGAACTTTTGAACCTCTAACTTGAAAAGCACCTGTGCTTTTAAGTGTTTCAATAACAATTCTTAATTCTTTAGGCTGACCTTTGAGGGCACACTTGATTGGACGTTTAATCATATTATATGCCCCACCTTTTCTTCAGCTCTAGCATAATAAAAAAAGAAGCTTCCGTTATTTTCTTTTTGTCTATGGAAACTGCCGCACCGTTTTTTTGTTCGGTATTTCCTTTATTAGACTTTTTAGATGTTTCACCGCTGAGCTTCCTCTCACTTTCGGCTTTTATTTTATTGATTTCTAGTTTTGTTTCTTCTTCAATTTTCAGGACTTCTTTCTCTGCTCTCTTGACAGTTTCGTCAGCTTTCTTTTCAGCTTCTCTTATTCCCGACATGACCGAATTTATATCCATTCTCAATCCACCCTCTTTTTACAGTTCTGCCGTTTTATACGACAATAATATATTACACTTTTTTTATTTATTTTCAAAGCGTTCTGCGGTGTTTTCTTCCTCATTTAGAAGGAAATTGTGCCTATATATTTTTGGTCTTTGCTGCTTAGAAGTTCTTTGTTTTTAAACGTGAAATCAACAACATTAAAATGGGCAATTGCAATTCCGATATCAATTTTTTGCATTTCTTTTATGCTCTTCATTCCTGCAATAAGTCCGCCCGCTTTAACTTGATATATATGTATATTTCCCTCTTCGCAACTAAATAACCATGGTTGAAAATTCATTGCAGATGGTGCGAGGCGAACATATTCCAAAACCGCTCGTTGCTCTGGAGAAAAATCCGTTGCAATTTCTGTCATGGTTTTTCTTTTTGCTTCTGTTTGGTCAAACCTCCAAACTTCTTTTGGTTTTCCAAATGCAATGCTGATTTCATAGCCTTCTTCTTTGCTGCTTGCACCACCTAACCAAACTGTTCCTATATTCATTTCAGCAAGTTTAAGAACCGCAAGCTCGCCAACATAGCCAATGTTCAGTTTTGCTTCGTCGGTTTTGTCGCTTGCAAAAACAATATAGTGCGGAGCATCTATTCTAAACAAACCGCCAGTGGTTTTTCTAAATTCCTTATGTGAAATGATTTTATAACTAAACTTTCCAACATCTGAAAACAGCGGCTTTATGTTTTTGATTGCCACTTTAATTTCAGTCAACTGCTCTTCTGTCAGTTCTTCCATTTCATATTTTCTGATGGAGCGTCTTTTGATTATTGATTCTTTTAACTTCATATTTCTAGTATACCAAAAAAAAGGGAAATTTCTTATTTCCCTTTTTTGTCTGTTGGTTGTTGATTTAGGAGCGGGCTGAAGATTAGAACAACCCAGCCTATTGCAACGAAGATTCCCATCTTCACATGTTGTGTTTGGCCCTTAACAATACTGTAGACCCAACCTGCAACATATAATGCAATAAACACAGCAAAGACAGTGCTTACAACTGGAATGTAGATATCTAGGGCTAGGTTTGTAAACCAACCAAGCATTGCTCCAACGATGTATATTCCTGCGCTGACTGGAACAGCGATTTCCAAAACTTTGTTAACCGTTTTATATTGCCTTTGCACAAAGAAACCCCATGCAATTGATGTTGCAATAAACAAGCCCATTCCAACAAGCATGATTATGTAGCCAATTAGTGGTTCAATCATAATAAAGCCCTCCTATTTAACTATCTCCATTCTACCAACTTTATATAACTATTCAAAAAAAGAAGAGCCAATTTTAGCTCTTTAAATTTTAACTTTGACAGATGCGACTTGATATCCATTCCATTTCGATTTTATATGTTCTATTGCGGAAGGTTCTGGCACTTCAATTTCATATTTTTTTGATAACTCAAAAAACCTGGCAACAAGTTCTTCGGCTGCTTGCAAGGTTTCTTCAATCGTTTCACCTTCGCATGCTATTGCAAGGTCTGGAATATAGCCATTGAACTGATGTGTCTCTGGATTTAAAATAAACACAATTGGATATTCGATTTCTTTCATAAATCTATTATAACACAAAAAAATCCGCTTTCGCGGATTTTGGTAGGAGCAGAGGGACTCGAACCCCCGGCCACCTGCTTGTAAGGCAGGCGCTCTACCAACTGAGCTATGC
>WQZR01000065.1 GCA_009780625.1 Bacillota bacterium | reverse complement strand
GACCATATAGACTAGAAATAATCGGAACCCTCATCTTTCCACTCTCTAGGTTTTTGTATATTGCAATTGCTTTATTTTTATTTCTTGCAGCGATTGCGTTTGCGAGCTCATAGATTTCATATTCTTCAGACTTCTTTACTATATCTTCGATGTCTTGTTCAACAACCTCTTCTCTTTTGTCTATATATGCAATCAGTTTTACAACTTCAAAATTGATTTGAGTCATGCTTGAGTTGGTGAAATCAACCAACCGAGCAAAAGCTTTATCACTTATTCTTTTAGATTCTTTTTTAAGCATGCCGTCTACAATTTTTCTGATTGTGGAACTTGGCAACGTGTTGCAGTCAATCTCAGTTATATTGCTTAGATTTTTATATTGAGCGCCACCCACAGTGTCATATATAACCAAAACAGATTGTGGGTTTGGGTTTTTTAGGTATAAATCAAGTTTGTCGACCTCTTTTTTATCTATTTTTTTAACATCTTTTAGAATAACTAGGCGCTTTTCGTCCGGAATAAACGAAAAAGCGTCCAAAACGGCTATAATCTCATCTGCATCAGCCTTACTATCTCCATTGAATATAGAAATATTGGCACTATCAACGTTCATTGCACCTTTAATTAGTTCTAGAGATTTCTGCATCAAAAAGATATCGTCTCCCGCGATGAGATAACCACACTCTATTTTGTCTTCTAAACTCTTTTTAAGGTTCTCAAATTTCACTGAAATAGTTTACCATTAAATCGCAAATTATAGAAGGCATAATTGATGTTAAACCTAGCCAAATAATCTCTGGTTTCTTTATACGGAATTTGTTTCAAAGCACCGTCTTCAAGCCAATCAGAAACTCTTCCTTCACCCGCATTATAGGCAGCGATGACAATCTGAATGTCATCGAACTTATTTTTCAGATATGCCAAATAAAACGTTCCGAGCAGAATATTAATTTTGGGAGAATATAAGTCGATAGCATCATCGAAGATATTGATATCATTTTCTTTAAGCGCGGCTTGAAACTCTTCATTCTTCAAAATCCAAAGAGCAGTGCTTGGCATAAGTTGCATTAGACCAATTGCACCCTTCTTGCTGGTGGCATTTTTATTGAACCTACTTTCTATATTGATTACACTTATTATAATCACCGAGTCTACACCAAAAATTTTCGAAGCTAAATCGATATATTCCCCATGTTTTATCGGAAAGAAATAGTTAAAACTAAGAAAAATCGACAGAACAAAAACTAGTGCAAAAACACTTTTTCTCACCATATATAGTGAATTATGTTAGACATAGCACACTATATGCTAGCAATCATACAGACTTTTCCCATTGTTTACATCAACAACCAGCGGAACAGATAGTTTTATAACCTTTTCCATCTCTTCTTTAATCAATTTTTTAACAACTTCGACTTCGTTTTTAGGTGAATCGAAAACAAGTTCATCGTGAATTTGAAGCATTAGGATTGTTTTAAGTTTCTCGGTTTTTAGTCTTTCATAAACTCTAAGCATTGCCAGTTTAATTATGTCGCTGGCCGTTCCCTGAATTGGCATATTTATTGCTGCACGCTCACCAAAATTTCGAAGGTTGTGGTTTTGTGAGAAGAGCTCGTTGATTACCCTCACCCTGCCGAATTCTGTTTTGACCGTGCCATTATTCTTTCTTGCGTTTTCAACGGTTGCTTCCATAAAGAGTTTTACATTCTTGAAGTTTTCAAAATATGTGTCTATATAGTTCTTTGCAACGTATGCTGGAATTTTAAGTTGTTCACTTAAACCAAACGCCGAGATTCCATAGATTATTCCAAAGTTTACGGCTTTTGCATTTCTTCTTTGTTCGCTCGTCACATCTTCTGGTTTTTCTCCAAAGACCTGGCTGGCTGTGGTTCTGTGAATATCTGCGCCAGCGTTGTAGGCTGCAATCATTTTTTCGTCTTGGCTCAGATGTGCCATAAGTCGAAGTTCAATTTGGTTATAATCAGCAGAAACAATTTGCCCGTCATCAAAGCGTGAGACAAACATTTTCCTAATTTCCCTACCCTTCTCGGTTTTAATTGGAATGTTTTGGAAATTTGGCTCACTTGATGAAAGTCTTCCCGTTGCGGTTCCAGTCTGATTGAAAGTTGTGTGAATAAAATTTTCTTTATTCTTTTCAATAATTCCTAGGTATGCTTCAACATATGTTGAAATCAGTTTAGCCACTTTTCGATATTCAATGATTAGCCCAACAATTGGGTGTGCGCTCTCAAGTTTTTGAAGCGTGTCTATTGCTGTGTCTAAATCTTTGTTTATTGGCTTGATTGCAAGATGATTATATAAAATATCTGAAACTTGCTTTGGCGAATTTATATTAAATTCTTTATCAGCTGCAAGATAGATTTTTGCTTTTAAATCTGTTTCTTCGTCTCTAAATTTTTCCAAAAGTTCCACTAGACTATCTTTTGAAACATTAACGCCAGCATCTTCCATATTCTGAAGAACTTTGACAGATGGTTTTTCGATTTTGTTATAAACATCAATTGCTCCAGTTTTTGTTAGCGTTTCGATGTTTGATTTAAATATTCTAATAAGCGCATCTGCAGATTTAGTTTCATTATAATCAGCAAACAACGTATCGATTTTTATATATGTCTTCCCCGAGTTGACTAGCCACGCAGTCAGCATAACATCGTCAAAATCGGTTTTAAGTTTAATTTCAAATTCTCTAAGCCTATATATAAGTTCTTTATAATTATGAACAATCAGTTTTTGCGACTTATCTTCAAATATTGGTTTTAGAATTTTAAGCACTCCAATGAAATTCATTCCCTCATCAAAAAGGCTTTCCTTGGTTTTAATTTTATATACTTTATCTACACTTACAGCAATTTGAACATCGGTTGGAGTAATCAAAAATCCCAGTGCAATTTCACTATTCAAAATTGTATCTACAAATCTTTTAAGTTCATTTTCAGTTGTTATTATAATTTCTTCGGCGGTTTTCTTAGCCACAACCTCTTCTTGAATATTGCTTATGTCGAAAAGCTTGCTGTTGTTCAATAGACTTCTAAAACCTAAATCTATAAATTCTTTTTTTGCCTCATCTGAGAACGGCAACGTGAAATTTAATGAGTCTAGAGCTAAATCAAGTTCTGCCTTACACTCGATTGTTGCAAGCCTTTTTGAAAGAATTGCATCATTTTTACTAGCTAAAAGAAGTTCTTTATTTCTCGCTGTAATGTTTGTTGCGGCATCAAGTTCTTCATAGAGTCTTTCTATTGTGCCAAATTCTTGGATAAGACCAGATGCGCCTTTTTCACCTATTCCTTTAACCCCTGGAATGTTGTCGCTTGTGTCGCCCATTATTGCTTTTAAATCAACAAGACTAGTTGGTTTGAAACCGTACGTTTTTGTAAATAAATCCTCATTATATAATGTAAATTCACTTAGACCTTTTTTGGTTAGTGCAACTTCCACCCCATCACCCAGAAGTTGAAGAACATCTTTATCTCCACTTATAATCAGAACCGACTCTTTTGAAAGTTTTGAAACACAACCAATTATGTCGTCTGCCTCTAGACCTTGTTTTTCAATTGTTGCAACACCCATGGTTTTAAGAAGTTCTTTTAGAAGTTTAAATTGTTCTTTTAGAGGTTCTGGAGTTGGTTTTCTTGTTGCTTTATATTCTTTGTAGATTTCATTTCTAAATGTTGTTTTTGAATGGTCAAAAACAACAAGCACACCGCTTGGTTTAAACTCTTCAATTGATTTTAGGAACATTTTTAAAAAGCCAAAGATTGCACCAGTTGGCGTGCCGTTTGGGCTTCGAAGTTCTGGAAGCGCATAAAAAGCTCTATATGCAACACTGTTTCCATCAATTAAAAGAATTTTACTCATACATCAATTATAGCAGAAAAAAAGCGTCTTAGACGCTTTTTATTAAAGTATATATTTCTTAAGGTCGTATTCGCCGCGTGTTTTCTTAAACACGTTTTGAACATATTTTCTGTCGATTTTCACATTTGTGAGTTTAGTTCCGCCATCTGCGTTATAGCTGACTTCTTCAAGCAACATTTCAACAAGCGTGTGAAGTCTTCTTGCTCCAATGTTTTCTTTTGAAGCGTTTTCCATTTCCGCAACTTCTGCAATCTCGTCGATTGCGTCTTCTGTAAACTCAATCATTGCGTTGTCAACTTTTAGCAGGTTTTTATATTGGTCAATCATGTTGTGTTTTGGCTCTGTAAGAATTCGTTTTAAATGCTCTTTTTTTAGACTTTGAAGTTCAACTCTGATTGGGAAACGCCCTTGAAGTTCTGGAATAAGGTCTTCTACCCTAGACATATGGAATGCACCGGCTGCAATAAACAGAATATAGTCTGTTTTTATGCTGCCATATTTTGTTGAAACAACACTTCCTTCAACGATTGGAAGAATGTCTCTTTGAACACCTTCTCTTGAAACTTCGCTGTTGTTTCCTTTTCCTTTGATTGCAATTTTGTCAAACTCGTCGACGAACACAATTCCTTCTTGTTCTGCACGTCTTAATGCTTCTTGGTTTAGAGCGTCTTGGTCAATAAGTTTATCACTTTCTTCGAGCATCAACGCTTCTCGTGCTTCTTTAACTGTGAAGATTCTTGGCTTTTTCTTTGCTCCACCCATAAGTCCGCCAAACATCTCGCCAATGTTTATTTCAATTCCCATTGCTGCCATTGGGTTATCCATTGCTTTTGGTTGGCTTAGAATTTCAATTTCAACATTAAAGTTTTCAAATGCGCCTAGAGAATATTCTTTCTCTAGTGTTTCTTTGAATTTGTTTAACACATCAACATCGAAAATCTCTCTTTTCTTTGTGTTAAGAATTGCTTCTTTAAGAATTTTGTCAACTCTCACTTCCGCTTTCTTTCTAACTTCTTCTGTCTTTTCTTTTTTAACAAGACGTCTAGATTCCTCAACAAGGTCTCTAATCATACTTTCAACATCGCGCCCAACATATCCAACTTCTGTATATTTTGTTGCTTCCACTTTAATAAAAGGCGCGTTTACAAGTTTTGCTAGCCTTCTTGCAATTTCTGTTTTTCCGATTCCAGTTGCACCAATAAGAATGATATTTTTTGGAGTGATTTCTTCCATCAAATCTATTGGAAGTTGACTTCTTCTATATCTGTTTCTTATTGCAATTGCAACCTTTTTCTTTGCATCGTCTTGACCGATGATGTATTGGTTTAACTCTTT
>WQZR01000064.1 GCA_009780625.1 Bacillota bacterium | reverse complement strand
GACCGCTTAGAAACTTTATAGACACATTCCTTCCTGGAATGCTGTTTGCAGTTTTGATTATGCTGTTGTTGTTTAGACTATTTATGTTCTGGCAAGCAAAAATAAATCAAGAGAGCCTAGGTGTATATGGTTATTCTGAAGAAACGGTTGAGACTGAGAAACCTCAGAAGAAAACTAAAGTGGTAGAGAAAGTTGAAGAAGAGCCAAAAACTGAAGAAGGTGGTGAAGATGCTTAGTAAATTAAACAAAAAAATCACCAATATTAATTTCGATTTCCTAAAACATCTTAGAATTGTTTTGATTGTGTGTGGGGTTATTGCAATTGTTGCAACTTCAATTGGCTTTGGAGTTGGTCCAAATTTCACAACAAGCATGGTTGGTGGGCATGAAGCAAGGGTGACGCTTGGAACACATATAGACGGAAATGAGAACAAGGCAAACTTAACAGACTCAACAAACAAAATAAAGGCTGTTTTTAAGAGTGCAGGTGTTAGGCATGAATTGATTATTCCAACAGGAGATGGTGGAGAATCTGGCATTTTGATTAGATTTGGAAGCACGAGCGATGCAAAAATTGCAGAACTTCAGGCGGCTCTTGAAACTCAGTTTGCAACAATTCCAGGTCTTGAAGTTGAAATAGACGAAATCGGTGGAATGCTTGAGATGTGGCACTGGCTTGGACTTATTATTGCAGTGGTTTCGGTTGCTGCATTGGTGTTCTTATATATCTTCTGGAGAGTGAACCTATGGGCTGCATTGTTTATGGCGGTTGGAATTTTGGCTGAAGTTCTTGCACTTATGGCATTAACAGTTATGTTCTACATTCCAATTGGTCTGCCGACGCTTGCTCTTGTGCTTGGGGCTGTGATTCTTTCTGCATACACAAAAATGCTCTTTGCTTTCAATATAGAAGATGAATGGAGAGTTGAAGAAGACAACGATGTATATGAGGCTACAAACAAAACAATAAAACAAAGTTTGCTTAGAGTTGCTGTGATTACAGGAATTATGCTTATAACTCTAATAACACTTCTAAGTGCTGGAACAACGCTGATTAGAATGTATTCACTTCCGCTGATTTATATCGCACCAGTTATCTTTGCAGTGACATATTTCATATCTGCGCCATTGTTTGCAAAGTTGGCTAAGAAATTCAATAACAAACCACGCATACGTAGAAAACGTATTGTCAATAAGTATGATGCCTAGTGTAGGGGTCGATGTGTCATCGACCCTTTTTTATTCTTTTTATGATAAAATAATATATTAAGCAAAGGAGAAAAAAGTATGAAAGAACTTAAAGGAACAAAAACAGAAAAGAATTTAAGAGAAGCTTTTGCAGGTGAGAGCCAAGCGGCAATTTCTTATGAGTATTTTGCAAAGCAAGCAAAAAAAGATGGCTATGAGTTTATTGCAAGCATCTTCGAAAAAACAGCAGGGCAGGAAAAAGAGCACGCAAAGAAGTGGTTTAAATATCTAAACGGCGGAAGCGTTCCATCAACTCTAGACAATTTAAACAATGCTGCAAACGGTGAAAACCACGAATGGACAGAAATGTATGTAAAGATGGCAGAAGAAGCAAAGAAAGAAGGCTTTGTTGAAATTGCAGCGGCAATGTTGTTTGTGGCTAATGTGGAAGAAGAGCATGAGATGAGATATAGAAAACTTGCAGCATATGTGAAAAACAACACATTCTTTGATAGACAAGAAGAAGTTAGATGGGAGTGCAGAAACTGCGGACACGTTGTTCAAAAGAACAAGAAAGCACCAATTGCTTGTCCAACTTGTCAACACCCACAATCATATTTTGAAGTTAAATTTATGTAAGAATAAAAAAAATCGGCGTAAGCCGTTTTTTTGTTATTCTATTTTTGTTTAGATGGGTCAAACCCGTTATATACAATGTTGTCTGCAAGTTTAACAAGTCTGTAGTAAAGTTTTTCGTTTCCAACTTTCCAAACGAATAGGGGAATGCTTTTTGTTCTCTTTTTAACCACATAGCGTCTGATGCAATAGTCAGCTAGGCATCTTCCGCAATAGTTTACGAAGTGAGGTTCGCATCTGTCGTTATATTTAAGCCACATAAGCTTATATTTGTTGGCATAAACAGGGTTTTCACCTCTAAAGCAGCCAGATTTTATGCCCCTAATAACCTCCGGAGCGTTATGTTTAAACCACATAATCACAAATGGGTTAGAAGATTCGATAGCCCACTGGTTTTTGAAGCCTTTCATTGTTTCCATAAAGGCTCTTTCCATAACTCCGTTGGTCACAAAGTCTGTGCAGTCGCTTATTATTTCAAAAAGCACAGGAACTTTGCTGTTTATTGCCTTAAGTGCTTCTTCTAGAGTGATTATTGTTTGCTTAGAATCGCCATATTTTGCGTCTTTAAGCTCAGATTTAGATAGGTTTTTTGTATAACCATCCTTGCCTGTAAGCCTTCCAAGTGTCTCTGATGCAAAAACAATAAGCGTTCCATCGCTAATTTTCATCAAAGGTAGAGACAAAGTGCGTCCTTCTTTTGCCGCTTCTGTAATCGCTTCTAGTGAATTTTCAATTTGTTCAACCTTGAACTTTCCACCTCGGCAGATTGCTTTATCTACCAAGAAACTATTATATATATTTGTCATTTTGCGCTATTTTTCCTATATACCAAAACTGCAAATTGCAGCCGATTTCTTTGTTAAATAGGTCTTTTTTGACCTATGATGTATTATATCATGTTAGAAATTAAAAGAAAAGTGTTTTAGACAAAATACGACCTTTTTGTGTGAAATTAGGTATAAAATCCTATGTTTTGGCAAAAATTTCTGTATGATGGAAAGAATTTTGGAAAACAAAAGATATGTTTATATAGGAATTGGCGGCATTATTGCTGTTTGTTTTATGTTTCCAACAATGGTTTTAGAGTGGTTTGGCATGAGAGAATGGTTCTGGTTTACAGGAGTTTTTGGAATAAATGCATGGCTTGCTTTTGTTTGGCTTTTGACAATTTCGGTTCCGATTTCAATTGTGATTTTGAATCTAGCAAAGAAAAAAAGCGTCGACAGAACAAACCTGATTCTTTTTGCAGTGGCGATTGTTTCCGTTTTTGCAATATATCCACTTGTAATGAAAGGGGTTTTTCTAAATGTTCACACGCCGGGTGTCGTTTATGACTGGCCCGATGTGATTTTAAGGCTTTCAGGTGGGGGAATTGCGGCTGGGATTTTTGCAATTATTGGGCTGTGTTTTAGCATTTGGGCATATGTTGAAGACGGCAATCAGAAAAAAGAGAGAGAATATGAAGAGAACTTGAGTGGGTCGCTACAAGCAGCGAGCCCTACACCAGATGAAGATGTTGGAATCAATAAAGATTTAAAAATAAATAAAGACAAAAAGATTACTCCCACACCAAAAGTCCATAGTAAATAGTTAAAATCAAGAAAAAGACCTTTAAAAACGTCGTATTTTGGACTTTGTGTGTCAAAACGTTTGACATTGTTTCAAAAAGTCGCTAGCATGGAGATATCATCTTTGTTAGAGTTTAGGGTGGTCGAGTAATCGCTCTGGATGAAATTTAATGAAGGAGACACAAAAGATATGGTAGAAATTTTCAAAACATATAGAAACTATTTCTTTATGGGTATAGCAGTATTATCAATCCTTGCTTCAATTCTTCTTCCAACACTTGTAATTTCAATTGCTGGAGCAGAACTTAGCGTTTTTGGGATTGGCGGACAAAACTTCGAAGCTCTTGACAATAACTTGTTTACTGCTGGATTCTGGATTCTAAGTTTACTTGTTCCAGTTGCGATTATTGTTCTTTCTGTTCTTTCAATTGTGCTTAAAAAAGATTTTACATGGATTATTGCAGGACTTTTCGTTCTTCACCTTGTTATGATTTCTTTGGTTTGGGTTCAAGCGGCTAGAGCAGGAGTTATTGCTGACCTTAACGGTGCTAAGTTTGACGAAGCACTTGCAGCAGCAATTCAAGAAGGAGCAAGAGGTCAAATTCTTCTTGGTCTAATTGGCGGCGGAATGAGCTATGAGCTTGCAGAAGCAGCAGTTGAAGCTATGACTGATGCAGAAGTTCTTGCAGCAGTAGGACCAGCAGGTGTTACTGCAATCACAGGAGTTGTTACACCAATTGTTCAAGAAATTTTTGATGGAATAATCGAGAAAGTAACAGTTGTTGCGTCAACTGGTACACAAGTTGTTTCTTATATTGCAATTCTTGGTGCAACATTTGCTGCATTCCTTGGATTCAATAGAGATTAATATAATTGACTTATTTAATACTTTAAAAATCTCGCTTTGGCGGGGTTTTTTATGTTATACTTTGACATATGAGAAAGTTTGCTGATGGAATTGTGAAACATAGAAACTTTGTTTATATCGGCATTGCGGTTTTACTTGTGCTGGTTCTTTTTTTGTTTCCGGTGTTGAGTGTAAGTCTTGGTAAATATTCCGATGGTGAGACTCTATATAGTGTTTGGGGTTTTGGTGAGAATTAAAGAATTTTTCAAATTTTCGAAGTGGAATATTTAAAAAATAATCTTTTGATTCTTTTTGTTTTTGTTCTATTTGCCCTTATTATTCCATTTTTGATTATTCTTTTTTCTGTGTTTGGTGCTTTTTTGAAAATTAAATTTGATATTGTTATTGCATGTTTGTTTGCAGTTCAGGCTTTGATGTTTAGTTTGTTCTTTGTTCTGGTGACAAGGGCCGTGGTTGTTTCTTTTTATAATGATATTTGGGACATATATTATGGAATGACATTAGATATGCATATTGCTAAAGAAATGATGGAAGTTCAAAGAGAGAAATTAGGGTTTGCTTTGTTCCCAGAAAGTTTTATGCAAGTTGCGATTGTTGCAATTAGAGAGGGAATACCTATAGACCCTTTTTGGGTAGAAGTTTATTGTGAAGCGAAGGCAAATGTGATGAACGACCCTACAAGAATGGAAGCAATCAGAAACGAAACTATATCAAGATTCTTTGATATTCCAGATTTGATTGCAAGCATCAAAGTGAGGGCAGAGCTTGGTGCGTGGCTGAGTTCTGGGTTTGCTATGCTTGGTGCGGTTATGGCAACAATTGCAACAATTTTTCACTTGCCAAAAAAAAAGACTTGTGATAGAATAGGAAATTAGTGAAAACGCTATTTAACAAGTAGGGAGGAATATATGTCTAGAATATGTGCAGCATGTGGCAAAACACCAATGAGCGGAAACCTTGTAAGCCATAGTAACATCAAAACAAAAACAGTAAGACGTCCAAATCTTCAAAAGAAGAGAGTTGAGCTTGACGGAAAAGTTGTAAACGCAAAGATTTGTACTAAGTGCTTAAAAACTGCAAAAAAAGACGCATAGTTTAAAATGTCGCTTTTTTGACTATTTATGTCGTAATTTTAGAATTAAAGGGTCCGAAGACCCTTTTTTCATTTAAAACGCTTGCCATAACATATTATAAGGTGTAAAATAAAAACTATGGTTAAAACAACAAATACATTCGGAACAATCTCTGTAACAAACGAAGCAATTGCGATTATTGCAGCAAAAGCAGCACTTGAGTGCTACGGCGTTGTTACACTTGCAACAAAAAAACTTAAAGATAGTTTTGAAGAACTATATTCTAAACATGGGCATAGTTCGGCAGTTAAAGTTTCGACTGTAGACAACCGAATCAGCCTTGAGCTTTTTGTTATTCTTAAATATGGCATAAACCTGTCTGCAACATGCGAGACAATGAAGGAAAGCATCAAGTTT
>WQZR01000063.1 GCA_009780625.1 Bacillota bacterium | reverse complement strand
GCAAAAGGCAGGTCTACATCTGTTGAGAAGCGACCACGTTTTGACAGCCACCGACTTATTGAAAGTTGGATGGTTGCAACAAACGAAGTTGTTGCTGAACACTTTTTTAAAATTCATATGCCGTTTATTTATCGTATTCACGAAAAGCCAGATGAAAAGAAGCTTGATGTGTTTTCGCAATTTGTTAGAACCTTTGGTGAGAAGTTTGAGGAAGAAGAGGCGGAAAGCAGCTTAGGCTTCCAGGCGTTTTTAAATAGAATTAAGGGCAAGGACTATGAATTTATCATAAGCAGGCAAGCTTTAAGAAGTATGCAGAAGGCAAAATATTCCGAAATTGAAAAAGGGCACTATGGACTTGGTGCAACATTCTATTCGCATTTCACATCTCCAATCAGAAGATATCCAGATTTAACGATTCACAGAATTATTAAAGACAGCATTCATGGGCGAGTTTCGATGGAAGGAAAGACTGTGAAGATGAAAGGACATCCGTTCTTTAGAACCGCTGAGGACTTGAAATCTTTTGTTAAAGATTCTTCGAAGCATTCAAGCGAGAGAGAAGTTCTTGCAACAGAAGCAGAACGCGAAGTTGACGACATGAAAAAAGCAGAATATATGGAGCAGTTTATTGGCGAAGAATTTGATGGTGTTATTTCCAGCGTTGGAACATTTGGAATGTTTGTTGAACTCGACAGCACAATTGAAGGGCTTATTCATGTAACGATGCTTGATGAAGACATCAAGTTTCACGAAAAAGCGTTTAGCTATGTTGGACCTGCAAAGAGATATAAACTTGGTGACAGAATTAGGGTTAAGGTTGTGGGGGCATCAAAAGAGAACCGCACTATTGACTTTACGTTGGCTGAGTGATAGAATGGAAACCTAATAATATATTTTATACAGGAGAAGAAATGGGAAAATTTGTAGAGAGAGTTGTTAAAGAAGCTGTAGGAAGAGATGGGAAGACTATTGCTGAATACGAAGAAAGAAGAAAATTTGATGCAGGGCTTGGAATTGACCAACTGTTTGTGCTTCACCAAAGAAATGGAAAACAAGCATTTTTGAATATGGACGAAGAAAAAGTTTTCTTTGAGCATGGATATGGTTTTCTTCCAACTGAACACCCAAAGTTTGTTAAGTTTACAGGAAGCAAGAACATGTTTGAGTTTGGCAATGTTGTGACGGGAGATGTTTTGTTTAGAGAAAAAACAAACATCAAAGTTGAAGGCGAGTTTGCTCATATGGGAAATGAAGATGGGTCTAAATCAATTGGGCATATCTTTTCAGGAAGAGAAATCAGACAGGTTGAATCAGTCTTCAACCCAAGCGAAAACAAAAATGTTGCAATTGTTTCAAAAACAGATGTGGAACAAACACAATCACTTGTAAGCAGAAAAACTGGAAGAGAATTGATTTCAAGAGTATATCAAATTGAAATTGATGCAGAGTTTCCAGACTGGGCATATGTGACAAAACTTGATTTCAACGGTGGACCTGGAGACAGAGACAGAATCAATTTTGCAGAACTTGAAAAACAACTTGAAGAAGCAGACCAAAAAATTAAACTTAATGCACTACACAATGTGAAAGAGCAATCTGAAATTGCAATGGACGCGCTTCTTGATTTAAGAAGAGGTGTGAAAAAAGCAAGAGCTCTTAACCCAGAGAAAATGAAAGAGTTTAAAAGAGAAGCAAAGGCAATGATTGATGAAGCATAAAAAAACGCCACACGGCGTTTTTTATTTCCAATCAAAGTCGCTGTCGTCAAAACCATTTGGATTGCTTGGGTTTCTTAGGCTTGTTGAAACTGGTCTTGGTGTTGGTGGTTTTCTTGTTGTGGTTGTTCTTTTTGGAGTTGTTGTTGCAGGTGTTGGCTGTGCTGCTGCGTTTCTTCTTTCTTCTGCTGCGGCACGGCGGGCTGCTTGTTCTTCAATTCTGAAGTTTTCAATCTCGCGAACAAGTTGGTCATACGCTGCTTGAACGTTTACAATTCCTGAAAACGTTTGGCGTTGTCCATTTCTTGTTGTGATGAACAGTTTGCCGTTTGTTCTTCTTTGTCCATTCATTGCGTTTGTTGAAACTTCTCTGATTGCACCAAACTCAATACTTTGATATCTATCTCTTTCTGCTCTTGGAACAGATGTTGTTCTGCCTCTGCCGTTGTTGAATTCCATGGCTTTTCTTTCTTTGTTTATAAACCTTTGGTTTGTGATTGCAAAACTTGTTTTGTATGCAAATTTTATTCCGGCAATTACGATAAACAAATACATCCAAACAGGGAAGAGCCATACCGCAAAGAATGGAAGTATTATTCCAAGCATATATGCTTCGCCAGAACTTACCATTTCAATTATAATCATTGGCAAAACTGCAAAGGCAATTCCAGCCCACAAAGCAGCGATTGGAAACATTGGGTTGAAAATCGATGCAAGCTTTCTTCCTTTTTTGCTTATGGTCAGTTCCATAACAAGTCTTTCGCCTTGGTTGACTCTAAGTTCTCTTTCTATATCTGTTGTGTGTCTTCCAAATGTTTGAACTTCTGCAGATGTTGAAACAGAACTTCTAGATTTCTTTTGTTCAACAAAACCTGGTTGCGCGTTTGCAACTTTTTTTCTGTCCATTCCACTTGTGCCTGGTGCTTTTCTGTGAGAGTCGACGCTTGATTTTGTTCCTTCGCGTCTTCTTAGTTCATTTAGAAAGTCGTTGTGACTGTTTCTTGCCATGTGTTTTCTCCTATTATATATATAAGTATACCAAATATATTTTATAGATAAAATTATTATGGTATACTTTAAGATAATGACTACGGGAACAAAAACAAAAAAACCTGCAATCAAAAAGCCAAAACTGCAAGAAAAGGCAGAAGGTGTTTTTGTGGAAGATAAAAATACTGTGGAAGAGGGCGAGAAGGCTCTTCTTAAAGATATAATGACTGTGAAAAACGGAGACAAGAAAGAACAGCCAAAGAAAGCAAGAAAAATTGGGCAACTTTCAAAAGCAAAACGTTTTGAAGTGAACCATGCTGTTGGTCTTTCAACTGAGCAAGTTAAGGAAAGATATCTTGGTGGGTTTTATAACGCATCCAAAACTAGAACAACAAAAAGCTATTTTGAAATTTTCTTTGGAAACATGTTCACATTCTTTAACTTTATTGCTGCCGTCGTTGCTGCAATATTTATATATCTGGGAACATATGCGCCTCTAATTGGGTTCTTACCTATATATATGGCAAACCTTCTTATTCAAATCATTCAAGATATTCGTGCAAAGCTTGCTGTTGAAAAGATTAGTTTGTTGACTGCACCGACTGCAACGGTTATAAGAAACGGGAAAGAAGAAGAGATTGCCGTTTCTGATGTTGTTCTAGACGACATTATGGTGATAGGTCTAGGGCGACAAGTTGTTGCAGACTGCATCATTCGTTCTGGAATGGTTGAGGTTAATGAAAGTTTGCTTACGGGTGAATCTGTTCCTGTAAAGAAAAAAGAGGGCGACCTTCTATATGCAGGAAGTTTTATTGTTTCTGGAAAGGTTGTTGCGCAGGTTGAAAGAATTGGGGACTATAACTATAGTTCATCTCTTGTTAAAAAAGCACAATCTAAATCTAAACCAAAGAGCGATTTGCTTAGAAACATCAACCGCGTGATTAAGGCAATTGGTGTTCTTGTTATTCCTCTTGCTACAATAATTTTTATTGTGAATTATAGCGGCAATCAGATTGACACAAACTTGGGTCTTGATGTTCTTGGCACTGCATTGTTTAGGTCGGCAAACGCTGCAATTTTGATGGTTCCGGCGGGGATGTATCTTGCAATTTCTGCGGCTCTTTCGGTTGGCGTGATTACATTATTTAGAAAGAGAACACACATTCAAGATATATATAGTATAGAGATGCTTTCGAGGGTTGACGTTTTATGTTTAGATAAAACAGGAACAATCACAGATGGAACAATGGTTGTGAACAAAGTTATAAGCGTGAACGATGCACCGCACCACGTGAACACAATTATGGGAAGCATGCTGACAGCACTTCAAGAAAACAACCAAACAGCAATTGCACTTGCTGGGCATTTTGGATATAACAAAGAACTTCCGGTTGCTTCAACAATTCCGTTTTCTTCTGCAAGAAAGTTTTCTGCAGTAAGTTTTAAGATTGGCGAAAAGTTTGAGACATATGTTATGGGAGCACCAGAGTTTGTTCTTAAAACTCCAAACAAAGTTGTTGATAAAGCGGTTAAAGAATTTGCTGAACAAGGGTATAGAGTTTTGCTTCTTGCTGGAGTTAAAGGAAAATCGACAGAAGAAAAACTTCCAGCAGGTGTTGTGACGCCAATATCTTTGATTGTTATTGAAGACAAAATTAGAGAAAGTGCAGCAAGAACTCTTAAGTGGTTTTATGAAAACGATGTTGATTTAAAGATTATATCTGGAGATAACCCAATCACTGTTTCTGAAATTGGAAAGCGTGTTGGGGTTAAAAATGCTGATAAGTTCTTAAGCCTTGAAGGTTTGTCTAAACAACAGGTTGTTGATGCTGCAGATAAATACACAATCTTTGGACGTGTCAGTCCAGAACAAAAAGCAATTCTTGTGAAAGCTCTTAAAAACAAAGGCAAAAAAGTTGGAATGACAGGGGACGGTGTGAACGACATTCTTGCTCTTAAAGAAGCAGATTGTTCAATCGCAATGGCATCAGGTTCCGAAGCAGCAAGAAACGTTTCGCATGTTGTGTTGTTAGATTCAGACTTTGCAAGCATGCCATCGGTTGTTGCGGAAGGTAGACGTGTTATTAACAACATTTCGAAGGCTTCCAGTTTATTTTTGATGAACGCAATATTTGTTATTTTGCTTAACGTAATCACACTTATTCCAATTCCGGAAACTTGGGTGGAGGCTGGCAGAATTATTCCGTTCTACTACACAAACAGGGCGATGCTTGTGACGCTGTTTATTAATGGTATACCGGCACTTGTTCTCTCTTTGCAACCAAACAACGACAGAATAAACACAAACTTCTTAATGAATATGATTTCCAAAGCTGTTCCGGGAAGTATTATGTATATCTTTGCAACCTTGGCGTGCTTTATCTTTACAGAAGCTTTGGGTGGAGATTTTGCAACAATGGCAACGCTTTCAATATTATTCACAGGATTGTTCATTGTTTATAGAATCTGCAAACCATTTGACCTTATCAGAACAATTCTGTTTATTGGGGTGGCAGTTGGAATTACACTCGCACTTGTGGTGTTGCCATGGGATGAAAGATGGTTCGATTTCGCTCCGTTTGTTGGAAACCAGGGATGGGTGAACATTCTTGGAATTGTGGTTATTGTTCAATTCAGTTATGCAATATATTCGACGGTGGTTAAATACAGTGACATTGGGCTTGCCTACTTAAATAAAACACGTAAAAAAATTCTAGATATAGAGTAGAGAGGACTTATGATAAACAAGAGAATTGCGGATTTGCTTTTTCCAAAAGCACAAGAGATTACATATTGGCAAAAGAAGTATCCAAAAAGAAAACTGCCTAAAGGGGCAGAGGTTACAAGAATTGCTCCAAGCCCAACTGGCTATTTGCACATAGGCAGCATTTTTCAGGGGGTCTTGGACACAACTCTAGCTAGACAAACAGGTGGTGTTTCAATTTTAAGAATTGAAGACACAGATTTATCAAGAAAAACAGAAGATGCAATCGATGCAATTTTTGCTGGTTTTGAATATGCGGGCGTGAGATTTGATGAAGGAACATTCAAAACAGGCGAAGTGGGAAAATATGGACCATACACTCAAACTGCAAGAATTGAAACATATCACTCTTTTATT
>WQZR01000062.1 GCA_009780625.1 Bacillota bacterium | reverse complement strand
TCCGTTTAATAGCAAGTCGAATGATTTGAAATTTATATTGGTCAGAGCAAGTTTTGGCTTTTCAATTCTTGAGGTTTTTTCGCCGTCGAAGATTTCGAGAGAGTCTGCCTCAAACACTTCCAAAAAACTTTCTCCATTTAATGTTGAGAACGACACAATTTCAATCTTGTCTTTAGGAACGCTAAGACTTTTTGAAATTTCTTCACTAAACATGCTGACAGGTTTTCCGCCAGATTTAAGAAGATTGCCTGTGTCGACAAAACTTTTTAGATTCAATTCGTGTCCGTTATATTTAATCTTTGCAATGATGTTTTTCTTGTTTAAACTAAAGTGTTTGCTAAGTTTTTTTGCGAGCCAAATAACTCCAAAACCAAACAGTGCAACACACAAAACAAACACAGAAACGGGCACCGCTAAGGCGTAGCCACTGACAAGCAATGCTTCCATTGGAATGCCCAGAAGAAAGAACACGCCCATAATAAGACCGCCTAGAAGAAGCGTCAGCCCCAAAAACACAGCAAACTGGCTGGCGAGCGTTCTGAACTTCTGTGGTTTGAAAGCAACAAAACACATAACAAAACCAAGTACAAATTTAAGAACAAGCAGCAAAATAAAATGAGAATTGAGCAGCGGAAAAATTATTGCGCAGACTGTGCCAATAGTTGCAGAAAAAATAAGCAAAAACCAACTTCTTTTTTGCCTTAAACACTTTGTCGTTAGAAACAAAAGAAGCGTGTTGATAATAAGATTATCTAAAATTGCATATTCAATATAGATTTGCATATAAGAATTCTACAAAGAAAAAAAGCCAAGATTTTGACGCATCTTGGCTTTTTTAAATGAACTATGTAGAGTTAGATAATTTGGAATGTGATGATTGAAGTTCCAACCATATTCCAACCACCGCCTGGACCTGTGACAACAGTGTCAATCAATGCAGCAAAGCCACCGCTTTGGCTGTTTAGAGTCCATGCTCCTGTTCCGTCGAAGCTTATAACTCTCCACTCGTTGTCCGATGTTACAATCAGAACTTGTCCAACTGCTCTTCCAGATAGGTTGAATGCATCCGCTGCAATGAAGTTTAGTTTGTTGCTTTCCATAAGTTGAAGCATTGTTGCATCAACGTTTGTTTCTATGTCTTCTCCAATAACAATTTTGCCACTTTCAACTCTTGCTATTTTGTTTGTTTCAATTGGAATGAATGCCAAATCAATCAAGGCTTTTGTTCCAGCTTGAAGCGCAACGCTTGGTTGGTGTGTGAATGTCATAAGGTTTGAACTTGAAAGAGAATCGAATGTGATTCTTGTTCTTTGCCCTTCTTCGAATGTTGCCACTGTGAATCTTGCCATATACACAATTCCGTTTCTTGTGTTTGAGAATTCGTTCACACCAAGCACCATTCTTCCAAATGGCATGTTTACTTCAATGCCACCTGCCACAACAAGTGTTGCAGAACCAACAACTGTGTGAGATGTGAATGTTACGGTTCTCATGTCTAAAATAACATGTTGAGGTTCGCCAATTGCAATTTGGAATTTAACACTGTCAACAACAGCGTTTAGACCTGGTTCGCCCGGAGCACCTTGGTCTCCTTTTGGTCCTTCTGGTCCGATTGGTCCTTGTGGTCCTTGTGCCCTTACGCCTGTTGCGTGAACACCAACCCACTCACCAGAAGTTCCAAGGCTTGCATCAAAATAACCCACCCACCAGTCTCCATCAGCACCGATAAATGCTGTGTAGCCATCAACACCTTCTGCTCTGATGTTTTGGTCTACACCATTAATCCACCAATTGCCTTCGAAAATATATGGGATGTGTCCTTGAATCCCTTGCTCACCTTGAACACCTTCTGCAAGGAAACCTGTAAACTGTCCGTTGATGTGGAAGAAAGGTCTTTCTGGGTCACCTGCAAATTCGATTGTCAAAACCGGAGCAACCGCTCTGATTGGCCTAAGTTCAACATCAAGCATTGGAAGACCTGCAATATGCCAGTTTCCATCGTCTCCGATATATGGTGTTTCTCCATCAATCGCTTCACTTCTAATTCCTGTTGGAACAGACACAACAATCCAATCTTCTTCAACGTCATCCCATTGCCATTGTCTCATCATCCATTGTCTTTCTGGAGCCGGCCCTATGTATGGAATAAGTCCGTCTTTTGCCAGTGCTCTTATTGGCTCATCTGTTAGATGGTCAATAACTTGTTGCCAACCTTCTCCGTCGTCTAGGTTTATATACCAATAACCGTCTGTGATTCTTAAAGATGGGCTTCTGCCGTTTGTCCCGTTTGTTCCGTTTTGCCCTGGAGGTCCATAACCACCGGCTGGACCTTGTGGTCCTCGTGGTCCATAACCAAACAGTCCGCCGCCGCTTGCAAGAGTTGCAAGCATTGTTACTGCAAGAGCGATGAAAGTAATCCCCGCAACAATTGCAGAAATAAGCGCTGCTGGCTTTAACCCCTTATTTATTTTTTTTCGGACCAGAACCCAGTCCATGGGTTTCTTCTCCTTTGGAACTTTTTGTGCTGCAATCAGCTCTCGCTCCATTTTGGCAAGCTCTTTTCTTTCAGCTTCTGCCTTTTTTTGTTCTTCTTTGATGCGCGCTTTTTCTTCGCTCGTCATTTTCTTCTTTTCCATACTTTTTTCCTTATCTTTTTATCTCCAACCAAAATAAAGCTAGAGATTTAGCTATTAACTCAATTATACAAAAAATTTTTTACAAAAAGAAATTAAAAAAGTCATTTATCGACAGGAATATTTGCCAGTGACGGGCGGCAAGTTTTCTGCATAGCATAAGGCAGAACAAGTTTAAGGAGAAAATACATATGAAAAAGCCCATATTTAGAGGCATTGCAACTGCCCTCATCACCCCATTTTATAAAAACACAACAAAAATAAACTATGATGAGTTTAAAAAACTTATTGACTTTCAATGCAAGAACAGTGTTTCGGCTCTTGTGTTTCTTGGAACAACTGGAGAAGCAAGTTCGTTGTCTGAATTCGAACAAATTGAGGTTGTTAAATTTGCAGTTTCTTATGTAAACAAACGTGTGCCTGTGATTGTTGGGTGCGGAACTAACTCCACAAGGGAAACAATAAAAAAAGCCATCCTTTTTGAAAGCCTTGGTGCTGATGCTCTTATGGTTGTGACGCCATATTATAACCGACCAACGCAAGAGGGGTTATATGCCCACTTTTCAACTGTTGCAAAATGTGTATCATTGCCGATTATGTTATATAACGTTCCAACAAGAACAGGAATAAACATGCTTCCAACAACTGTTGCAAGACTTGCAGGCATATCGAACATTGTCGCAGTTAAAGAAGCAAGCGGAAATATGGAGCAATATTTGAAAATAAGAAAACTTGCTCCAGAGATTTCGCTTCTAAGCGGTGAAGACAGTCTGCTATATTCTGTGCTTTCAATCGGCGGAGATGGTGTTGTTTCTGTGGTGTCTAACATTCTGCCTAAGGTTACAAGCGAAATTTGCGAGCTTTACGCAACAGAGCCCAAAAAAGCACTTGAGTTGCAACTTAAGATGCTGCCTGTGATTGAAAGCTTGTTTTCAGAACCTAACCCAATCCCAATTAAACACGCAATTGAATATGTTGGAATTAAGGGTGGCGGCGTGAGGCTTCCACTCACTTCCCCAACAAAAGAAACAAAAGGAAAAATAAAACAGTCATATGAAGAATTTAAAATATAAAGTTGCCAAATTCGGCGGAACAAGCATGGCAACAGCCGAAACGATTTTGAAAGTTAAAAACATAATTCTTTCTGAGAAACAAAGAAAGGTTGTTGTTGTGTCTGCACCTGGAAAGCAAACAAAAGGCGACACTAAAATCACCGACCTAATTCTTGCCGGTGAATATGAAAAAGTGAAAGCCAGGTTTAACTTAATCACAAAAGAACTTGGCATCAAAAAGATTAACCCGTTTAGAAAAAGCCAAAGCCTAAATCATTCAGTTTCTAGGGGAGAATACTTCGCTGCAAAAGTTCTAAGTCAACTTCTAGGTTATGAGTTTGTTGATGCAAAAACTTTGTTTGTATATAGAAACAATGCTTGGCATGCTTCTAAATCAGGGTTTCACAGAATTAAACAACTTCTTGAAAATGGAAGAGGTGTTGTTGTTCCGGGTTTCTATGGCAGATGTGCAAATGGCAAAGTTAAAACTTTTGACCGTGGCGGCAGCGACATCACAGGTGCAATGCTTGCATTCTATTTAGAACTTCCAACATATGAAGTTTTTACGGATGTTGACGGTGTTTATGATAAAGACTTTAAGGTCTATGATAAGTTGACATATGAACAGATGGAAAAGATTGTTTCCACTGGTGCTGAGGTCCTTCATCCTGCTGCAATTAAATATGCAAAGAAATCAAACATAACAACAATCATAAAAAATACGTTTAACCCAAAAACCAGAGGAACACATCTAACCGTTTAAATCTAGGCTTCTATAGCCTATTGCTTCTGCTATATGTGGAAGTTCAATATTCTCGCTTCCGTCTAAGTCTGCAATGGTTCTTGCAACTTTAATTATTCGATTATATGCTCTTGCTGAAAGCCCCATTTTTTCGAATGCGTCTTTAAGAAGCTTTTCGCCTGCTGGACAAAGAGCACAAAACTTTTTGGAGTGCCCCACTGTCATTTTGCTGTTTGAAAAAACTTGTGTGCCTTTATAGCGTTTCAACTGAATTTCTCGCGCTGCATCAACCCGCTTTTTGATTTCCTCACTTGGTTCTTCGTCACCTTTTGCTGACAGTTTGTCAAACCCCACGCCGTCCACTTCGATGTGAATATCAATTCTGTCCATCAATGGACCTGAAAGTTTGCCAAGGTATTCGTGAATCTTTTTTGCACTGCATGTGCATTTTCTGATTTTTGTTCCAAAGTAGCCACACGGACATGGGTTCATGCTTGCAGCCATAAGAAAGTTTGCTGGGTATTCAACTGTCAAAGCCGCACGGCTTACGGTTATTTTTGAATCTTCAAGTGGTTGACGAAGCGTTTCAAGAACTGTCCTAGGATATTCTGGAAGTTCGTCTAGAAACAATATTCCGTTGTGAGCAAGAGAAATCTCACCTGGCTTTGCTTTTGAGCCTCCACCCGTTAGTGAAATTTGGCTTGCAGTGTGATGCGGACTTCTTACTTGCCTTGTGAAAACTATTCCGTCTTCTTCGCTCAAAACGCCTGCAACGGAATATATTTTTGTTGTTTCGAGGGCTTCTTCTTTTGTTAAATCTGGAAGAATGCTTGGAAGGCATTTGGCAAGCATTGTTTTTCCACTTCCTGGTGGACCAACCATCAAAATGTTATGATTCCCTGCTGCTGCAACTTCCAACGCACGTTTTGCTGACTGTTGCCCTGAAACAAATTTGAAATCATCGCCTTTTGCTCTCTCTTTTTTCTTTTCGCCAAATGGTCTTGCTTCAACTGGTTTAAGTTCCATGTTTCCCGCAAAGAATTCAACAAGTTCAACGAGCGTGTTTATTGCATAAACCTCCAAGCCATCGATATATCTAGCTTCTTCTTCATTCCCTTTTGGAATGCAAAGTTTTTTGCAACCTAGTTGGCTTGCTGTAATCAATGTTGGCAAAACTCCAACAACTCTCCTTATAGTTCCGTCTAGACTCAGTTCGCCAACAAAAGCAAAACCTTCAACCGCTTCTTTTTTTATTTGACCAGTTGAAACCAAAATTCCAACTGCAACGCCGAGGTCGTAGCTTGTGCCTTCTTTTCTTTTGTCTGCTGGTGCCATGTTGACAACAATGTGATGAATTGGAAACTCGAAGTTCGAGTTTTTGATTGCTGCCTTCACCCTTTCTTTT
>WQZR01000061.1 GCA_009780625.1 Bacillota bacterium | reverse complement strand
TCGATTATCAAAAAGGGTTTAGATTCTCAACATATGCAACATGGTGGATACGTCAAAACATTTCAAGAGCAAAAGCTGACCAAGCAAGAACAATAAGACTTCCAGTTCACATGGTTGAAACGCTTACAAAAATGAACAAAGTTGAAAGACAACTTCAACAAGAACTAGGAAGAGACCCAACAGCAGACGAGCTTGGAGAAAGACTTGGGCTTTCTGCTCAGAAGGTTATGGAAAACAAGCGTATCAGATTTGACCCAATTTCAATGGAAAGCCCACGTGGAGACGAGCGTGATAGCGTTATTGGTGACACAGTTAAAGACGAAAGCATTGCAGCACCAGACGAACAGGTTGAAACAAGCGTTCTCCGAAACCTTCTAAACGATGCAATCAACACCCTAACACCAAGAGAACAATCAGTTATCAAACTTAGATATGGACTTGTTGACGGCAGACAAAGAACGTTAGAAGAAGTTGGAAATCAGTTCAATGTAACGCGTGAACGTATTAGACAGATTGAAGCAAAAGCTCTAAAGAAACTTAAACAACCAAACCGTAGTAAATACCTAAGAGACTTCAGAGAAGGAAGCGAAGACCATCACTAAAAATAAAGACATCATTACAGTTGGAGTAAACTATTTATCCCGCTATATCAAAACCGAAAAGGAAGCGCGGGATTATTTTATTAAAAAAGAATACGAAAAAACTGAAATAGAAACTGCAATGAAAAAATTCAAAGAATATGGCTATATTAATGACAAAGCCATTGCAGAAGCAATTATAAGCAGCCAATCAAAAAGACTTGGCAGAAGAAGAATAGAACAAAAACTTATTCAAAAGGGAATAAACAAAGAACTTATTAAAGAATTGTTTGAAAACTTTAAAGAAGAAAACGAAAATGCAGAACTAGATGCAGCAACAAACCTTGCAAAAAAATGGCTAGAAAATCAGGAGAGACGTGCTGTAGGGGTCGATTTGCAAGCGACCCGTAACCGTTTATATGCTCATCTTGCTGGCAAAGGCTTTTCAATCAGCATAATCTCACAAGCATGGGACAAAACAAAAACAAACCCATAGGGCGGAAAACCTACTTGCAATATCGTTTAAACATGTTATAATTTGCATATATAAAAAATTATTAGGAGCACAGAATTCATGGCAACACCGGGAATTATCAATTTAGTAAAATATCAACAAGAAGACGCAAAACTATTTAAAATCGAAAGAGAAATCGAAACAAACAAGTTTAGAGTTCAAGCTGCAAAAGACGCAGAAGATTTTAAACAAACACAAGAAACAGCAAAAAAACTAGAGCAAGCTGCAGGAATGGCTATTGAGAAATTCAACAGCGTTAAAGCAGACTATGAAAAGAACTATGAAAAAGCAAAAGAACTTACAGCCCTAGATATCGACAAATTGACAGACGAGCAAATTATTAAAGTAAACAACGAACTTGATGTGATTTTGGCAAACCTTACAAAAATTGAAAAAGAACTTTTGGAGTTAAACACAAACGTTGAAGAAATTCTTGCAAGATTTGAAGCATCAAAAAAGAAAGCAATCACAGCAAGAACAAGCTATCAACAAAACAAAGAAGCATACGAAAAGTTCCTAGCAGAAGCACAAGCTCAAGCAAAGGTTGTTGCTGAAACTCTAAAAGGACTTCAAGCAGGGCAAGACAAAGCACTTCTAACAAAATATATGGCAAAAAGAAAAGAGAAAGTGTTTCCAGTAATCGTGGCAATCAAAGGAGATTCTTGCAGCGCATGTGCAGCACAAATCTCAACTGTGTGCCAAAACAAAATCAAAACAGACGGCTATGCAGAATGCGAAAACTGTCTAAGAATTCTTATCGCAAAATAATTAAAAATGTCGCATCATCTGCGACCTTTTTTTATTATAATTCTCGTTTTTTGTCTTGTTTTTTTTCTAAAATTTGTTATACTTAAATATATAAACTGAAAAAGGAAGAATTGAGTTTTATGAAAAGACCAGTTGAATCATATTCAGCAAAACCAAGAATAGACCCTGCGTCATTCACGCAACATTCTTCCTATGAAGAATACTACAAACCAGGTGGGGTTGTTCCTGTTGTGCAACTAAGAAAAATTTCGCAACCAGACGGAAGCGTTGTTGAGGTTTTGGAAAAAGACGAGCTTTCAACAAAAATTTTCGAACAGGCACTGGCAGAAGCAAAAAAACTTTTCCCAGAAATTGATTGGAACCTAATCAGCATTGAGCAGTTGAGGGAAGACCCAGCAAACGACAGATTTTCAAGAATAAAGAGAAGGGCATAAGGAGAAAGAAAAATGCAACAAAAATATAGCGTAGAGTTAAGCACACAACATGTAGTAAATCCACACAATTTGGCGGATGCAATAAGACTGCTTGCAACACAAGCAAAAATTTGTGATATCAAAAACAAGCATCCGCAAATTCTAGAAAACAAACAGATGGATGAATTTCTTCTTGCTGGCCTTGCAAAAATTGCCGTAAACAAAAGACTTGAAGCAAAATGGGGCGTTAAGCATAGCGACCAAGCAAACAACTTCTCAAACGAAAAACAAGCAGAAAGAAAAATGGTTGAATTTGCAATTGACATGCAACTTCAAGAAGGCGCAGTAATCACAGAAGAAACAATCGACAAAATCATACAAGCGGCAGCAAACGGCAACGATTGGCTTCCAGAGGGTCTAAACGAAGAAAAGTTTATGGCGATGACAGAAAAGTTTGCTATGGACCACACACACACAGACCTTATGAACTACAGAGAAGACACAGCATATGTTGAAGCAACAAAATCTCTAATCACTCCAAAAACAATGGCTATTGCAAGAGTTCGTGGAAAAGGTATGGACTTTTTCAGAACTAAAAACCCAGTTGGAAGAAGCACAGACATCACAGAGCACTTAATGAAAACAGAAGAGGCTTCAAAGAAAGTCCAAATCGACACTCAACTTAGACAGTTTGATGAACAACTAAAGCAATATCAAAAACAAATGGGCAACCAAGGACCAACAAGTTATAACTAAGGGAGGCTATAGACAGCGTGGCAACAACGAACGTAAATCTAGGTATGTTTAATGATAGCGGTTTGAAGAACGCTTTTATGCTTGCTCTAAAAAAGTGGGACCCTAATTTTTTGGAAAAAGCACCAAGCGGAAACTCAAACATTCTAGTTTCAAAATTTCCAACAATGCCAGGCAGCGTTAAAAGTATATACGACGCAACTGACGGTGGAAAAATGAAAGATGTCATTTTCTATTCTGTTACAGATGTAGATAAAGATTATCCAAACTTAAACTACTATTTCAAAACATACGGCACAGTTGAAAACATGAAGAAATTCCTTCATGCTGCACAGTGTAACGTTGCTGAACCTTTGATGTTCTTTGCAAACATTGGTCCATATAAAAGAGTTGCATTCAACGCTGCTAGTCCAATGACCAAAGTGTTTGAAGTGGACTATAACAACCCAGGCGTGATTACAACATATGCATCCCTTGAATCTTGGGTGAACTACAACTTTAATTAATAAAACAAAAAAACGGCAATCGCCGTTTTTTTCTGTTCTGGTCGGAGCGGCAGGGCTCGAACCTGCGACCTCATGGTCCCAAACCACGCACTCTACCAACTGAGCCACGCCCCGAGAACTTCTGTCGTCAAATATGTCGACATCGTATATTGTATACAAAAACAGCATTTTTGTCAACTGAGTTGACACAATTGTTTCGATTGACATTTTTTCGGGGGGGGGGTAGAATTAACTGTTGATATTTTCAAAGGAGAAAATGTATGGAAAAAAAATGCACACACTGTGGAAGTAAAGAACTATCGCTGATGGGACACTCTGCTCCATGGACATTCGACACATTTGCATATAGGAGTGTTGATACATACTCTTGTAACAAATGTGGTCATATAGACTTATTCGTTAAAAAAGATGAACCTAAAAAAGATATTAAATCGATTGGTTAAATTTTTAATAGTTGTCAATAACTCTCGCTAGGAGGGTTTATGATAGCAATAAAAAATTTGCAACATATGAGCGAAATTCTTTTGCAAGAAGAACTTTTGCAAGCAGTCGCTTTGCACTATAGCGACATGTTTTCAGATAAGAAAGCACAAAAGATGATGAAAGAAATCATCAAGGTTTCCGAGTCCAACCACAACACGATACTAACGTATCTAAAAGGCGACGTTGGCAAAAAGCCATTGTCTGGAAAGGTGCTGTAGATATGAGAGCTCTAAACGACAAACTTATGGCAGAAGACGTGTTGGCACACCTTAGAGATTTAATGACGGCAAGCGGCATGGCAATCAAACATTCCAATTGCCCACGCATGCGTGCAACAGTGACAAAAACATCTGAAGCAACTGCAAAGCTTCAATTCGATTTGTTTTGTTATATGAACGAAAACGGAATGTATCCAATCAAAAATGTGACAGACCAAGAACTCAAGAGTGTAATAATGATGCACGAAAAAAAGTAGGGGTCGCACACCTTTGCGACCCACTAAAAAAACTCGCGTAAGCGAGTTTTTGTTATTCAAATCTTGTTTCAAGAATTTTTGCTTTGATTGACTTTCCAAGCTTGTCTTCAAGTTCTTTCATTGTTTGCTTATAACCAGAGTTTGCAACTGCCAGTTCGAAATACACTTCTTCCATAAAATCTGTTTCCAGAATTTTTATGTTTTGCACTTCGCCGCCTTCAACGATGTCTTCAAGCGTGTGTGCATCTGTGTAGTCTAGTTGAAAAGATATAATTGTTGAAAGCTGCTTTATTGTTGTTCCAGAAGTCTCAAGAATTTTTGTTGTAGCGTTTTTGTATACGCTTTCAAGTTCAACAACAGAAAGTCTAATTTCACCAAATTTGCGTAGAACGCAAATCAGAACATTGGTTATGCCAGACTTTTTCATTTCGTCTAGCATAAATTTTGATGACGTGTGTTTTGGTTCTTTTCCGTCACAAGTAAATGGTTTTTTCTCTTTATCTAGAAGCAAAACATAACTTAGGGAATAATTAGGGTTCTCAGTTCTAATTTTATCAATTTGTTTCTTTGCCTGAACTTCATTCTCAACATATCTGCTCACGGCGAAAACTAGGCTGTCTTCAAAAACGAAGTCGATTCTTCTGTCGCGTAAAATTGTTTTGAATGCGTCTTTTTTGTTCATAAGCGTGTTTATCATAATACTGTGAAAGAATACAGCATTTTGCAACAGATGTCAATAATTTTTAACCATATTTCATACATTTAAATGTGAAAAAGAAAATAGCAAAAACATATTCTTTTGGAGGACTTTCAAAAAGACTTATCGCATTGTTTTTTGGAATAACTTTTGCTTTCAGCGTTCTTCTTGGTCGTCTCTTTTTTGTGCAACTTATCGAAGGTCAAGAACTTCGAATAAAGGCAAGCGAAAACTGGGCAAGGGGGCTTCCGCTTGAAGCACGGCGTGGAGAAATTCGCGATAGAAACGGTGTGCAGCTTGTTGCCTCAAAAACTATGTATGATATCTACACAAAAGCAGTAAACGTGAAAGAAGCACCAAGAGTGGCAGAACTGTTAAGCCGAGAACTCGGGCTAGACTATAGCCAAACACTGGCAAAAGTTCAAGATAGAAGAACAAGCGAAGTTTTAATCAAAACACAAGTGGAAGAACATATTGCAGAACGGATTATAAACAACAGGCTAAGCGGAATATATCTAACCGAAAACATGAAAAGGTACTATCCATTTGGCGACTTGTTGGCTTCAGTTTTGGGCTATACAACAATAGACGGAACAGGGCAAACAGGCATAGAACTTTATTATGACAGGTTTTTGACAGGAACAAATGGCAGAAGCCTTGTTCCAACCGACGCAGGCGGGCACGACATTCCTTTTGGAATAAATCACTATGTTCCACCAATTGCAGGAATGAATGTAAACCTGACAATAGATTTTTATATTCAAACAATTCTGGAAAACGAACT
>WQZR01000060.1 GCA_009780625.1 Bacillota bacterium | reverse complement strand
GCGTGCTGGCATTAATCCAATTGCAGCACTCTCAAAAATGTCGGTTCCATCAAAAGCTTCCCCAACAACACCACCTACTGTTGTTCCTCTAATATGTCTGTCTCTTGTTAAAATAAGTGAACTGTTCTGAATATATGCACCTTCGGCTCTACCGACAATACCACCAACAATTCCCGCTGATGCTGTATTCATTGTCGCAATAGATTGAATAACACGGTTCCAACTCTCTATCTCATATGAGTCTGGACCCATAAATGTAACTTTTTCAGCCTTTCCAGCAATGCCGCCAATAATTCCTCTTCCGTTTAGTCCTCTTTCTGTCAAAAGACCAACTTGTTTTCTTATTGTTCCAGTGTTGTATGCCACAACACCTCCAAAAAGGCTATTTGCATACATTGCATTAAACGAAACAGCAAAATCAATATTAAGTTCACCAGTTGGAGTCAAATCAACTGCGTTCTGTGTATTCACATCTGGGTCCGCATCTAATAAGTTAGATTCGATGTCAGAAATTGCGCCGTGGTTGTGTCCAACAAGTCCACCAATACTGATATCGCTAAACCCAAGTGCTCCACTTACTGCACCAGTATTTGAAACACCTAGTCTTCCAGAACTGTTAATAATCTCTGCATCTCTGTGGTTAATTCCCACAACACCACCTGCAATTAGTATTCCTCTGTAGCCATTGTTTATATCAAGTCTTCCGCTTGCTCTAACATTTTCAACTCTCCCAAGGTTTTCTGCAACAACTATACCAAAAACCACATCACCTCTGAATGCGTTTGCAGTAAGCGTTGCTCCAACAATATTTAAGTCAATAACTTTTCCATCAACACCAAGTTGTCTGATGAATGCAAATTCACCCTCATTATCTGCTGTCACTCTAAGCCCAGAGATTGTGAACCCGTCGCCAAAAAGTGTTCCATTGAAAACACCCCCGCCTATCATAAAGTTTGATGTGTTCCATGATGTTGAAAGTGCAATATTATTCACAAGTCTATAGTTTGCATTTCCAACCATATTTCTAAGTTCAATTTCATTGGCAATTTCGTGTGCAATAACATCACCATCAGAAACAACAATTCTAAGTTCAACAATTCCTCTTGTGTTATGTGAAGTTCTTATATGAGATTGTTGGAAATCAAATGTGTTTAAAGCAAACACTGCTCTATCTAAAATATATCTGTTTTGTGGGAAAATCAAAACTCTATAGATTCCAATTTCGTTTGCAGTAATTCTAAAGCTGTTGTTGTTTACACGAGATATAGTCAAACCATCTTCGTTGTCTACTTCAAAACCAAGCCCTGCTATTCCTAGGTTTGGTCTTGTTACAACACCAAACACATGGCTTGCCCCAATTCCTTGTAGGTTGAATGAATTCACTCCGTTTCTGTTATGCGCACCTTGAAGCATAATTTGCTCAACAACTGCGGCACGTGATACGTGAACTGTAAACCTAAATGTGTGTGTCACCGCGTTAGCACCTTCAAATTCTGTAATCGATGCAAGAACAACAACTGAAAAACTCGGTGCTCCAACTGGAAGTTTTCCAGCAAGGATGCTAAAAACTAGAGATTGTCCCGCTATCAATGACGGCTGAATTGTAAGAATATCCAGTCCTGCTGGAACGTTTGTTGTAAACTCAATGCGAGTAACTTGAGATGGCATAATTGGCACACCTCTATCAGTTATCCCCGCTCCAAGGTTTAATCCAATATGAGTGATACTCTGTTCAACTGCATGAACACCAGCATCTTGATAGTCAACAAGTGTAGCACTTGTCATTCTGTTTATAGTTAAACCGTCAGATTCAACTGCATCCAAGAAATTATAGAAGAAAACTCTGCTCTCAGAAATTTCATCAACAACAGTTATATCTAGAAATCTAGAAATTGTGCTTATGTCGCCAAATTGGTTTCTAAAACTTATTTCAAATTCAACAAAGACATCTCCAGTGCTTGCCCCATCTGGAAGGTGAATATCAAATGTGTGTGGACCTCTTGCACTTGGATGGAACCCAATATTAGTCAAATTGTCATCTGAAAGAATTCTGTATGTCACGCCTGTGATAGTTCCGCCTCTAGTCGTTCCAGAAAACGCAGCAGCTTCAATCCAAGGAAGCGTTGCTAGACCTGCTCTATTTCTTAGAGCCATATATGTTGTTCCGATTGTTGAAGTTCTCATGTCGGCAATTCTTGCGTTTTGTTGCGGTGTTTCTGTGATAAGCCTAATATTTGATGATGGGTTAACAACAGGGTCGAAAACAAAGAAACTCAACGCAATGTCCATTGTGAATGCACCATTGTTTGCAACAATCTTTGTTCCAGCCGCTGGGCTTTCCTCTAAACCTGTTATTACAAATTGAGTTCTTGAAGGGTTATGTCTAATATCAACAGTTGAACTGTTTCCCTCAACTGCAAAATTTAGCGAAGCAAAATTCGCTCCAATTGGAACTGGAGTGATGTTGAAAACAAACTCTGCTCCTCTTCTCATAAAGATTGGTTCCATGTCGCTTAGGTCTGTGTCTCTTGCCCATGTTTGAATTGGCGTACCTGTTGTATCTGTAAGTGTAAGACCAGTCAAGAATATTCCTGTTGATAGGCTTATTGACGCTCTAACATCTGAATCTCTTCCACTGTGAACAGTCACAGTAGTTGAGTTTGTGTTGTTTGAAAGTGCTTCAACTGTAAGTTCAAGTCCTGAAGTGAACTCTGCATAGCGGTTTGTGCTAAAACCTTCACCAGTTCTTGCTGTAAATGTAAGTTGGCTTGAAACACCAGTTTGTGGGTCTCTTTGTGTAAATCTATAGTTTGCAACTTGGTTTTGTGGAATTCCAATAAACATTTGAGTATATCTTGTTGTAACTGGGTTTACTGAAACTCTAAAGTCTTGTGGAATATTTTCATATGCAATAAAACTAAATCCTGCTCCAGTTCTTCCATTGAAGGAAATGCTTGTTGGTTCTTCAACAATGCTTACTGGAAAGGAAACCCTAACCCAAGCTTCTGGGAAAGCCGAAAATTCTGTTGGTGCAACATCGAAGTGTATTCTTGTTTCACCGTTCACGTCTGAGTGTCTAATGTTAAATCTGTTTGCTTCAACTCTGTTTACGGTGAATAAAACTTCGCCAGGCATTGGAACGTGTCTAACTGAAACTTGTCCCGCCCCGATAAGACCGTCAACTCTGATTGTAACTTGTTGTTCTGCCTTTTCCGCACGCCCTGTTCTAACAAGGTTGATTGCTTCAAGTCTGCTTGCAATAATGTTTGGAATGCCAGGGTCGCTAAGCCATATATGATTTGTTTCAAGTCTGTTTATAATTCTAATTTCTTGTCTAGCCATAAATGGTTGTTCTGTTGCAGGGTTTATTGCTTCGTGCACAGCCGTGATGAAATATGTTCCCGCTGGCAAGTCGCTCGTTACAGCAGCCGAAAGGCTTCTGTTGTTTTCAAGTTGCATAATTCTTTGGAATGCAAAATCCTCACCTGTTTGAATTCTTCTATATAGGAAGAATGCAACTCTGGTGTCTGTTGCATTTGATGGCAATATGTTAAGTGCGTTTGATGGAAGCGTATACGCTGCCCCTCTAACAAGAACGTTCGTATCAAAGAAGTTTGAACTAAATGCCATTCCCGAAACCGGAATGCTTACTTCAACATCAACAGTCGCTCTTCTGTTCCCTTCGCTAATCACAATAATCTGTGCAGTCCCAGCACCAACAGCAACAAATGGAATTGTTGTTGTTCCGCCACTTCTGGTCACCTCGTTCATAAGAATTTGAACAACCCCAGTGCTTGTGCTTTGAATGCTAATCAGTTCTGCTGAATAGCCACTTGGAAGACCGCTCACGGTAGCATTAACAGTCCTTCTGTTTTCTGCTGCAACCTGACTCATCTCTATGGAAAAGCTAGCCTGAGAAACAGAGATTCTTATGTTTTGTGTAGGTTCCTGACATGCTGCCAAAAATACGAAAAAGAAAGCAAAAACAGCAACAATAAACGACGACCATTTTTTCTTCATATCAGCACTCCTCTTCCATTTCGTTAAACGCAAAAAGGCTAGATAAAAGCATAACAGCCCCTATTAGCACATTTTGAAAATCGCCCACCTAGAGTGACAGTCAATACCCTACAATAGTTTGCATTATATTAACTGGAAATATTATACCAAAGGCATATATAGAAGAACAAAAAAAAACCGCCATTTTTAGACAGTTTTTTTTCTATAGATTTCTCCATTTGTTGCCACAATAACGTCCATTGGAACATCATGAGGCTCAGAAAAGTCAATTTCGGTTTTAGAAAACTCGTGAGCAATTCCGATTTTCTTAATTTTTGTGTTTTTCAAAAACTTGTCATAGTTTCCGCCACCATAACCAAGACGAAACATTTCATAAAAAGCAAGAATTGGAACAATCGCAACGTCTATTTTTTCTTTTGAATAAACCCTGCCTTGTGCCTGTAACTCCTTAAGAGTTTCAGCTGGTCTTAAGATTCCAATGCTAGACGGTTCAAGTTTGTCAAAGTCTTCACAACTAATAGCATACATTTCGTCGTTGACGCATTTTGGAACAAGAACAGTTTTTCCAGCGGCAAGCAGTTGTTTAATAAATTCATGTGTTGGAACTTCATAATCATATGAAACATAGCAAAAAATTGTCTCCGCTTCCCCTATTTCTTCTATGACTATTTTAAACATATTATTCAGAGCGTCACGCGATGGAGCCTCTTGTTTGTTTCTAAGTTCCTTAAATCTAAGCCTAAGTTTGTTTTTAATTTCTGCTGTAACCATATTCCATTATATCAAATACACTAAAATATGAGCACGAAAAACCTATGCAACATTTCAGAAAGCGATTTGCTTGCAATAACCACAGTAATCACAAAAGAAATTTCTAAAATCGTTAAAGATATAGACACTCTAGATTTAGTTGCAGACATAATTTCAGCAGTTGGTGCGAATCTTGTGATGATTGCTGGTCAACGAGACAAATGTGCAAAAACAACAAGAACCAGCACCACTTCATAAAAAAGGGTCGCCCGACGGTCAACCCCTACATATAATTATTTAATTTTTGACAAACTAACTTTTGATTCTGCAGTTGTCCCAACAACTTCTGCTTTAAATTTTTCTAGCTCTTTTTTATCGTGAGTTATTTTCTTTGTATATAACTTAGAAAGTTCTGCTTTAAACTCTGCAGCATATTGCTTTGCTCTTGCCTTATCTTTTTTCTTCAGACTCTCAAGAATGAAAGCTGGAAGGCTGTAGGAATATGCATCTTTTACATATGTTGTGAAGTTTGCAAGTGTTGTTTTTCCAACTTTTCCGTTTTTTATGTCACAACTGAACTTATATTGAATAAAGTTGAAGAATGTTCCTGTTCTATCTTTTTCTTCTTTTGGCATTTTCTTTACAGAAACAATCGAAAGAGCCGAAACGCCTGCAATTGCCCCTTTGCTTGTTTCAATAACTTCCCAAGGTCTAATCACTTCAATAGACCTTAGATATGCTTCAATCTCACTTGCGTCTAGATATTCCAAATCGGTTGGTTTAATTTTCTTAACCGGCATTGGGAACTCTTTTTCTTTTAGAAATATCTTTTGTTCCATACTTATATATATCTCCTTTTTTACATCATTTGATTGTATCATAAAAAAGAAAATACTCACGTATTTTCCTCTAGTTTGGCAGGGAGTATACTTACGTGTACTCTTCTACCCTCTGGTTTTGGCAGGGAGTATAGGACTTGAACCCATCTCATCGGTTTTGGAGACCGAGGCACAACCTCTATACCAACTCCCTTTGTCGTTTTTTGCGAACGTTTTTAATAATACCAAAAAATGACTAATTAGTCAATTATTTATTTAATATGTGCTACAATAGGTTTATAAATATATTTAGGAGGAAAAAAATGAAATCAAACGTAAGAAAAGCAACAGAACTTATTCTAATCATTCTAGGCGGAGTTGGAATTATCACATGCATTGTGATGATGGCACTATCATATCCAATCGGAGTGTTCTTTGTGG
>WQZR01000059.1 GCA_009780625.1 Bacillota bacterium | reverse complement strand
CGAAGAACCTTACCAGGACTTGACATACCCTGCATAGCTGTGAAAGCAGTGAAACCCTTCGGGGCAGGGATACAGGTGGTGCATGGTTGTCGTCAGCTCGTGTCGTGAGATGTTGGGTTAAGTCCCGCAACGAGCGCAACCCTCATGTAAAGTTGCTACATTCAGTTGAGAACTCTTTACAGACTGCCGCGGACAACGCGGAGGAAGGTGGGGATGACGTCAAATCATCATGCCTCTTACGTCTTGGGCTACAGGCGTGCTACAATGGCGACTACAAAGTGTTGCCAACCAGTAATGGGGAGCCAATCACAAAAAAGTCGTCTCAGTTCGGATTGAGGGCTGAAACCCGCCCTCATGAAGTTGGATTTGCTAGTAATCCCGAATCAGCATGTCGGGGTGAATACGTTCCCGGGTCTTGTACACACCGCCTGTCACGTCACGGGAGTTGGAGGTACCCGAAGTCGTTTGCCTAACCGCAAGGAGGGCGACGCCGAAGGTAAAATCAGCGACTGGGATGAAGTCATAACAAGGTAGGGGTACCGGAAGGTGCCCCTGGATCACCTCCTTTTAAGGACGCTGTGAAGAACAGCGAACCTGTCGAAGATGTTATAACTTTATGACACGCAAGAACTAGAATCAAAAACTGAGACAAACAATCTAAATTGTTCATCTATTTAAGTTATATAAAAGAGATAGCGCGAGCTATCTTTTTTGTTGCATAAAAACGTAGGGGTCGCACCTAAGGGCGACCCGTTTTTTTATATTTTCACGGTATAATATAAGTATGAGTAATATAGAAAAACTAAAAGATGGACGCGTCGAAAAACTGATAAGCGAAGTCTCTAAAAATAAACCAGAAAAAATAAAAAGAAGCAAAACTGTTTTGCTCGACGAGAAGATTGATTCAAACTATGAAAATGCTTTGTCGGGTTATGGTCTTATTTTCTAAATAGGTCTTGACTTATAGTTTTGGTGTGTTGTATAATTATATATGGAAAATACAAAAGAAGAACAAAGCAAACTAAGAATGTTGGAAAACGACCATGTTGATGGTCTGATTAAAGATTTAAGAGAAAGAGTTTTTTGTGGAAGCGTTTCAGTTTTCACTCTAATCGAAAGATGCCAAGCAAAAAGAGAAGTGGGAAGCGGCATTGGTTGCCCTGCTGGAGAAGGAACAAGATGTGTTGGTGCTGAAAAGTGCGACGGTATTGAAAGCAGAATAAACCCAGAGCATTTAAGAAAACTTAAAGAAGACGGCGAGAAAATTCTTTCTGATTATCAAATCTAAACAAACAAGCAAAGAAAACGGCAAAAACGCCGTTTTTTTATGCCAAATATTGCCCCTTCAAAAACAGGGTTATATATTGACAAATAGGGCTAATGGGTGTATAACATGGGTATAAACACAAGGGGGCTTAAAATGTTAGACAAAAAAGAACTAAGCAAAGAAACACAATTTGATATAGATTTAATCAAAAGATTACGTGAAATAAAAGAACAACTTGGAGATGCAAACATAGAGCAAGTTATTAAGATGGTTGTGGACAGTGCAGTGAAAGAGCGTGCGGCAGAACTTAAAAAGAAACATCTTGCATATAGAGATTTCGAAGGATTGTTTGCAGACGAAAAAGCAGCAAGACCAGAATCAAAACTTGCTTCAGACCACTTAGAAGCTTTCAGAGCAGGGCTTTCACCAGAAATGTTGAAAACTTTAGAAAGACAAGAAGCAGAACAAAAAGTTAGAGAAGAAAAAATGAGAGAAGAACGTGCTGCAAAAAGACAAAAGCTTGAGGCAGGATGGAAAGCAGAAGCTAAAAAAGATATCGAAGACTTGCTGAATGCCTAGGCCAGCGAGGACAGGAAAAGAGCGACGAAAGTCGCTTTTTTCGTTCACGGCACATATACAATATATATGTGTGGAATATATGGTGAAGTTGGACGCGGAGACGTTCTCAAAAATGCAATAGACGGGCTTAAAGCTCTAGAATACAGAGGCTACGACAGTGCAGGCATTGCTTTCTTTAATGAACTGCAAAGAATCAAAGTAACAAAACAAAAAGGCATGGTTGCCTCACTCGAAGCCAAGGCAGGGGTCGACCGTTGGGCGACCCGATGTCCGTTGAGCGACCCGCTAGACTATAACGCCGTCATCGCTCACACCCGTTGGGCAACGCATGGTAAACCCGCCAGCAAAAACAGCCACCCTTTCAAACAAGGTCGTTTTGTTGTTGCCCACAACGGTATCATCGAAAACTATAAAGAGTTCAAAACAGAACTCGAAAACCGTTTTATTTTCCAAAGCGAAACAGACAGCGAGGTCATAGCCGCACTTCTCGAAGAAGAATACAGCAAACTGTGGGACTCACAATTTACAGTCGACGAATTCGAAGAAGGTTTTATAGACATCCTAACCCGAGAGAATAAGGACATGACTTTGGAGGCTATATATAATGTAAGCAAAAAACTAAAAGGTGCATATGCACTTGCAATTCTCTCCGAAGACGTCCCAAACACAATTTTTGCAACAACAAACAACCCACCGCTTATTGTTGGTTCGCATGGTGATGCGACCTCTACATTTGTTGTAACAAGCGACGAAGCCGCCCTTCCCGCCAACTCCCAAATCTATCGCCTCAAACCCGGCGAAATCGCCACCCTCGACGATAACGCTATAAAAATTTACGAAAGCACAGGCGAAGGGGTCGCACCTAAGGGCGACCCGCTCTTCCAACCCATCCAAGCAAAACAACAACCCAGCAAAGACGGTTATCCTCACTTCATGAAAAAAGAAATCAACGAAATCGAAAAAAGCCTCAGAGCAACCCTAGAGTCCAAAGACACAGAGCAATTTAAACGCGTAAACGAATTCCTAAAAACGGCCGACACAATCTATCTCTCCGCCTGTGGAACCGCATACCACGCCTGCCTTCTAGGAAAACACTATATTGAAAAGAACCTAGGCAAACAAGTAGTCGCAGAAGTCGCCAGCGAGCTAAGATACATGGAACATGTAGGGGTCGCACTCGAGGGCGACCCTCACAAAGTCGCAGCAATATTTGTCTCCCAATCTGGCGAAACTGCCGACACAATCGCCGCAGCGGAATTGTTCAAAAAACAAGGTGCAAAAATAATCACCATCACAAACAACCCAAACTCAACACTAGCCAACCTTTCAGATGAAGTCATAAACATAAACGCCGGCAAAGAAGTCGCCGTTGCCGCAACAAAATCTTTCACAAGCCAAGCCTTCGCGTTTAATCTACTTACGGGCGACACGTGCGTCAATTGCCTCGAACCATTCTTCGCCGAAGCCAAACGCCTGCAAGAAAACACAACCCAAATCAAAGAACTCGTCGAAAAGTATAAAAAAGTTAAAAACATATTCTTTATAGGAAGACTTGCAGACTATGCCACAAGCAAAGAAGCCAGCTTAAAACTTAAAGAAATCAGCTATATTCACAGTGAGGCATATCAAGCAGGGGAACTAAAACACGGAACAATTGCACTCATTGAGTCAAAGTCTGTGGTGTGTGCAATCATCACAGACCCCAAAATTAAAGACAAAACAATGAACGCAGTCTATGAAGTGAAAGCCCGCGGCGCAAAGACAATTGTAATCAGTCCCTTCACCGAACTTAAAGACAACGCAGTGGTCGACGACTTTATTGAAATTAGAAATGTAATGCACGACCTAATCCCAATACTCTCAGTCATTCCAATGTTCAACTTCGCATACTATTTTTCAAAGCAAAGGGGAATAGACCCAGACAAACCCCGCAACCTCGCTAAGAGTGTGACTGTTGAATAAGTCAGAATAGAAGTAAAGATAGTTTTAAGCCTATGACGAAGGAACTGAGGATTAGATTAAAACTACTTTGACTTCTATTTTTGATTGGGTTATATCTCCGAATGATGTTATACTTGAACATTATATATAAAGGGGAAATGAATATGAAAAAATTCAAAAAGCTATTAACGCTGATTGCAATAATTCCAATGTTTGCAATTGTGCTTGCAGCGTGCGGTGGCGGCGGTGGAGGAGGTGGCGGCGGCTACACTGGACCATATCCAGAACTTCAAGGTGCATGGAGATGGACACAGGCTGAGCGTATTCAAACAGAAGTTGAACTTCACGCTCAAATACTTCAAGACGACGTAAACTGGTATATCGAATATAACTATATTTGGCTGGACTATCTTGTTCCATCAGAGTATTTAGACGAAGTTCTAGATGCATTTGATTACTACGAAGCAACACAATGGGACACATATTGGGCACTAGATTGGTACTTCGACTTTTGGTATTTCGTTGACGACTTCTACTACGACTGGGGCGATGGATACTTCTATGGAATAGGAGAATATGCAGATGAATTTTGGGATGATTTTATATACTATGCATTCTGGACAATTTGGGACGATATAACTCTAAGAGCACTGTTTCCAACAATTAACAATGCGCTTTTCATCAGCACAAACTGGATGACTGTTCGTCCAGAAGTTCACGGACTAAGCACATTCAACGAAACTCTAAGATTTGCATCAGACGAGTTCAATGAAGAATATGATGAAATCTGGTTCACACATGTAAACTCAGACATCATAAGATATGGTCCAGATAACGGTTTTGTAAGAAGTGTGTTTGCAAATGCAGAAATCTTCTATCATATCTACGATGAAACAATAACAATCTTCTGGTACGACTTCGACGATTTAGACTTCTACGGCGACCCATTCGTTCGCGTGATGGTACTAGATTAATGTGAATAAAAAAATCAGCCATCGGCTGATTTTTTATTCCCCTTCAATCTCAAGCAATTCCGCTTCTTTTGCCAGCTCGTCAAACTTTTCATGCCATGCTCTCCTGCGATATTCCAAAACAAAATCTCTTGCACCCATAGCAATACGCAGCCCTTTTCCTCTTTCTGTCTCCAACAACTCAGTAGCATGAAAAAGATAAACAACACGTCTCGCTGTTTTTTCAGATGTACTAAAACGATTCATAATTTCACGAGTAGAATAAAGATATTCGCCTTCTGGCAATTTACCCGAAATAATTTCATCTTCCAAAATTCTAACAATTTTCGTAGTAGTGTTTTCCATACCTATATTCTAACAAATCGGAATTTCCAAAATCAAGTTTAATTCCCATTCTGTAGGGGTCGCGCTCCGTTGCGACCCGTAGTAATAACTCTCGGTCGACGCGTATCGAACCCCCTACGGTGAAACGTAATAATTATCTGTGAGCCAGTTTATTGGGTTATTTTGAATATATTGCCTTATCTCATTTAGTGAGGTTTCATTTCGAATTATGTGCTCGTAATAGTTGCGTTGGAAAAATTTGTAGCCTGCTTGCTTATGGCAAGCTTGTTTAAATGATGAGATTATCTGACCATGTAGGGGTCGACCGTTGGGCGACCCGTTGTGTAGTATCTGAATAATCAAATGAATGTGGTTTGGCATAATAATATATGAATCAATCTTTCTATCGTTAAAACTTTTGTTTATATAATTTATATTGTTTTCTATAATTCCTCCGAGAGGTAACAAATTAACACGGGTCGCCCAACGGTCGACCCCTACAATCTCTTCCGTCACAACCTTGCTCAAAATTGGGTGCTTGTCTTTTACGCAAATTGTCACAAAATAATAATAGGGCTGGCTATAATCGAATTTATTTAAACGAATATCTTTTCTCACTCTTCCATTCATATGTATATCATTATGGCACATTTGTTCTATAAAACAAATCATATTGTAGGGGTCGACCGTTGGGCGACCCGATGTAGGGGCTGACCGTTGGGCTGCCCGAATCTCCCTCGGGCGACCCGCCTTTGAAATGTCTGTAATTAAACAACCAACACAAACGTAGGGGTCGCACTCCGTTGCGACCCGAATCAAATCAAGGACTAGATTTTTTTCGATGAATAATATATAATAGTAATAGAAAAATATGAAAATGTTCGAGAAAGGCCTTAAACCTCAAAGAAAACTTAAAGTCCAATATGCAGCGCACAATGATGACGCTATTTCTCATATAAAATCTACAAACATACTAGGTTGGCTAAAAGAAAAAAGCAAAGAAATTCAAGGAATAATGGCACAAATCAAGGAAAGACTAAAT
>WQZR01000058.1 GCA_009780625.1 Bacillota bacterium | reverse complement strand
ACTTCTTCTTTTTGAAACTTAAACCCAAACACTGGCTCGAAGAAATGTTTTGCCATAGTAACAATATCAATAAGTCTGTTTACAGCTTCTTCCACTGTCTCATCTTTCTTCATTTCTGAAATTGATTGATTTGAAAGTTTTGATAACTCAATCATCTTTGCAATTGCAATTGGCGTGTTGAAATCATCACTAAGTGCTTCAACAACCTCTTTATAGATTTTTTTGATTTCTTCTGTTTCAAGGCTTTCAAGTGTTTCGCCTTCGTATAACCCTTCTGTTTCAGAAATTGCTTTCATAAATGCATCGTTGATTTTATTCCATTCTTTTTCTGCAAGCCTCATTGCATCTCTTGAAAAATCAACCTGGCTTCTATAGTGAAACTTCAGAATAAAAAATCTAATCACTTGTGGAGAAAACTCTTTTAGAAGGTCGCAAATGTTTACAAAGTTTCCAAGGCTTTTGCCCATCTTCTGACCTTCAACTGTCACAAGGTTGTTGTGCATAAAAAACTTTGAAAATTGCTTTCCTGTATATGCTTCCGATTGTGCAATTTCGCACTCGTGGTGTGGGAACATGTTGTCCAGTCCGCCACCGTGAATGTCAATTTGCTCGCCGATTAAATCAAGTGCCATTGCAGAACACTCGATATGCCACCCTGGATACCCTTGCCCCCATGGGCTTGGCCATTGCATAATGTGGTCTGGTGCTGCTGACTTCCATAGAGCAAAGTCTTGTGGTTGCTTTTTGTCTTCTTCGCCTTCAACTCTTGTTGCTTCCAAAGTCTCGTCTAGTTTTCTTCCTGAAAGGTTTCCATAGTTTGGAAACTTGGTCACATCAAAATAAACGTTTCCTCTTGGCGTTGCGTATGCAAAACCATTCTTAACCAATGCTTGTGTCATTTTTAGCATTGTGTCTATAAACTCTGTTGCGCGTGGCTCGAACTGTGCACGCCTTACATTAAGTTTGTCCATTTCGTCGTAGAACTGTTCTTCATATTTTCTTGCAATCTTCCATGGGTCTAGGTTTTCTTTTTTTGCTTGTTTAGAAATTTTGTCTTCGCCAGTGTCGGCATCTCCAACAATGTGTCCAACGTCTGTTATGTTTTTAATCAATTTAACTTTATAGCCTAAGAATTCCAAAAACCTATAGACAAGGTCGAAATTTATGTATGTCTTTGCGTGCCCCGCATGCGGTGGACCATAAACTGTTGGTCCGCACACATACATAGAAACCTCACCTTTCTTTAGAGTTTCAAAATCTTCTTTTTTTCTTGATAGTGTGTTATATAATTTCATTTTTATTGTGTTTCCTTTTACTTATAAATCTTGTCTAGAAATGTTCCAAACTCGCTTGCTCTTTCGCCAAAACAAAGTTTGAAACTTTCTTTAATCTTTTTTTCTTTCTCTTCGAGATACTTCCTACCCTTCTCTGTTATTTTGTATGATATCTCTCTCTTATCATTCTCATTCTTTGCTTTTTCAAGCAAACAGTCTTCAAGAAGTTCTCCCGCTGCAACCGTGAGATTGCTTTTCTTTATGAGTATATGTTTACAGATTTCCGCTGGCGAAATCTCTCTGTCGCATTCTAGAGCATATACCAAAATTGTGTCTTTGACAGTAAAACCCGCATACCTTCTCAGGTCGCTATTAAAATTTGCCAGTTGTATTAAAAATAATCTATCTATTGCCATATAGTTATTTTAACATAATAAACAAAAAACGGCATTGCCGTTTCTTAATAAATTAAAACCTTAATTTTTTCTGTAAGTTCCCTATTTACAATCTCTTTTGAAGCTTCTGTGTTTTGCCTGATTAGAACCAAATCTTCAGCAAGTTTTTTTGTTGCTGGTGCAGTGGTCTCAAAATATGTGTTGATTCTTTTCTGAATTGACGCTGGAGTGTCGTCCACCCTTTGATATAGCACGCCGTCGCACCCAGTCATAAAACACTTGCCGTCTTTAGAACCTTTAATTTTCGCGTCTTCCACATCAGTCACAATGCCGCACTTATCGCATGTTCTTCTTGCTTCAAGCCTTGCTTTAAATTTGTTTATATCCCCTTCAAGAATAACAATTCCAACAATGTTCAAAACACCTTCTTTTTGAAGCCTTTTTATAATCGCAATTTGGCTTTCCGTTCTTGGAACACCATCAATAACAATTCCATTTGGGTTTTTCAATGCGGACTCTTTAATTCCGTCGTATATAATTTCATTTATAATTTCATCCGGAACCAAACTTCCGTCATCTGACAATTTTTTGAGTAGTGGGCTTGCTCTAACAACATCCCCACAAACGAATTTGCCACCTTGAATTATACTCGCGATTAGGTTAGATTTGTCTGTCTTACCAGTTCCTTGTGGTCCAGCGATGATGAAGTCTCTTCGGCTCGCTGCTTTATATAGCTCTTTTGTTTTTACAGACAAGAAGTCCTCCCCTAATTAAAAAACAAACAGATGACCATTATAGCCCATAACCTTAAATCTGTCAACGGGAATTAAAAAAAGCCTCTCGGCTTTTTTTAGTCTAAGTTATATTCGATTGCGTATACCGATGTTGTATTCTCGTCTACTTTAACTTTGTCGCTGATATCTTGAGTTAGAACCAACAGCACATCGTTTTTGACAGCAAGAACTGGAACATGGTTTCTAAGTCTTTCAGGAACTTTTCTGTCTATAAGATATTTTTTAAGCGTAACCGTTCCGCCACCAAACTTCGTAATCACATCGCCTTCTTTTCTCTTTCTAAATTCAGCATTCTTTGGAATCTTATTTGCGTCAACCAACATGCTTTTTCTTGTGATGTTTGTCAAATCCCACGCTGCTGCTTGATGAGAATATGGTTTCTTCTTAATTAGAATTTCACCAAAACCAGCAATCTTTGTTTTTCCAGCTTTAAATTTGATTGTTTCAACTTTTGGTTTTTCAACTGGTTTAACAAGTGTGATGTATTCATATTCCTTGATTGCCTTAAGTCCTTTTGGCAAATCAACCTTAGAACCGTTTTCAAGTTTTGTTAAATCAATAATCATATCGAAATGAACTTTTGTGATGTCTGAAACAATGTTCATTCTCTCAAGTGTTTTTTTGATTGTTCTCACAACCAAACTCTTGTTTTGTGCAAAATAGTTCATTGGAATTTTTGCAGTGTTGTCGCTAAACAAAACGCTTGATGTTTGTGCAAGGCTTCCAATAAATTCGTCGTCTGCTCTTGCTGCTTCAGCAAATGCTGCAATTGTTGTTTCAACGCCTCTAAACTGTGTTTGAATCAGAGGCATAACTTCGTTTCTAATAAAGTTTCTAAGAAAACGATTATCCTGGTTTGTTTCGTCTTCAATGTTATCAACCTTGTTTTCAAATAGGTATGCCATAATGCTTTGTTTTTTTGTTGTAAGGAAAGGTCTAACAATATTTCCTCTTGAGACTTCCATTCCTGAAACGCCAGAAAGCCCCGCTCCTCTAAACATGTTTAGAAGAACTGTCTCCGCTTGGTCCAAAAGATGGTGTCCTGTTGCAATTTTGTCTGCATGTTGTTCTTTAACAACCTTATCAAAAATGCCATATCTAAGCTTTCTTGCTGCTTCTTCAATTCCCATTCTGTGTTCTTTTGCGTACGTTAGAACATCAACTTTAAAACTTTGGCACCTAATATGGTTTTGCGCACAGAATCTTTTAACGAAGTTCACATCTCTTGATGATGTTTCTCTAAGCTGGTGGTCGATTGTGATAGCCAAAACTTCAATATCAAATTCTTCTTTGTGCTCATTAAGAAAATGAAGAAGTGCCATGCTATCGCTCCCGCCGCTTACTGCAACTGCGATTGTCTCTCCCTTTTTAAATAGTTTCTTTTCTTTGATTAAATCAACTGCTTCTTGTAAAAACATAGTCCTATATTCCTTTGTACATAATAATCTTTTATTATATCACATATAAAATATTTTTTCAATGTCTCTTAAATATTCTTATGCATAAAACCGTCATATCATCTCTTGGAATTTGCCTATTTAATTCCACTGCCCTGCCTAGAATGCTATCTGCCAAAACCTTTGGGTTATTCGTCTTTTGCTCTTTTAAAAATTCCACCAAAAACCTTATATCAGTAAAAGCATCATACACCCCGTCGCTGATTTTGACAATCATATCATTTGTTCTGATTGTCTGTTTGTTGCTTACAGCCGAAGATGCATACACCGCACCCAGAGGCAAATCTTCGCCACAAACAGCAATAACTTCACCCTGCCTAAGAACAAAACTTGGGCATGCTCCTAGTTTTATGAAATCAACCTCTTCTTTTTTTAGATTAATGCATGCAGCATCAACAGAAGAAAGCACCTCCACTTTCTGTGCTGCAAAGATTTTATTGATTGTCATTGCTGCTTCGTTTGCCTTAAAACCTGCTTTAAAAAAGTTTTCAAGTAGTTCAAGAACCTTCCCACTTGCATTCGCTGCTTCTTTCCCACTTCCCATACCATCTGCAACAACAGCCAAAAACATATCTTTTCCTAACTTCGAAACAAGGTGCCCATCTCCCGTTTCAGGCGTGAGGTGTTTCTTTTCGCTAGCCACTCCAAAAACACAATCTAGGTTTGGAGCAACTGTTAGTTTAATCAACACATGGCATCTATCATGCGGCTTTAAAAAATCAACCTGCATTTTGCGTTTTAAGACACCAGACACAGCCTTTCTCAAATCTTCTTCGTTTGCATCTTCTGTTCTAATATATAAAAAAACTTCCAACTCTGCATTTTTCTCAACAACCAAAGCCTGTGCTGAAATGTTTCTATATAGAAGCTGACTTCTGATTTCTTCACCCAGTTGCTCGTTTGTCACAATATCTTCTTCAATCTCGCTTGCAAGCCCATATAGAAGTTTCGAAACTGTGTGTATGTGCGTTATGTTTATATTCTCCAGCCGTGCGTTGTTGTTCTCTTGTTCTTTATATTCCAACCATTTTTTTGTCAGTCGATTGAACTCCGATATCAAAACCGTAAGCTGCTTGCATGTTGCAGTGATGTTTGGCGGAAAGTCCAAAACTGTCACTTTGCCCTTAACCAACCCCTTGTGAATAGTTTCCAAAAGAACCGTTTTAAGAACCTTGTTTTTTTGACTGCTGCATATATTTTTTGAAACACAAGAATCGCATATTCTGTTCATAACTTCCATGCATATCGCATCAGCCGCTTCTTCATCTGTTGTGCAAATTCCCCCAAAACCACCAAAACATTGAGCCATGCCAAAGCACACTTCGGCAGAAGAAATCAATTGTTCTTTTAGCACTTTTGTCTTTCCAGCAAGCAAGCCATTTTCAAACACATTGTGCTTTTGTTTGTTGTCAACACGCTTTCTTATTGTCTCAAACACAGACGTGTTGATTGACGCTATAGCAAACACCAGAACAAACAAAAACAACCAAAACCAGCCGTTTTGGAGCCCTAGGGCATCAAAATATAGTCCAACCACCCAAACTGTAATATAGAACAAACTTGCCTTAAACCACCTATTTAAGCCCTCTAAAACGCATAATATAAGCCCCGTCACAACCGTTATAGCCAATGCCTCACTTCCACCTCCAACCAGCAAAAACGAGACACCTAAGCATAAAGACAAAAACAAAGTTATAGCAATTTTACCAAAAAAACTAACTAGAAAAATTAGGACTAAAGCGAGCATTAAACCTATATGAAAACCCGCCACCGTGAGCGAGCTTATGCCCAAACCAAAGCCAATAATAACAAAAGCCAGATATGCAAACTCTTCCCTAAAGAAAGTCAGAACCGATTTTCTAAGCCTTAAAATTCTTAGAACCGAAACTATACTATATAGAAAAACCGCACTCAAAAAGATTGAAAGCAACTTGTCTAAAATTTCAGAAATCTCGTTTAACTCAAAAACAAATATAGGAAGCGAACTAACAACAAAACACACAACCAAAATCTCAGGTTTTATCTGCTGCTGCTTGTTTACAAAAACAAAATATATCAGGTTAAAAACCAAGGCGATTGAAAGCAAAAACAAAACAAACATCAGGCTATAGCCAAACAAAAAGAATAGCAAAACCAAACTGGAAATAAAAACAATATTTGCATGAAATAGTTTCATTCCCGCATATAGAAGAACAAACAAAAAAGCCACACCAAGAAGCAGGCTAAAGCCGCTGACTGTTGCAAGGCTAAGCACAACAAAGCATAATAAAACCAGCAGGCTCTTTGCCCCTATATGCCAAAGAATTCTAAGACGCATAAAAAAATT
>WQZR01000057.1 GCA_009780625.1 Bacillota bacterium | reverse complement strand
TTGCCGGTATGTTTAAGAATTTGATTAACTACGGCAGTAATGATACCAACCGCAGCAATCTTAAATATGATATCTATTCCCATATACACTCCATGTGGTTATTGTTTTAGACATAATACACTATATATAGTGTTATATAAGCAATATGCATAGTAGCCCAGCAAGACAGAGCGAAAGTTTAAATGCCGCCCTTCCCTTAGTTTTAGATTCCTCCCTAGCCTCAGTCTCCGAAATTTTCAACGTTTCTCTCGAATTTTCGATAAGAGAATTTTGATTTAGCACGTCAGTTTTGCCAAGATTTATGAATAAATTCTGAATGGTGCGCTTATTTTCATCAGTTATATAGCGAGATTTGACCTCAACTTCCCCATCTTCTTCTAGTGACTTAACAAAAGACTTCAGCACTTCTCTAAATTCTTTTGCGAATTTATCTTTGTTTTCTTCAATGATTTCACCTATTGGTTTTTGAATAAAGTTGATATTGCTAAGTAGACACTCGCAAAAAAGAACTACATCAGTCAGAATTTTTTCTTGTTTTTTATAGAATTGTTTAAGTTGCCAACCTATATATACAACAAGAGAAAATATGGCAACAATCAGAATAACTTTAACCATCGCCTACCTCAAATACAAAAGTGAGAAATTTTCATCATATATTGCGTCATAAGTTCCAGGACCGTTGACTCTAGAAAGCACAATAAATCTTTTAAAGACTCCTTCTTCCAAAATGTTTTTAAACACAGATTTCTTTTTTAACTCCGTTAAATCTTTTGCGTGAACCGTACTCACAACCACAACTCCAGAACTAGAAGCCAAAGAAACAGCCTTGATGTCATCTTCGAGAGCAAGCTCGTCGCAAAAAATTATATCTGGCCTCATTGCTCGAATTCCTTCCCTAAACCCAAATTCTTTTGTTGCACCTGAAATAACATCGCTAAATTTTCCAACAGAGAGCATATTTCTTCCCTGAACACTGGCTGCAATTTCATATCTCTCATCCAAAACCAAAAGATTGTGTTTTTTAGATTCACTTCTTATTCCTATATTTTCAATCAAGTCTCGAAGAAAAGTTGTCTTTCCTGCCCCAGGAGGTGAAATGACTAGTGTGTTTAAAACATCGCCTTTATCTGAAGTTAGAAACTTTAATGCAGGAAGACTGCAGTTTTTAACCTCATGGGGAATTCGAATATTTATGGAGCTAAAATTTCGAATTGTGATAATCTGACCGTTTTCAATAACAAGCTCACCACAAATTCCAATTCTAATTCCACCATATGCAGTGATAAAACCCTGTTTCAGTTGCTCGTTTACAGCATAAACAGAATTATTGCTGGCTTTAAAGACAATGCTGTTTATAAGCTTTTCATCTGCAATAATGGCTTCTTTTTCATTTGTGCTTATTCCTTCCACAGACAAAAAATAACCTTTGCCAGCGTAATCAATCACAATTGGAGAATCTCGCCTGGCTCGAATTTCATATAGTTTCGTTTCATTCAGTTTATCTCGAATGATTGCCCAAAGTGCCTCGGGCAAAATTTTCGAAAGCAAAATATATCACCTCCCTTGATTTATCATATTAAGGTGATTAATATATTTATATAAAATTAAACATAAAAAAACGTCATGTTTTGACGTTTATTTTTTTACTCTTTCGTGATATTCACCTGTTCTTGTGTCTACTCTAATTCGCTCTCCGTTTGCAATAAACAATGGAACCATAACCTCAAGACCAGTTTCAAGCTTTGCAACCTTTCCTGCAGAACTTGATGTGTCTCCCTTAACAGCCGGTTCGCACTCAACTATGTCTAATTCAACAAATGTTGGTGGTTGAACTGTGAAAGCAGACCCTTTATAGAAGCCGATTTTAACAATACAGCCTTCAAGTAAATACATAAGGAGGTCTTCAATTGTGGCTCTATCGATTGGATATTGTTCATATGTTGTTGTGTCCATAAAATAGCAAAGGCTGTCGTCTGGATATAAATATTGCGCTTCTTTATATTCAATTGTTGCTGGCTCAAATTTTTCCACTGGGTTAAAAGAAGTTTCAAGTGTTTGCCCAGTAATCACGTTTTTTATTTTTGTTCTAACAAATGCCGCACCTTTTCCTGGTTTAACGTGCATAAAATCTATAACCGTCCAAACTCCGTTATTATAGACAAATGTTGTGCCTTTTCTGATATCTCCTGCTGAAATCATATCTCACCTCTGTAATCTTCTATTATAGCACAAAAGTTAAATAAGTTCATCAAAGCCCTTAATTTTTCCAACAACTTTTGCTCGCCCTGTGCCTGCAAAAACCTTATCATTTTCAATTTCACCGCTTTCAACTTGAATTACATCCAGCCCAGCATCAAGTGCAGCCCTGATTCCTTCTGTTGAATCTTCAAAAACAATGATTTCGTTTCTTAAAATATCTTTATAGCAACCCACTGTATGTTGATAAATCTCTGGGTTTGGTTTTGGATTTTTGACATCATTTCTAGTCACAACGTGATTAATCACCTTATCAAAGTTTTTAATTTGGTCGCTGTGTTTAAATGCTTGCATAAGTCTGTCAAAACTGTTTGTCACAATTGTTATAGTTTTTCCTGTTGCTCTTAGTTTAGCAATAAACTCAGAAGCATTCTTCCTAAGGTTAAGTTCTTCACAATAAACATCTTCTGCTGCTTTCCAAATCTCTTCTTTGTTTGTTTCAGTCAAATCAAACTTAAGTCCGTTCTTAGCAAAAATTTCTCTTGCCGTAACATAGATTTTCTCAAGGTCCGACATCTCAGCCGGAAGTCTTTCAAATTCTCTTTTAACCTCACTAAGACTAATCTCAATCCTAAAATTTTTGAGAAGTTTCTTAATAATTTGCGGATGTGGATGCGCCGTTTCTGTCAACGTTCCATCAAAATCAAATAACACCAATTTCTTATTCTTTAATATATCACCAATTTCCATAATGCCCCCATTATATCTCAAGTTTAACGTTTTGTAAAGAGTCTCTTAAGCGTGCTTGCGTCACTGATTGAAGTGCTTTTGGCTTCGCTTATAATCGTTACAGAAACAAGCTCTTGCTCTTTATGGAGTGCTTCAGCAAGTGGCGGGAAAAACGGACCAAACTTTGTGTCTTCTAGGTTTAAGTGCCTAACCTCGCCCTTTTTGTCATACTCTATGTTTGTGAAATGGAAATGTTGCCTTTCAAATTTTTCTCTTGGAAGGTTCTCTTTTAGATATGTCAGCACCTTTGCATAATCTCTTGCCGTTTTAAGTCCGCCTTGAGATAGACAGTTTAAGTGCCCAAAATCAACACAAACATTATATCTAGAATCTATATGCGAAAGCTCAACCATCTCCTCCAAGTTTCCAATTCTTGATTGTTTTCCCATAACTTCAAGACACAACTCAACATCTGTATATTTCTTTGCATCTAGAAGCTTAGAAAGCTCCTTAAGAGCGTTTTTTGCGTTTTCCATGCTGACGGTCTTACCCAGTTTTCCAGCGCTCCCAACGTGCACAATAAGCTTATTTGCACCCATTGCTTTCATGTTTTTAATATTAATCAAAATATAGTTATGGCTCTTTTTAATTCTCTCTTCCTCATGACTTCCGTAGTTTATAAAATATGAGGCATGACATGAAACTTTAAGCCCCAAGTCTTTCAAAATCTCTCCAATCTTCTTTGCTCTAGATTCTGGCATAAATGGGTCTTTGTTAAATGGAAACTCAACCCATTCAATGTTTGCTTGTTTTATTTCCTCGGCTTTAGTGAATATAAGTTCTCCTGCCTCGTTTTCAACAAAAAAACTATTGCAAAGTATTGCACCAAATTCCACTCTCTTAAATTTCTCTTTCTTCTCTGTCATCTTTTCCTTATCTTAAATTTATTTCAATCTTTAGTTTATTTTCCTCTGGAGCCAAAGCCAGCATCACAACTTCGTTAGTTTTAGATTTAATGAAATAGTGCCTGCCTTTTTCTGTTTCATAATCATATAGTTTTCCCTGAAGTAATCTTGATATGTCCTCGTCATTTAATGTGATTGTGCTATAGTCAAAGGCTCTAATTGGACTAATTATGTTTTCTTCAATAAAACTTAGTTTCTCTTCGTCTTTAGTCTTACGAAATTTCTCAAAATCAATCATCGCTTTTATGTTGGAAAACTTCCCAACTTTTGTTCTTAGAATTTCTGTTGTGTGAGCAACTGTTCCAAGTTTTTCTGCCATATCTCTAGCAATGCATCTTACGTATGTTCCAGTTGAAACTTCAGCCTCAAACCTAAACTGTGTTTCGTCAACTTGTTTAAGAAGTTTAAATGAACTTATTGTGATTGATTTTGGTTTGATTTGCGGGTCGCTCTTAGGTGCGACCCCTACATTCCTGTTCTCATATGCAATGTCGTATGCTCTTTTGCCATTGATTTTCACTGCTGAAAACATAGGCGGTGTTTGCATGCTTTCTCCAACCATGCTTTTGATTGTTTCTTCAATAACTTTATTTGTTGGAATAACATCTGAAGTTTTTGTGACAATTCCTGTGTGGTCTAGACTATCTGTCTCCACCCCAAATTTCACAACAAATTCATATGTCTTTGTTTGTTTTGCCAGATGGTCGAACAATCTTGGAGCCTTGTGAAAGGCAATAATCAAAACACCCGAAGCGTCTGGGTCTAGTGTGCCCATATGCCCAATTTTTGTTGGATAAACCACACGCTTAAAAGCGTTTACAACATCTGTGCTGCCTATTCCAACAGGTTTATTGATTGCTATAAAAGAGGACTTGAACAAAAAGGCCTCCGTTTATTTTTTGATTTGTTTTATTGTTTCTTCAATTCTTTGAACTCTGTCTTCTGTCCCATCAAGAACATATGTAAACGCTGGCGTCACTTTTTTGTTAACTTTTCTTGCAACAAAACTTCTGATTGCTCCACTTGCAGCAACAACACCGTCAAACACTTCTTTTTGTGTGAAAGTCGCTCCAATCACAAAAACGCTTAGGTTAACTTTTGCAGACCTAAGGTCTGGCGCGCACTCAACTTTTGTAACGGTAACAATTGCATCTTTTTTAAATCTATCTGAAGTGAAATTCTTAATCGCTGCAGATATTGCCTTTCCATATTCGCTGTTTGCTCTTCCTATTGCTTTATTTTGTTCTGTCATTTTATATATCTCCTCTTTTCTTAATTGATTCTAATCATTTGATAGCACTCAATAATGTCGCCTTCTTCATATGCGTTGTAGGTGTCAACCTTAATTCCGCAATCGAATTTCTCTCTAACTTCCTTAACATCTTCCTTAACAACTTTAAGCGATTGAATTTTGCCAGTTGCAATTGTTTCTTTCTTTCTGATTACACGTGCATGTGCTCCACGTTCAATTTTTCCTTCAAGAACATGGCTTCCTGCAATTGTTCCAAAACTTGAAAGTTTAAAAACAACCCTAACTTCTGCTCTGCCCAGGAATTCTTCTTTAAACTTAGGCGTCTCAAGTGCTTTAACCATAACTTCAACTTCTTCAACAACACGATATAGAACATTTGCCGACATGATTTTGATTTTCTTAGATTCAGCAAGAGACTTAACTTTTGCAGGATATTTTGTGTTGAACGCCACAAGCGATGCACCTGTGCTTTCTGCATATGTGATGTCGCTTTCTGAAACTTGTCCAGCTGAAGCATTGATGATGTTTACTTTAACTTCATCATTATGAATCGCTGTCAAACTTCCAGCAAGTGCTTCGGCACTTCCCATTGTGTCTGCTTTAATTATGATGTTTACATATTTAAGTTTAGATGCATCAATTCTTCCAAGCATTGCGTCAACCGAAGTGTTTGCAGTTTGAATTTTGCTTTCTCTAATTTTAACTTTTCTTTCTTCAATAAGTTTTTTGATTGTCTTCTCGTCTGTAACGTAGAAATAGTCTCCTGCAGTTGGTGGCTCGTTTAGACCAATAACTGAAACTGGAGTTCCTGGTTTTGCAGCCCTTATAAGCGTTCCGTTATAGTCTGCAAGTGCTCTAATTTTTCCATATGATGTTCCGCAAACAATGCTTTGCCCAACTTTCAATGTTCCGTTTTGAACAAGAAGTGTTGCAGTTGCACCACGGTTTTTATCTAGGTTTGCTTCAAGAACTGTTCCTGTTGCTTCTCTATTTGGGTTTGCTCTTAGGTTTCCAAGTTCTGAAACAAGAATAATCATTTCAAGAAGTTTATCTAAGCCGATTTTTTGAAGTGCCGAAACTTCAACAAAGACAGTTTCTCCACCCCATTCTTCAGAAAGAACTCCGTGC
>WQZR01000056.1 GCA_009780625.1 Bacillota bacterium | reverse complement strand
TCTTTCAAGAAGAATTTCTTGATTTGGAAGTTGCTCTAGCGACTTCAACCCAAAACGCTTTAGGAAACTTTCTGTTGTTGCAAACAACAACGGTTTTCCAACAGATTCCTTTCTGCCAACAACTTCAACAAGTTTGTTTTTTTCAAGCATTTCAATTGCATAGTCTGAGTTCACACCTCTAATATCTTCAATCTCAAGCCTTGTGATTGGTTGTCTATAGGCAACAATTGCAAGCGTTTCAAGAACTGCTTTAGAAAGAGCTTTCTCTTTCACTTGACTTAGTGCTTCCGCCACCTGCTCTGCATACGCTGGATTTGTTCCAAACTGAACTTTGTTTTTAAATGAAACAATGTGAAGCCCACTGTCTCCGCTATATTTCTTTTTAAGCTTTTCAATTGTTGAAACAATCTTTGCTTCTTTTGTTGCAAGTTTGTCAGCAAGGAAAGAAACTTCCACAGCATCTCCACTTGCAAACAAAATTGCTTCAATCATATTTTCTAGTTTTTTGTCGTCTAATTTCAATTGACTCATATCTTCTTTCTCCTAGTTATAGTCGTCTGTAAGCATAATTTCTTCAAAGCCTTCGTTGGCTTTTTCGATTATAATCTCGCCAAATTTTTCTTGTTGACTAAATGTCACCTGTTCTCTTTTCAAAAGTTCCAACAGCGCAAGGAATGTTGTAATCACTTCTTGCCTTGTTGTTTGTCCAATAAACAACTCGCTGAACTTAACTTTGCCTTCTTTCATTAAGCCATCCTTAATTTTAGCAATTTTTTCAACAACTGTAAAGGCGTCCATTGCAATGTGTTGAGTTGCCTTCACTTCCAGCTTTTCGATATTCTCAACTCTAACAAGCATTTTTGAAAACGCGTCTAGAAGTTTGTCATAGCTAAAGTCTTTTAGAACAACTTTAAAATCTTTCTCGTTGATTTTAACTTCTTTATAGAATCTTCCTGGTTCCTCAAGGTCTTTTAAATCTTCTGCTCTTTCTTTAAACGCTTGATATTCAAGAAGCCTCAGTCTCAACCTTTCTTCCAAATCATCTTCTATAGGTTTAATAATCTCAGGTTTTGGAAGCAAAGTTTTTGATTTGATTTCAAGAAGTGTCGCAGCAATTTCAATAAACTCGCTTGCCTTTTCAAGTGGAAGGTTTTCCACCTCTTCCATAAACTTTAGATATTGTGCAGTGATTTCGCTAAGCCTAATATCCATAATGCTCATCTTGTGTTGTTTAATTAGATATAAAAGAAGGTCTAAAGGTCCTTCAAAATTCTCTAGTTTATAATTAATGCTGTTATCTAAATTAAACTCTAATTGCTTTTCGTCTTCCATATTCCCCCTATCTCGTCAACCACTCCAGCCACACTGGAACAAATGCTGTGTTGAAAAATAAATCCCAGAACCAAATAAACCCGCTTAGAATAAAGTTTCTGATGGTCTCAAACACACGCGTCAAAAATAAAAGTACAATCACAGCAAGCAAAACATATTGTCCATATCTAAGATTGAAGAACAGATATTTGCTTTCGTGTGGCAAGAACATATTCACAACATGAAACCCATCAAGTGGATATAGCGGAATTAAGTTAAAAATAAACAGTGCAATATTAAACACAACAAGCATAAACAAGAACTCGTATAAGAAAACTGCACCATAGTGCGAGTCAAGAAATATTTGCATATGCAGATATTCAACAACCACAAGAAGTGGCAATGCAAATATAAACGCCAAAACAAGGTTTGAAAGCGGTCCGCTGAATGCTGTGAGAGCCATTCCACGTTTTGTGTTTTTAAAATTGTTCGCATTAACCGGAACAGGCTTTGCCCAGCCAAACCCTGCAATAAGAAGCATAATTGCTCCAAGCGGGTCCATATGTCTAATTGGGTTTAACGTAACCCTTCCCTCAACCTTTGCGGTTGAATCGCCAAGTTTATATGCAACAAATGCGTGAAAAAACTCGTGCACTGTTAAGCACAAAACCAATGCTAAAATTGCAGCCAACGCCACAAATATTGCAATATCAAATGGAAGGTCTAAGATTCTCCAAAGCATTTCTAATTATAACACAAAAAAAGGCTTCATAAAAGCCCTTTTTTAAAAATCACATTTTTGAAACAATATCATCTAAATAATCTAGATATGTCTTCTCCAAAACATCGTCTTTAAGCACCAAATCAATCTCATAAACAACCGCATCATTTTCCATAATCACAGCCTTTCCAACAACATCTCCCTTTTCCATTGGCGCTTGTAGCCTCTCAAACCTTGTTTCAACGCGTTGGTCCTTCGTTTCGCCCTTCTTTGCGATATTAGAATACCCAAACTTTGGCGACGCTTTAACCACACCTTTTGCACCAATAATTTCAACTGCAAACTCGTCGGTTTCTCTGATTAAAGTCTTTGCCACAAAACTGTTAAAACCATAGTTAAAAAGGTCTGAAACTTCTTTAAATCTCGTCTTGGAATCAACGCCTCCAATAACCCCACCAACAAGCCTCAAGTCTCCCCTCTTTGCCGTTGCAATAAGGCACGAGCCAGCTTCCTGTGTAAACCCTGTTTTTCCACCGTCGCAACCTTGATAGAATCGGCTTAGTTTATTTGTGTTTGAAAGCCCTGTCACACGACCATCTTTTTGGTGTTTTATGTCAGTCATCCAAATGCCTGCTGTTTCGAAATACTTTGGATATTTGGTGAGCTCCTTCATTGCAATACTCATGTCTCTTGCAGTGCTATAACCATTTGCTTCTGGAAGCCCTGTGCAATTACTAAAGTTTGTGTTGAACATGCCAAGTTCTTTTGCCCTTTGGTTCATTTTAAAAACATATGCCGCCTCGCTTCCTGCAAGCCTTTCGGCTATAAGAACCGATGCATCGTTGCCTGAGGCAATGCTTATTGAAGTCAAAAGGTCACTCACCGCATAATCAAACCCAGCATCCAAAAACACCTGACTTCCACCCATACCCGCAGCAAATTCAGATGCCGTCACTTTTTCATCAAAATCGAGTTCACCCCTTGCTTCTGCTTCGTGTGCTAGAAGCATTGTCATAATCTTTACAACTGATGCAACTGGCATTTTTTTGTCTGCATCCTTTTCAAAAAAAACTTGCCCAGAGTCTCTGCACATCAAAAACCCCGACTTGCTGGTTATGTTTAAGCCCGCTTCTTCAGCCCTGGCAATTTTTTCTGGACCCAGAGGCACTGGTTTCACCCTTTTATCCAAAACCCTTGGAGCCGAAACATTCCTCACTTGCGTTGGAATAGCCCCGTTTCCAACTCCAAACAAAAGTCCTGCAGCAACAATTGGAACAATAAACTTAATCATAAAAAATACCTCCTATGTGGAAGTATTTTCTGTTATTAATTATTTTTTATTCTTCTTTGCTGCTTTAGCGTCGTCCATTGCTTTAAACTGTGCATATAACTCTTCGATTTTTACCGAAAGTTCTTTGGTGCTTATTGCAATAAGTTCTTTTGTTCCAACACCTTCTTTCTTTTCGATTTTATACGCCTCGCCGATTATAAGTCTGTTTCGTTTAAACGCCTTACATTTCTTTTCAATCGCCATTGGCTGAACCCATGTGTCGTGCTTGATTGCAAAGAACGCAACTCCACCCTTCGCTTCCAAAGCTTCGTTTTCGTTTTCTCTTCTTGTTCCTTCTGGAAAAATTCCAAGAGCCCTTTCTTTTTTCAAAATGCTGTCAACTTCTCTAAAAAAACCAAGCGTCGGGTTTTTTCTGTCAAAAAGTGGCCACCTAAACCCCCATGCAAAAAAGTTTAGAAACTTGCTCTTTCTGATTTCAATCTTGCCAATGATTTGGCTTTTTCTTGGAACCTTAAACAACAAATACATACAGTCCATCCAATGCTGGTGGTTTGGTGCAAAAATCACGGCTCCCTTTCTTACAAGGTTTTTCTTTCCATAAACTTTCATTGGATAGATAATACTAAACGGTATATACATACATATTTTAAATATATAATAGAACCAAAACATTTTTTAAATCTCCTTTAGACTATTCTTGTTTGTCATCAAATGTGTAATCGCAATGGCGATAGCATCGCTTGCATCATCTGGTCTAATTTTCTCGGTTATGCCAAGATGCTTTTTAACCATATATTCCACTTGTTCTTTTGTTGCCTTCCCCTGCCCGGTTAAAACGCTCTTAACCTGATTTGGCGTGAAGTTATAAACTGTCACACCGCATTCTTTTAGAGCCACAACCAAAACACCTCTTGCCTGCGAAACCTGCATGGCTGTGCTTTTGTTTGTTGAAAAATATAAATCTTCAACTCCGGCATATTCTATTTTATGCGTCTTGGCAAGATGTTTGATAGATTCAGCCACAACCACAAGCCTGTCGCTAAACTTCATGCTGCTTGGTGTTTCAATAACACCATAGTCAACAGCACTGAACTTGCCGTTTATTTGTTCAACAACTGCAAACCCAACTCTAGCAAAACCTGTGTCTATGCCCAAAACTTTCATAAAACCATTCTAACACGAAAAAAACGCGTTGCGCGTTTTTTTAAAGGTACTTGCTCAAAATTGTCTCTGGAATGTCTGTTTTCATAAATTCAAGCGGGCTATATATTCTTGTTAGGGCGTCTTTCTCTTTTTCTTCACTTGGGTTTAGAAGCAGCGTTGTTTTTAAAACAAACGGTTCCAAAAGACTTCCTGAATTATAAACCGTGAAGCACTTGCAGAAATTTGCGTTCATATATTCTTTTTCAACCTCAAGGTCTAGTTCTCTTTGTTTTAAGAATTCTGCAATTTTAAACTTCTTGTTCTCTCTGTTTTTTGAAATTTGTCTAAGCGTTCGAATATGGTCTGGTGTGATTTTCTTTTTGCCTAAAGCAAAACTATATTTGTTATAAACAAACAATTTAAAACTATGCTTTTCAACCAGCTCATCAAAGAAAGAACACATCAAAGCATATCTATGAAGGATTATATAAACCGTATCTTCTGCATATTTGTGAATATGCTCACCAACAACCGGCTTCTGCCCATCTCTTAGAGGAACTTGCTCTTGCTTTGGAGTTTTTGCAAACTTGTTGATTAGAAACTCATTCAGGAAAAGATTGAATCTCTTCTTATTGATATTTGAAGGAATCGCTGGAAGTTTTGGGTTTATGACAAAATCATCTAACTCAAAGAAGACTACTTCTAGTCCGTTTTCGCTTAGCGTGTCTTTAAGTTTGTTTGTAAGTTGTGATGTTCCAGAATATGCTGGTCCGCCAATAAACAACAACTGTTTCTTTTGTCTTAGAATACTTTTTGCAAGGGCTAGATATTCAGCTTCTTGTCTTTTTGTTTCTTTCAAAAGAAGACCTGAAGCATTTTTTGCCACATCGTTGCAAAGTTTTGTTAGATTAACATTTTTAACTTTTGGTGCGTTTTTCATACTTAATATTATATCATAATGTTTAGGATTTCCATTTAACTAAACCACTGGAATTTGGAACATTTGCATTCAATTTCTCATATTCGCCTGCAATGTTTATAAACGTTTTCTCTACTTTATATTCAAGTTCGCGCATAGGTGCATAAACTCTGTTGATAAAAATTGCATCTGCTTCGTCTAGCACTCCAGTTTGGTTTAGAAACACAACATCATATTCATTCTCTGTTCTCGGAATAAACGCAAGAACAAAGCCGTCGACCATAATAAAACTTGCAACAGAAATCTCGCTGCCCTCTCTTGCCATGGCAATAAACTCCAGTTCGTTCAACCTTGTTCTTATTTCTATTTCCGTTGAAAGCGGAATGGCAAGAATGTTTGCACTTTCTAGTTTTTTGGGCACTACGTTTTTGAAGATGATAAAGTTATAATCTTTTCTTTCCAAAATAAACTCTTCCACCCTCTCACTCACATCGCCATAGAATATGATTGTTTTGGTTTGATATCTCATAAAATGCGCAACTCGAAGTGTGTGGTTAAGCCGCCTTGTGTTTTCGGCAACAATATAACTCTTGCCTGCCGAAGTTGTGAGAATGTTCCCTCCAGTTGAAAGAGCATACACTCCCGCACTGGTTGGAATAATTGGAACTGTTATCAAGATGCTAGAAACAAAGAACACAACAACCAAACAAGAAGTTGCCACAAGTTTAACTTTGTTATTCATAACAACAAACCTGCCTAGAACAAAAACAATAATAACCCACAAAACTATTAAACTCGCAGTGGTGAAGATTGTTATATGTTCAATAAACCCAAACCAACCACTTACCATATTAGTAAACCAATGTAGGCTTTCGGCAACATAGAACACAAAACCAAAGCCGCTCCAAATCAACGTTAGAAGCACAGCAGCAAGACTTGCCACAAAAGAAACAACAAACAACGGAATAATCACCAAGTTGCTTATTATTGAAATCAAGTGAAACTCGCCAAAGGCATAAGCCATCATGGCGACAATGCCAAGCGTTGTGACCACATTTAT
>WQZR01000055.1 GCA_009780625.1 Bacillota bacterium | reverse complement strand
TTGAAAGTTCAACTTCTTCTTCTGCAGAAAGAAGTGGCACTTTGCCCATTTCTTTGAAGTATGTTCTAACGTGGTCTTCTAGGTTTGGAGATGCTGCAATTTCGTCTAGCTCTTTGTTATCAACCATTTCTTCTTTTTCTTCGTCGATAATTTCAATCTCGCTTGCTTCAATTGCAGTATAGATTTTTTCTAGTTCGCTTGCAGTTGGTTCGAACTTGAAGAATTTTGCGTTGATTGCTTCACGCTTAATGCTTCCTGTTTCTTTTGCTTTTTCCAAAATGCTTGTGAATGCCGCCATTTGTGCTTCGTCTAGCCCAAGAGACTTTGCAGGCTTTGCTGCTTTTTCTGCTGTAGGCTTTTTTGTTGTTTCGTCTTTAATGACAACAACGTCTTGCTTTGCCTCTGCTTTTTTTGGTGCTGCTTTTGGAGTTTTAGCTTTTGGGTCGCTCTCTGGCGCGACCCCTACATTTTCCAACTTCTGTTTTTTTGCTTCAATAATTTTTGAGTTTACATCTTTTAAAACAGTGCTTTCTTTCACCGTTGGTTTAACCTCAACCTTAACTTCTTCTTTCTTTTTCTTTTTATCGAATATTCCCATTTCTTCCTACACTTTTCCTTTTGATAATTCACTTATTTTTTTTATGCATTCAAGTTGTTGTTCTTGGTTTAGAACCTGACCTAGTTCTTGTTGCTTTTCTTCTATTTGCTTTTCTATATTGAAATTTATTATTGTTTTTATGCTGTCGAGCAGATATGTCTTTTCATGCTCTTCTTCTTTAAACTGACTGAATGTTTCGCTTACGCATTTGTTGACTGTTTCGTCTTCGGTGTCGTTTTCAAACAAGTCTGCCACTTTAAAGTTTTTGTCTTTTGTTTTTTCGTATAACTTTTTAAGTCTTTCACTTATGAAGTAGAAATTTTGGTTTTCAAGCAAGGCCTTCACTTCTTTGTCTTTTAGGTTTTCGCGTTTATGAATAAGTGAACTAAGTGTAAATTCGTATGCTGTGAGAACTCTTTTTGGAAGTTCAACAACTTCTATTCCTTCTTCTGTTGTTGTTTCCTCAATGTCTTCTGGCGCTTCTTCTGTTTGTCCTAGTTCTCTTTTTAGAACATCGAAACTCACTCCGCTTATTTCTGCCAAAGATTTAAGATGAACTTCGCTTTCAATTGTTGGCAATTTTCTTAACTCAATCAATGCTTCGTTTATAAATCTGATGTTTTCTGTTTTATTTTTGATGTTATATTTTCGTTGAATTGTTCCAAGAACGTGTTCAACCCATGGCTTTGCATTTTCAATCACTTCCAAGAATTTTGCTTTGCCTTCTTTTCTGACATAACTATCTGGGTCGTGTCCTTCTGGAAGCGTTGCCACTTTTATTATTAGGCCACTTCCTCTGAATAAATCAAGTGCTCTTAGTGCTGCGGTTCTTCCTGCAGAGTCTGCATCAAAACACACAGTGATGCTGTCGGCATATCTTTTCAGAATTCTGATATGCCCCGTTCCAAACGCTGTGCCAAGTGGTGCAACCACTCCAAGCACACCTTTTTCGTAAAGCATTATGGTGCACATTTGACCCTCAACAAGAATCAGATGTCCACCAAGTTCTTTATGGTGTTTTTTGACCATATTGATTCCAAAAAGAATTTGACCTTTTTTGTATGCAACAGTTTCCTTTGTGTTTTTATATTTTGCAAACTTTGCATCAGTTTCAAGTGTTCTTCCAGAAAACCCAACAACTTCGCCTGTTGCGTTGATGATTGGAAACACAACTCTGTTTGCCATTGCATCAAAAATTCTTTTGTCTTTTTGGTCTGCAATTCCGCTTGAAACCAACAACTCGTCAGTTATTTTGTTTAGCTTCATAAACTTGATTGCTGAATCGAAACTTATGCTTGCCCCAATTCCAAATTTTTTGATTGTTGCTTCGCTTAGCCCGCGGTTCAACAGATAGTCTTTTGCTGTCTTTCCTTGAGGAGTGTATAGATTTTCGTGATAGTGCTTTGCCACAAGTTTGTTTGCAGCAATAACTGCATCATAATCTTGCTTTGCTTTTTTGTGCACTGGGTCGCTCTCTGGCATATCCATGTTATACATCTTTGCCAAAATTTCAACTGCTTTAATAAAATCCACGTTTTCATATTTTTGAATAAATTTGATTGTGTCGCCAGCTTCGCCGCAGCCAAAGCATTTATAGTATTGCTCGCCTGCGTTTACTGCAAAACTTGGGGTCTTTTCAGAATGGAATGGGCAGCATCCCCACCATGTTTTGCCTTTTACATTCAAAGGAACATAGCGAGAGATAACAGACACAATATCAATTGTGTCTTTAAGTTTATCTAAAAACCTCCCAAAGTCTTGACCTTTATCTGTCATTCATACCTCATATCAAAAAATCCGTATAGCAAAAATATGTGCTTATAGAATTTTGTTAAGTAACATAATCGGGCTATTTAGATGTGGAACCTATTAAATTGTTGTTTTCTTACCGGTGGTTGGCCTCTTGCCACGCCCGACCGCTTATCATTAATAAAGTATTATAGCGTTTATCTTGTGCCCTGTCAAGCGAAATAACACACTATATAGTGTTTAATGTCGCCCCGAAACTGGCAAAATATACCTCTTTGAGATATTTTTTGAGGAGATTTAACTCCTTTTCGTTCGGTTTAATGAAGTCTATCTTAGATATATCATGACTTTCTATATCAACCAAGATTTTTTGCGTGATTTTGTCGTTTATTTTAAAGTCGTTTGCGGTGCCATATCCTTCCATTTCGATGGTTTTTAGCATAAACCACAGTGCAGAAATGAGCGGGTCGCCCTTAGGTGCAACCCCTGCAGCGATTTTAGATATCGCGATTTTTGCCAGATGAAACTTTAGAGCATTTGGCTCGCCTGCCATGCTTGATGTTTCTAAGACTTCTAGAACTAAACTTGCGGCAGTTAACCTGTCAAAGTCTTTTGCAATTTCTAGATTTGTTGATTCTACCTCGATTGTTTTAAAACTTAGCACTCCTGTTTCTCTCTCAAAAAAAACAGCTTCCAAAAAACAAAAAGGTTGAGTTGCCATTTTAAGTTTGCTTGATGGCGTAGATTCTCCCTTTACACTTGCTCTTTTTTTTCCAAAATTTTCACCAAAAAACACAACCTGTTTTCCATTTGCTATCGGCGTGCTTTTTATAACAATTATATTATCTTTAATTTCTTTCACTCATCTAGTGTAGCATGCTTCTCTTCAACGCGTTCAATTTCAAGTTCTTTTTCTAAATCTCTTTCCATATCACTAAATGCTTTGGCGGCTTCCAGCTCGCCATATGTTCTTTCAATTTTGTTGCCTTCATAGTTCTCAATAAAACTTTCCCCAGAAAGCTTTTTTGCTTCCTTTATAACCTCAGCTCTGTCTCTTACTAACTGTTCTTCATTGTTTCGTTCACTCATAAGCTTTCTCTCCCTTTGTAAAAAGTATGGACATTTGGGTGGGTTTTAGAACTGCGTTTTGAAAGTTTATTGCTACAATATTTATATAACAATTGTAAAACTAAAGCATAATTTGTCAAAATCAAAACAAGGAGAATTTAGTATGAAATTAAATTTTTTTGGAGAAGAGGAATTTAGCACACATTTTGGACAGGAACTTGTCTTTAAAAAATTTGAAAAATCGGTTGCGAAAATGTTTGATGCAACACTTAAAATTCTTGAGCAAAACAGAAAACTTTTCACGGTTTCTGTCAACTTTGTGTCTGAAAACGAAATCAAGGAACTTAACAGAGTTCATCGCAAGAAGGATGTTTCGACTGATGTTTTAAGTTTTCCAAATCTGAATATTAAATTTGAAAACATTGATGATATTATTATGCTTAGAAAAATCACCAAAGAAGATTTTAAGATTGATTTGTGTTTAAAAACAAAAACATTAAACCTCGGTGACATATATCTTTCCCCTGCCTATGTTATGAAACAAGCGGTGGAACTTGGAAACACACTTGATAGAGAAGTTAAATATCTTCTGCTTCATGGGTTTTTGCATCTGTTTGGTTTCGACCATGAGTGCGAAGACGACAAGGTGATTATGCGCGGCTTTGAGGAGATGGTGCTTCCGCAAAAAATGGAAGTTGAAGACTCAGTTGAAGTTTATGACGACAGTCCGCTTATTATTGAAAAAACAGCCGAAGAACTTCTCGCTGAAGAAACTGTAGGGGTCGCACCTAAGAGAGACCCGAAATTAAAGACAAAAACAAAAAAGGCTAAATAGCCTTTTTTTTATTTACCTAAAATTTCTTTGACTGTTGATTGGTTGTCTCTCCAGCCTTTTTTCACTTTAACGTATAGTTGAAGATTTACCTTAACCCCACCCATAAGTCGTTCGATATCTTGTCTAGCTCTAGTTCCAATATCTTTAATCTTACTTCCCTTATCGCCAATCAAAATAAGTTTGTGTGGTTGGCGTTCAACAATGATGTCTGCTTCAATCTGCAAAATCTTGCCTTCTTGTTTAAACTTGAAGATTTCAACATACACACCGTGCGGAACTTCTTGGTTTAGCAAAATCAAACACTTTTCTCTGATAATTTCCGCCACCATAAATCTTTCGCTTTTGTCTGTATATTCTTCTTGGTCATAATACGCTGGGCCTTCTGGAAGAGTTGCTTTGATTTGTTTTAACAACTCATCTGTGTTTTTGTGTTTAAGTGCAGATATTGGCACAACTGCATATATTCCTTGCAGTTCGTTAAACTTTGAAAGAAGCGGAAATAATCTTTCGTAGTTAATCAAATCAACTTTGTTTACGGCAATAATCAATTTTGTGTGTTTTCTTGATGCATGTTTTCTGAGCATATTCCATTCTTCGTCTGAAACGCCTTTTGCTGCGTCCACAACAAAAACTGTTGCGTCGTTACTGTCACCCGCATCTTTAATTTCTTTTCTCATTCCGTCGGCTAGTTTAGATTTTCCAGCAACAAAGCCAGGTGTGTCAATCAACACAATTTGATAGCCTTCTTCGTTGATTATGCCAAGAACTTTGTTGCGTGTCGTCTGAGGCTTTTTTGAAACAATGCTCACCTTTGTTCCGAGCAAAGAGTTTACAAGACTGCTCTTTCCAACGTTTGGTTTTCCTGTTATTAGTACAAATCCTGATTTAAAACTCATGTTCTCTCCTTAGTCGAAATATGCAGCCAAGTTATCTGCAATGTGAAATATAAGAGCAATTGGAAACTGCTCGTATGCTGCTCTTAGAGATGTTCCGCCAAAGGCTTGTGCTCTTGGGTCGAACCCGCCCATGTGCCAATTTATTGCCATAGCTTCTTCACGTGTTAGTTTCATGAAACCTGAAACGATGTATACTGATTTTTCACCGTGACCATATGGAAGTTTTTCGTCATAAACATACACCGGAACTTTTTGCCAAACTCCGTTGTCGTCTTTCACGTTTTTAAAATCTTCTTTGTATGTGTCTATTTTGCAAACGTCATGCAAAAGTGCAATTATTGCAACTGATTCGTATGAAATCTTTTTCTCCCACTCTTTGCCATATTCCAGTTCAAGCTGTTTCACAAAACGATGGAATGCATCCACGCTGTGAGAAACCAAGCCGCCTTTTTCTGCTCCGTGATACCTTGTGCTTGCAGGGCTTACAAAAAAATCGCTCTTTTCAAGATATGCCATAAGCTCTTTTGAACCTTCTCTTTTTATATGAGTTTTAAATAGACTTACAAACTCTTCTCTAACTTTTTCCATTTGTGTATTCTTCATACTTCTATTTTAGCATAGTTCAACAAATCTAGCGCGCAAGGCTGCTTAGCCATTTTGAAACATCTGCCCAAAAGTCTAGGAACTGTTCTTTTGTGAATAGTTGAATCTTTGGAAATTCTGGTCTTGCCATGCGAGAGTCTAATTCATAATCTGTTGTTACATAGTCCACACCAAGCCAAATAAACCATCGTGCAATTCCTCTATAGTTAACTGTCCATACATTCACTTCAAGATTCTTTCTTTGCGCTTCTCTTATATTCCTAAATCCAAGCGAACCAAACTGAACACCAAGGTTAAAGTTAAAATCAATATCACTTGTATTTGCTGTCAAAAATTGAAGATTTGCATCTGGATACATTTCTCTTATATACACAAGATTTTGTTTATCGAATGATATAAATCTGCTTTTGAAAAACCACTCTTGTTCAATGACTATTTCAACAAGTCTTTCAAGCGTTTCTTTATCTAGTGTTGGTTTTATTTCAATCACTGCAACTTTGTTATATTGAACGCAAATGTCTAAAAACTCTTCAAATGTTGCCAAACGATAGTCTGGATTTCTAAGCGGCAACAAACGCGCTTCTTCTAGTGTGATTTCACTTACAAGTTTTGTTTGGTCTTGAAACTGGTCGTCGCAATGAGCAAGAACAAAATAGCCGTCAGCCGTCACGCGGACATCTGTTTCAATTGCATAGAAGAAATTGCTCTGCCCTGCTGCGGCAAAGGCTTGAACTGTGTTTTCGTAGAACGCACTGCTTAAACCGCGGTGTGCTATAAACTTAACTCTGTCGCCAGAGATTGGAACAAACCAAAAGGCAAATGCGCAAG
>WQZR01000054.1 GCA_009780625.1 Bacillota bacterium | reverse complement strand
TGGCTTACTGCATTCACTTCAACAAATGGATAGCCAAATGCTTCAATTTTTAACTCCTTGATAATCTTCACAAAGTTATCTTGAATTAGTGCATTTGCCGCTTCTTGATAGAATGTGTCTTCCCCGTTTGTTTTTTCAATCAGTTTTCTTGGAGCTTTGCCCTTTGAAAAACCTTTCATGTCGAATTTTTGTTTTGTTTTTGCAGCAGCTTTGTCTAACTCTTTTTGCCATTCTTTGTCGTTTAGAACCAGCCTAACCTTTGCGTCTGTTTTCGTTTTTTCTATTAGTGTATATTCCATTATAGTTTTTCCTTTTAATCAATAGAGTATTGTAGCACAAAATTACATAAGTCCAGTCACGTCGAAAATTAAATCAACAAAAACTGTGCTTGTCACCAAAAATGCAAAAAGATGAAACCCAAGAACAATTTTGTATACTCTTAAATGTCTCTTCACACCCTTTTGAACCTTCTCATCAAGATATAGCATTGCAGTCATATTCTCTTCGTCGTCTTCCTCTCCTGCCTTTATTGCTTCTTCTCTTCGCTTTTCAGAAATTTGTGCAATGTGTCTTTCAAGTTTACTTCTTTCGAAGTTAAGTTTTCTAAGAGACAAAACTGAAAGGAACGCCGATGCAACCATAATTATTGAAAGACTAGCATAAATAAAACCTTCGCCATATTGTGCAAAAAGAATTAATATAAGCCCAACAATATAAGCAATATAACCACCATAACTTGGTCTGAATTTAAACTCTGTGAAGAACTTTGTAAAAGCCGTCCACAATTCCAAAACCGCTTCTTTAAATGCTTTCATTTTACCTCTCATCAATTCTATCACATATTCCCTGCACTCTGTGCTAGAATTGAGGTATTATGGCAAAGAAAAAAGAAATTGTAGGGGTTGCACCTGAGAGCGACCCAGCAAAAAAAGAAAAGAAACCAAGAATTCCTTGGACAGAAGAACAAAAGAAAGCACTAAGAACAAAGATTTTAAAACTTTTGCTTATTGTAGCAATTGTTGGAATTTTCTCTGGGCTGATGTATTGGCTCTTTCACAGCATTGGTGTTGTTGGCGGAACGGCTGCAAGCAGAGAAAAAGCACTTTTAGATTTAGTTGGAGAAGGCAACGAATTTGTTCTATACCTTGTGTTTGCTGCAATCTTCTTCTTTCAAGCAATCACCCTATTCGTTGTCCCAGGAAACACAACAGCGTTTGTTGCACTTGGAGAAAACTTGTTGCCAAACATTTGGTATGTTGGTGTGACGCTTGGAATCACGGTTATGTTCACTTCCAGCATTCTGTATGCAATGGGAAGATTTGGCGGAACAAAACTTCTCTATTGGGTTTTTGAAAAAGAGAAAATCGATTCCAAAATGGAATGGTTTGCAAGAAACGGAACAAAGGGTATTCCGTTTATGTTTCTAATTCCTTTTATGCCAAACGACTTTATGTGCATGATTTGCGGCGCGTCTAAAATGAGATATTGGCAGTTTATGCTGATTGTTATTGTGTTTAGACCAATTGAGATTGTTCTTCTGCTTTTGCAAATTGCTGTCATTCCTGGCGTTCTTGCCGACCTTGGAGCGTTTAACTCGATTGTTATAATCAACTTGATGCTAATCAACGCCTTCCTGATTTGGCAATACTATCGCCTGCTTATGAAATGGTTCAAAAAGACTTTCCTAAAACACCAATACAAATACGAACTAGTTAAAGAAGATTATATTGTAGAGAAAGAAATTAAGATATAGAACGGGGTTAAAAGGGGTTTACCCCTTTTTCGTTTAGGGGTTTGGGGGAATCGAAACCCCCAACGGTTTTTTTGGTTCTTTTTTTGTCGCAAAAAAAAAGAACAAATCATATAACTCTACTATCAACATAAAGGAGAAAAAAATATAATGTCATGTAAAAGAGCTTTGCTTCACACAGTCGCTCAAGGAGACACCCTTTGGGCCCTCTCCCGCCGCTACGACACAACAGTGGAAGAAATTCTGCGTCAAAACCCAGGGACTGATGTCTATAACCTTCAAATAGGCGCTTGCCTTTTGATTTGCGTTGGAGACGGCTATCAACCAGACGGTCCAGCAGCAATGCCTGTTCCACCAATTGGAATGGTGCCACCAACTGGAATGATGCCAGAAGTTCCGCCAGTTGCCTGCACCCTTCCAAAAAACTGGTGCAACGACACATTCGTTTCAGAAACAATGGATAGGTTTTTCGACTTCACAATCTGGCTAAGAAACCAACTTGCAGGAGGAATTCAACTAGATATGGAAGTTCTAAACGAAATTGCAAGAGCGTTTAGAGATATCCTAGTGATTGTGGAACGGCACTATGGACCACAAGAACGCCAACAAATGGAAAACCAGCTCCGCTTCTGGTTCTAGAAAAAAACGCCATTAGGCGTTTTTTATCTGTCTTTCCATTTTTTGATTAGGACTTCAATCTTCTTCTTGCCCCACTTCTTATACAGAATAAATCCAGCTATTCCAACAACAAGCAAAACAACAGCAATAATCAACGGAATTGCAACTTCTCTTGGAAGTCCGAAGATATCTTGCGGCCCACCACTTACCGTATACGTTACAGCGTTTGAGAACGTTGAAACGTGAGTTGTTCCATTAATCAGTTTTTCAACAAGAACCGTCAATGTATAGTTTCCATCTAGAAGCATTGTGTTTAGTTCTGTGATGTTGATTGAAGTTTGCCCTGCTGGAACAATTGCAATAATTGTTTCGTTTGCCAAAATTCTGTATGATGTTGCACCTTCAACCGCACTCCAAGTCAAAACCCCACCACTTAGGCTTATTGATGTTGCAGATGGCACGTTTTGAATCCATGTTGCAACAAACTCAAATTCTTCAGTCACGTTTAGTCTTTGCCCTGTCATAAAATATGTGCTCTCCGTTCCAATAACAAGCCATCCATAGAACGTGAATCCGCTTCTTGTTGGAATGGTTGATGTTATTGTGTGCCATTCTCCGTGATTTAATGTATCACCAATGCCAGGCATAGGTTCGCCGCCAAGTGCAAAGAAATATGTGATTGTGTGTTCTCTGATGATAAACACAGGGTTAAAGCTTATGTGAGTACGAATAAGAAGCGTATCACCCTCTCTAAAAGGTGCCCCCGTTCCAACAACAACCCAGTGGCTGAATGTGTGGCTTTCTGTGTCTTCTAGTGCTTCGAATGCTATAACCGAATTGAAAATATATTGCTCGCTTGCAAAAATTCCGCCGCTTCCATCTCTAAACTGTGCATGATATGTGTTGATTGTCCAAATTCCGTGAAGTGTTCTATCAAAGTCTTCATCCATCCAGAAGAAATCTCCAACTCGATAAACAACCGGTCCGTTTTGAACAACTGCCCAACCCATAAATGTGTAGCCACTTCTTATTGGGTTTCTTGGAATGATTATGTTTGTTCCAAAGTTGCTTATGATGTCATCAACCTCGTTATCACCATTTGTTGTGAAACTCACCATATATGGGTTTACAACCCAAATAACTTGGAAAACAATAATTCCAAAAATTTGAAGCTCGTCTGTAAGTTCAAAGTCGTCGTCTATGTCATATTCAAGACCTGCATCAATTCCAACTTCGTTTCCTTCCCAAGAAACAATTCTCCAAACAACAAAGGTATACCCTTTCTTTGGAGGGCTTATGATAAAGAACAATGTTTGAAAGTGATTTCTTGTTTGTGTAAGTGAAGGAATCACATCGCCATCTTCATCTAGGAATGTGATTGTGTATTGTCTAACCACATAAACCGCTTGAAGCGTTGTGTTTCCAAATGCTGGGAAATCAAGCCCGTTTGCTTCAGTCAATGTGTCTCCAACAACAGTTCCTGTGATTGCATTTGTTGAAATAACAATCCAGTGAGAAAACAAGTGACTCACTGTGTCTGGCATAATCCACCAGCCTATTTGGTGGTCGTGTCTTCTAAAATATTGCTCCACCTCATCGCCTTCATGCCCAAGTTCTGGCATTGTGTCGCAATCAACGAAAATGATTCTATATAGGTTTAGCATCCAAACTGCATACAGCGTCACATCGTCTAGAATGTGCCACTCGTATGGAAGCTCGAAATCAACAAATTCATTATGAGCTCTATCATCGCTTGTTGCCCAACCAGCAAGGTGCCATCCTTCTTCAACCGGAAGCCTTACTGCAGACGGAAGCATTGCGTTTGTATAGAAGTTTTGAGTTATGCTCGAAACTGGCACCCCAAGTCTTTCTGCAAATGTGATTGTGTATTGATTGATTTGCCAAAGCGCTGTCAGAACAAACACCGCACCATCTGTTGGAAGAAGCATTCCATTGAAGTTTTCAACATATTCGCCGCTTCCGTCGATAATCATAATTGGGTCAGTCACAACAATGTGTGAGTGTGAAACCAAGAATAGACCTCTAAGCGTGTGCCCTTGCATTGTTAGAGAAGTTATGTTGTAGCCACCAAAGTTTACATTGCTTCCTCTAAGGTCTTCACCTGTTTCAATGTTTCTAACTGCTGGCAAACTGCTTGTTGGGTCGATTGTTCCTGGAATGAAACTTGTTCCACGGTTGAATTGAATAACACCTGCGTTTTTAGCCCATTTTGCTGTCAGAATAATTTTTCCACCTTGCGTCAACATAACACCGTTCAACTTAGATTCTAGTTCATCATCTATTATGTCGTTTGCATATAAATATGTGCAATCAGCAATTCTTAGGTTCACTGTTCCATTTGGATTGAAAATCAATCTGTCGTATTCATCAAAGAAACCAAGAAGTCTAAAACCAAACTTTTCAAAGTTTGATGGAATTGTTATTGTTGTCAATGCACCGTTTCCGTTTGTTGTAAATGGAATGTTTGCTGGCAAATCGCCTGTCGGGTCGTTCCCCGGCTCAATTTTTGCACCGCGCGCAAATTCGATTGTTCCTGTGTTTTCAACCCAAAGAGCATAAAGCGTGAATGTTTCGCCTTCTTCGAAAATCATTCTAGGCATTGCGTTGCCAGTTCTATCTCCGTTTTCGTGGAAAATCATAATTCCTGTGTCATCTAGAGTGAAACCTAAGAGGTGAAAACCAACTCTTTCCAAAGTTCCAATGTCTTTACCCATTTCATCTAGTGAAATAATTGCCTCATTTGTGATTCTTGTAAAACTTTCTGGCAAATCTCCAAATGCGTCATTGTGGTTTTTGTGGAAAACAAAGTTTGCCGTACTTTCTGTCCATTCTGCAAAAACTGTCACGTTCCCTGCAACATCAACAACTGTTCCCTCATCAAAGTCATCATTTACAGAAAGTGTTGGAGATACTCCACCAAGAGAATAAACATACCATCTAACAAATTTAAACCCAGCTTGTGTTGGGTCTTCTGGCAATGTGTTCAGTTGCCCTGGCACTCTTGTTTCAAAAATTGATTGACCTTGAAAAACTTGTCTTGTTCCAGGTTCAAGTGCTGCCAAACTTCCGCCGTTAGGGTTGAATGTGATTGTTCTTGTTGTGTTTGGAGTAAGCACTGGTCTAACCCAAATTTCACCAGAAATTATTACGCCATCAGTGAAAGGAAGCCAACCCGTTGCCAAGTGAGTGTTGTTGTCTAGTCTATATTGGAAAGTTCCGCCAGACCAGTTATAACCAGCACAGATTGAATCTGCATCAATTGTTGGCATGCCTCTTAGAGCGTTATCTTCAATATTGAAATTGTCATCTGGTTCGCCGACCACATATGTGTTGTTGTCAATTCTTTGTCCGCCTCTAACCCATTCTGGAGTTAAGTCCATTCCAAGATAGTCAAACCCAACAGAATCGTTTCCTGTTGCTGGCGAAGTTGAGAGCCAGTTGATTTTAACTGCATCGTTTTTTGTCCAAACCAATTGAATTTCAATAACGTCCAAAACTTCCAAGAATCGAACTTGGTCCCACACAGCATCAAGGTGGTCTCCAAGCGTTCCACTTTGATAAACGTTCCATCTAGGCTGAATTGTATAACCTGGAATTGCAACAACCCAAGTTCCAGCAAAACCACCAAGCGAAGCCAAGATTCCAGCTTCTTCTAGTGTTGTGCGGTCACCCGTTGGCAAGTCGAACGGAACATCCATTGTGTCTTCGTCGTCTGATGTTTTAAAGCCCATTGCATTAAGAGTTATCGTATGCACAGGGTCTGTTGCCGAAGCTATGTTTCTGCCACCAAACAAAGAAGGGCTCATTCCTGAAAACAGAAAGCCCAAAAAACTGAACAGCAAAAAAACCGTAACAAAAGAGATTTTAAATATATTAAACTTTGCGCAAGTTTTTGTCATTATTTATATTATATAATACCATTTTGAACACTCTAAATTAAAACAAAAACTCGCAAAATTCGCCCCTATTTTTTAGTTATTGCCGTTTGCAATTTCTCTAAGTTTTTCATATAGCGGGCTTTCGTTAAGTTCTTTTCTGCTTTCTTTTAGAACCTTACACTCAAAGTTGAAATCTGTGTTTATAACCGATATAAATCCTAACTCCACAAAAACAAGCAGACAGAAAACAAACTGCAAGAATGAAATGCTTTCCCCGATTTCCTTTTCAAAGAAATCTAGAATTGAAATATAGAAGTTTTTAGACTTTTCGCTAGCCTTAATTTTGGAATATACATCTTTAAACACATCGCGTTGAAACGAAATGCTCTTTGTAATTTGATTAACCTTAGACGGAACATTCACAACATAGCAATTTGCCTTGG
>WQZR01000053.1 GCA_009780625.1 Bacillota bacterium | reverse complement strand
ATCTCGGCAAGTTTCTCTTGGTTTGTATTCATCATTTCTGTAAGTTTTCTGTCTAGCAAATCGCGTTGACCGGTAAACTGTTGGTTCATTGCAACCATACTCTGAGCAAGCGTTGCAAGATGGTCGTATGTGTTTTTGCTTGTGATTTCGTTCAGGGTTCTAAATTCACTCAAAAGACTGTTTTTCACGTCGTTCATAAACTCTGTTTGCATCTTTGTTGTGATTTCCCAAATTGCTTGAAGTTTTTCATTCTCTTTTGCAACCAGTTTTGCAATCTCTCTTGCGTCTATTGCTCCGCCTGTTCCTCTTGCTCTAAAGATGAACAACAAAATTATTCCAAGAAGAGCCAGTGAAGAAATTATTATGCTTATTGTAAGAAGTATTTCTGTCATATTCTATTCCTCCTCCTCTTCTTTTTTTGTTTTTGTTTGAATGCCTTCAATTCTTTTTGCGGCTTCTTCAATTTCTCTAAGGTTTTGTCTAACCATAACTTTTCCAGAGTCTTCAAGTTTTGGAGCTTCCAGGTTTTGAATGTTTCCAAGTTTTTCCAGGGCTTCTTCTTTTTGTTTTCTTGCAAGAATTCTTTCGGAGTCTTCTAGCCTAACTGGTTCAATTTCTTTCACTTCTTCAAGTTTTTCTTTTGCTCTTTCAAGCGAAAGCCTTGCGTTTTCTTTTTCTGCCACTTGTTGCACAAACAAAATCAAGTTGGTTTTTTTGTTTTCAATTCTGCCTTCAACAATTTCCTCAAACATCATGTCTTTAACTTTTTCAACCAAAACAGGCTCTATTCCAAGGTCAATCATTTCGTCGCCCTTGATGTTGATTTGGTTGTTGCTTGTTATCAAAACGCCTTGCTCAACAGATGTCAGAATATGTTCCATTTTTTTGATATGTTTTGGCGCCTCTTTTCTGATTATGCTAAAAACCATTTTGATTTCGTTATAGTTCTTTGCAACCATTGCCGTGCTTTTTACAGCCTTTTCTCTTTTAAACAGCTCAACAAGTTTTATGGCTTTGATTACTGAAAGTTTTTCTGTTTTGTTTCTTGTAAAGAAATCTGCCATTTCTTCTAGATTCTTTCCGCGGTTTATATACAGAATTTCAACAGCACTTGCTCGTCTAACGCTATATTGCGGCATTCTTAAATCTTTTCCGAATAAGTATTTGCTTATGCCCATCTTATTGAAATCCGAAAGTGCTTCTTGCTGAACTCTAAGGTTGGATTTATCTGAGAACAAAGTTCTATGAATATCTTGCTGAATTCTTTCGCTTGAAATGTTTTTAAGAAGTGGGGCATGTTTCTTTGCAGAACTCCAAAGACCCATCACAGGTGTTAGGTTAAACATAACTTTAAACCTAATAAACCTAAGCACTCTTAGAGCATCTTCGGCAAACATTTCATCTGGGTCTCTTATTGACCTAAGAATGCGTTTTTTGGCGTCTGAAATTCCACCAACATGGTCCACATATTCGTCTGTCACAAGGTCGTTATATATTGCGTTGATTGTGAAATCTCTTCTTCTAGAATCTTGTTCTATATCTTTTGTGAAAGCAACTTCTGTTGGTTTGTGGCTTCCATCTCCTGCATAGCATTCTGTTCGAAACGTTGTGTGCTCTGCCTTAAAAAGCCCTTTTGTGATTATCACTGTTCCAAATTTTTTGCTGCCATCATTCACAACATATGAAGAACCTGAAAGAATTTCTTTCACCTCATCTGGCGTCAAGGCACTTGCCACATCAATGTCTAAATCTACTTCACCAAGGAAATAGTTTCTAACACTTCCGCCAACAGCATATAGCCTTGCGTTGCGCTTTTTGAAAACTTGAGCTAACTCTTTTAATGCTGGATTATTAATCATGCCCTTATTGTATCATTTTTCCTTGTATTTTTGCAATAAAACAGTGCCAACTGGCACTATTCACCCACAAAAACTTTTTTATTTTATTCTTTTAGTATATAATAAAAATATAACCTAACTCAGGAGAAACGAGCACAAAACAATGTATAACATTCTAATGAATCCCGTTGCCGGAAAAGGCAAGGCAAGAAAAACAACACATAAACTGGTAGACTTCTTAACGGACAACAAAATTATGTTCCGACTTTTTTATTCTCACTATAAAGGACACATGGGCGAAATTGCAAGAGAGCTTGAAAAGAAAGGCGAAGACAACGTTATCATTGTTGGTGGAGATGGAAGCATCAATGAAGTTCTAAACGGACTTGAAAACCCAAAGAAAATTAAGATTGGAATCATTCCATGTGGCACAGGCAACGATTTTTCTAGAGCAGTTGGTATAAGCACAAAACCTTCTGTTGCAATGAAGCAAATTATGCAAAACAATATATGCGAAGTTGACTATCTAAAAACAAGCGACAAGAGAGCAATCAACACGATAAGCATCGGAATTGATATAGCCGTTATAAAAAAATATAACAGATATAAAAGTGCTGGCAAATTTAACTACTATAAAGCTCTGATTAGAGCCCTTTTGACATATAGATATACAAAAATGCAATTTGATATAGACGGAATTGAAAAAGACGAAAACGAATATTTCGTTGCAGCAGCATGCAACGGAAAATATTTTGGCGGAAACATGATGGTTAGCCCATATTCTAAGGTAGACGATGGCAAAATAAGTTTTGTTGCAATGAAAAGAATGTCTCCATACCTCATTCCATTTAGACTTCTTGGGTTTATTAAAGGCAAACACATAGACAAACCATATGTAGAAAGATATCTTGCTGAGAATGTTGTTTCAAACACTCTAACAGAAGGCAACACACAAACAGTAAACTATGACGGCGAACTTGTTGAAAACTCTGTTTTCGACGTATCTATTGTAAAAAACGGTTTAAACATTTACCTTCCAAAATAAAAATTTTGTGATAGAATTGTTATATGAGCAATAAGAAAACAAACAATGGAATAATCATTGAAGCAATTAGAGCAATTGTTTATTTTCCATTTAGAGTTTTCTGGTTTGGCTGGAAACACTTCTATAAGTTTATGAGGTCAACAACATTCAAAAAAGTGAATAAGCCGCTTCTTATTCTTGCGCTTATTGGTTTAGGGTTCTTGATATATTGGCTGTTTGAACTCCTCTACCCTGTGTTTAACTAAAACAAAAACGCGGTTACCCGCGTTTTTTTATCCGTTGTGATATTTGTCCATTGCATCAAGCAGTCCGCTTAGTGCTTCTGTTATGTCTCTTCTCTTTTCTTCTGTGTTGATTGGCTTTTTCTTTGGATATTCTTGTCTAACAGGTTGTTGAACTGCTGACTTCTTCACCACAGGTTTTGCAACTGGTGCTGGAGTTGGAGTCACAACTTTCTTTGGTTGAACAACAGGAGCAACCGGCTCTTTTTGTTTTGCTTCTTTTTCCAAAACTTCTTGAGCCATTTCTTGTGCTTTTTTCAATTCATTTAAAACTTCATCAACATTGCTCTTTTTGATTGCTGGTTCGTCTGGAACAAACACAGTTCTTTCTTCAACCTTGATGTGCGTTTTGTCGATTTGATAGTCTTTGACAGCGTCTTCTGTCAGGTCTATATATAGTTTTCCTTTTTCCTCATACACTCTGTTGTCTGAATTGATTAGAGTTTCTTTTTGGTCTTCCCTAACAATCACTTCTTCCATTGTGATTTGGCTTTCGTCTTTTTTTGGTTCTGCTCTCACTCCACCTGCAAGAAGAGGTTTTGAAAGAGCTTCTTCTCTGATGCATCTTTCAAACGCATCTGGGCTGTTTTTATATATTGTTTCTAAGTTGTTTGCTAGTTCTTCAAGTTTAACTGGAAGTTTTCTGTCAGTCACGCCTCTAATCAGATTTATAACAAAGCCATGAAGCAAAGCAATAACCAAAAGCATAAGCATATAAACAACGTTGATTGCGTTCCATCCAGCAAGCAAACTTCCACCTAAAACAAACATTGCAATACACAGCATGCCACCAACAAGAGGCATAAAGTTCTTTGCTCTTGAAAGCCCGTTTGTAAGCATTGGGTTTGTAAAGATTCCACTGATTGTTGCAATCTCTGGGTTTTTCATAAAGTGCTTATAAAGCAAACCTATTCTTCCACCTTTATTTTTAAGCGAAGCGTGAAATTCTTTTGTGAAAGCGTTTATGTCTTTTGGCTGCATAAGTTGAAGTTCTGCTTGGTTGTTCAGATTTTTCACAAGGCGATACATTCTGCTTTTTTCTTTAACAAGAACCGTTAGAACGTTTAGAAGAAACCATCCAAAAACGCATGATGCAAGAATTAAGAAAATAAAGCCAGGGTTCAAATATGCCCAAACTTCAATAAGCGGTTCAACAATCCATTCTGAGATTTTTGCTGTAAACTCCAAAATTTCTTTCATAGGAGTTTGTGTAACTATATCTTTCATTTTTACTCTCCAAAAAACTACTATACCAGTTATTAATATAATAACATATATTCTCAAAAAAACGTTTTACATTTTGAACAAAAACATTCTACAGAGCCACAATTTCGGCTGTTTTTATATTAAAAAGATATAAACCAATGCAATTTTTCTTAAGAATTCTTTCTGCTGCCTTTTTATAGAACTCGAGTTGAGGTTTATAGTCTTTAATCAGTTGTGCTTTGCCACTCTTAGAATATTTATAGTCGACTATAATAAATCCTTTTTCTGTCACAACAAGTGCATCCACCACACCCTGAACAAGAACTTTGCTGTCTGCATTCGAAGTCTCAAAGATGTCTTTGTGTTTTTCTCTTACAATAAATCTTTGCTCTCTTAGAAGCTTTCCAGATTTTAAAATCTCCATAAGTTTACTTGAAAGAATGTTGTCTAGCACTGCCCTGTCTATGTTGCTTCTTTCCTCCACCGTCAGTTCTTTAAGTGTTCTTTCTGTTTCTGCAACATAGTCTGCTGTGTTGAAGTTAAACAATTCCAAAAATCTGTGATATGCATTTCCTATGTCTTGATGATTTTCGTTGTTATATTTTTCTTTATCTAAAATCTCATCTTCACTCACTTTAAGTTTAAATGCTTTCTGTTTTGTTTTTCTATATTGATTGCCAACAATGCCCGTCACGCCATATTTGTTTTTTATGTCTTCTTGTTTTTCTTTTTTCTCAAGTTTTTCAATATGCGCTTTGGTTTCTGCCACAGCCTTGGCATCTGCCTTGCTCGGCATAAGCGGTTGATTGTTGATTGTTCTTGTTTCTGTGTTCTTGGTTAGACTTTCACCTGGAATAATTTCAGGTTTTGTTTTAAGTTTTTTCACTGAAAAAATTAAATCCATAAAACTTCTTTCTTCTTTCTTGTCTGGCTTTGGCAACATGCCAACAACAGTCAGTTGTTTTTCTGCCCTCGTTAGAGCAACATATAGCAGCCTAATTTCCTCAGCAACACTTGCTTTGATGGTTTCGTCTTTAATAATTTCTTTGTTTAAGTTCTTTTTGTTGTCGTCGTCCCACGATAAATAGTTATTGATTGCAATTCCGTCTTTTTCGCTGATGACAAGATTCTTTTTTGTGTCTTGAGTATTGAAGGTCTTGTCTGCATTGATTAGATATACAATTGGATATTCTAAACCTTTAGATGAGTGTATTGTGTTTACAGAAATCGCATCGTCGTCTGCCTCACCGCCACCCTTGCTTTCAAGCTTTCCGTTTCTTGTTAGATTCACATAACCAAACAGACTTAGGTTATCTAGGTTCTTCAATGCTTCTAGATATCTTGAAATTTTGTAGACATCAAAGTTCAACAGTTTTGCGTTTTCTTCGTATTCAAAATAGTTTGAAACTGCGCGTGCCAAATCGCTTACCGCCATGTTTTGAGAAAGTTCGTAGAAATAGTTTAAGTCCCCTTCAAGTTTTTCCTTTGCAGTATGAGTGTTTGTTTCATTCCAGAAGATTTCAAAGAAATGCTTTTTATAATCTTTTTCTCCTGCAAGTTTTATTTTTGAAATTGCATTGAAACTCAGTTTATACAACGGACTTGATAGAACAGAAATTAGAGGAATATCTTCCTCTCTGTTGTTTATAAGAACCAAGAAATTATGTAAGAAAAGTGCTTCCTTGCTTTCAAGCAAATCTTCGTTGAAGTTCAGCCTAACCTTGATTCCGTTGTTTTTAATAACAGACAAAACATCTCTAACGTATTTAGACTTACTTCTGACAAGAATTGAAATATCTTTAAGACTGTTCTCTTTATTTGCTAAATCTTTTGCGATGCATTCAGCAAGCAACACACCTTCCATTTCGGCTTTCTTAAGTTCTTCATCGTCTGTGATATTTTTTGCATCTAGAACCTTATATGGCTTAATCGGGTCAATTGCCTCTTCGCCTTTTTCAATTTGATGGTCGATAGCAAGAACTCTAACCGCTCCTGTGTCTTCCCTAACTTTTCCAACCCTCAAAATGCCTATTTCTTTATAGTCAATTCCTGCGGTTTCTTTGGTCATAATTTCTTCGAAAAGGTCGTTTACAAATTCCAGAATTTCTTTTCTGCTTCTAAAGTTTTCTTCAAGCAAAATTGCCTCATCAGTTTCGTTTTCTTCTTTTTTATATTCGAGAAGTTTCTCAATAATAATCTGTGGGTTTGCACGTCTAAAGCCATAGATGCTTTGCTTCACATCGCCAACAAAAAACATATTGTCTAACTTTTGACATCTTTCCAATATTGTGTTTTGCATGCTGTTGATATCTTGATATTCATCAACAAAAATATGAGTGTATTTATTTTTGATTTCTGCACGCACTGCTTCGTTTTCCAAAAGTTTAATTGCTTTTTCTTCTAAATCATT
>WQZR01000052.1 GCA_009780625.1 Bacillota bacterium | reverse complement strand
TTGCGGGTGTTATTGTGGTTCTTCTGATGACTCTTGGGCTCATTTCAGATTTATTCGGAACGGTTCAGAATCTGTTTAACTTTTTTTGATGAAGGAGGGCTATGGCTGAATTATTGAAAATTATTGGTGTTGGCTTGATTGCTTCCATGGCCACTTTGATTGTTAGACCAGTTAAGCCAGAGTTTGCTGTTTTTATTGCCGTTGCTGGTGGAATTGTTTTGGTAATTATGATGTTTAACATTTTCACCGATGTGTTTTTTGTTTTTAGACAAATCACGCAACTGACGGGAATTGATGTGGGGTTGTTCTCGGCGTTGATGCAAATTGTTGGCGTTGGATTTTTGACTGAGTTCTCTGCAAATATTTGTGAAGATAGCGGGAACAAAAGTCTTGCCGACAAAATCATGCTTGGTGGAAAGATTATTATTCTTGTGATTTCTTTACCAGTTCTTTTGGGGATTGTTGATATTGTGACGGTTTTGTTAAACACCTAAGAAGGAGAAAGGATTTATGACTCTTGATGAAATTGAAAGAGAAATTTCTAGTAATGTTAGTAGTCAATTAAACAATCTAGATTTCTCAGTACTTGATAATATTGTCAAAAAACTTAGTGAGGGAGAACTTTCAATTTTTGGTGGGTCTAGTTTTATCGATAAGGTTAAAGAAATTGTGTCTGGGGAATTTGCCACAAGTTATGAAAGTCTTTTTAGAGTACTCTTAGGTTTTGTTTTTGATGAGGTCTTGGCGTTTTTACCGATTCTTGCTCTTCTTGTGGGAGTGGCTGTTCTTGGTTCGATTGTAAGTTCGCTTAGAAGTGGCGGACAAGGTGGAGTGTCTGAGTTGGTTCATTTTGTGTGCTATGGCGTGATTGTTGTTATTGTGAGTTATATTTTTATTGACTTTGTTGTGCTTACAACTGAAACGATAAATCTTATAAAAACGCAGATGGATGTTGTTTTTCCTATTCTTTTGACGGTTATGACGGCAATGGGAGGTGTGGTTTCGGCAAATATATACCAACCTGCAGTGCTAATCTTTTCAAATGTGATTATGCAACTAGTTAGACTTATTCTTGTTCCGTTGATTATTTTTTCATTCATTTTCACAATTCTTTCAAATATCTCAAGTGGAATTAAGCTAGATAAATTTGTTAAATTCTTTTCAAGTTCATATAAATGGATTGTTGGAACGTCGTTCACAATCTTTATGGCGTTTCTAACACTCCAAGGAATAACTGCAAGTGTGTATGATGGCGTTTCTGTTCGCACGGCGCGTTATGCAATAAAGGGGACTGTACCGATTGTTGGTGGTTTTTTGGGGGATGGGTTTGATATGATTTTGGCTGGAAGCGGGCTTATAAAAAATGCTGTCGGTGTGGTTGGAATTGTGCTGCTTTTAGCAATTGTTTTAATTCCGATTATTCAGATGGTTATTTTTTCTTTAGGCATACGATTGGTTAGCGCTGTTATTGAACCAATTTGTGATAGCAAAATTTCTAATTTCCTATATGGTGTTTCGAAATGTATTCCAATGTTGATTGCTTGTATTTTGGCTGTAAGTTTCGTTTACATGATTATGATTACCTTAATTATGTTTACTGCAAACGCATTCTAAAAAAGGAGTGAGATGGCGACATATATCCTAAGTATCACTGGCGTGATTATTCTAACCATTATTGTTGATATTGTTTTAAGCCAGACGGCTTTTGCTAAACATGTTAAAGCTGTTATGGGTTTGGTTTGTGTTTTTGTTATTGTTACGCCAATTCCTGGCTTTATTAATAGAATTAGAAATGGTGAGGGGCTAGATTTTATGGCTGGGCTAGGTGGTGAAAGTTTGGTCAGTCAACAATTTGTCGGAGATATAAATAGACAACGTGGGGAAGTTTTACGTGAAACACTTATAAAAGAAATTGCGGGTATGGGTCATAAAGTCGATTGTGTTATTGTGGTTGATTCTTCAAGTTTAGAATTTAAGGTCTCTTCTATATCGATTATAAATCTAAACAATAGAGGTCTTACAAATGAAGACAAAAATAGAGTTATTCTTCTAATAAAGTCACATATAAGAATTGATGATGGCAACATATTGTTTATGTAAAACACAATATATTGTGTACTATGTCAGAAATAAGAACTATATGAGGTGAGTTATGGGCTTTTCTTTTAAAGAAATAGGTTTTATAAAAAAACTTAGAACAATTAAACATATTGAGATTATTGTTCTTGTTATTGCAGCAATTATTGTTGGATTGATTTTCTATAGCACATTGACACCAGATAGGAATAGCAGTAATTCGAACAGCAGTCAACAACAAAACACAGGGCAACCAGTTGTTGGTTATTTGCAATATGGTCAAGACTTGGAGAATAGACTCTCTAAGGTTCTTGGTGAAATAAATGGAGCGGGGCGTGTTAGCGTGATTGTCACACTCGAGGGACCTGGAAAAGTTGATATTGCATATTCAACTGAAGAAAGAAATGGTGTGATTACAAAGACGCCAATCATCATCACACAAGGTGGTCAAAGCCGGCCGCTGATTTTGGCTGAACATCCGCCGGAAATTAGAGGTGTTGTTATTGTGGCAAGTGGGGCAAGTGATATCAGAGTTAGGCTCGACATCATTCGTGCAACCGAAGCTGCGTTAAAGATTCCTTCTTCGAAAATTGAAGTTGTGGTTGGTCGATAAACTAGTTCTAAAAATATTTTTATTCGAATAAGGTAGTTAAGAAATCAGGAGGGCATATGTTTTCTAAGAGAAATAAAGTTATAGTTTTGAGTGCAATGATGGTTCTGCTTGTTGCAACTGGAATTTTAAATGTGGTGTTAAATAATAGAGTTGTCGACATGGGAGCTGGACAGCAAATCACAACAGCTGACTATTTTGTGACATATAGAGCTGACAGGCTGAATATGAGGAATCAGCAGATTGCATATTATGATGCGATTATAAATAACCCAAACGTAACAACTGTGCAGCGAGACTTGGCGCTGTCTGAAAAGAACAATATAATTAGACTAATGGATGTCAAAAACGCAGCAGAGGGGCTAATTAGAGCAATTGGATTCTCAGATGCGGTCGTAAGTACATCAAATGGGGAAAGTTTTACGGTGGTTTTGCAAACTTCAAACATTCTAACCTCTGCGGAGATTGCACAAATCGTCACAGTTATGCAAACACAGGTCCCTGGGCTTAGTGTTGCCAATATAAGAATTATGCCAATTAACTAAAAACGCCTAAAAGGCGTTTTTATTTTTGATTAACATATGTTAAAATAAAAAATAAACATATAGGAGAAAAGACCATTATGAAACAAGATATCGGATATAGTAATGAAAAGGGAAAAGTTGCGGTTGATAAAACCATTCTTCTTTCTGTAATTCACCTGGCAACAAAAGAAATTTCAGGTGTTGCCGGAATGGGTGAGGCTTTTTCTGTTAAACTAAGAAATAAATCTAAAACAAGCCAATATGATGGCGTTAAGGTGAACTATCTACCAAACGGCATTGAAATTTTTGTTAACATAATTGTTTATTCTGATGTATCAGTTCCAAGCGTTTCATATAAAGTTCAGGAAAACATAAGAAACGGTGTTGCAAGTTTGATTGACAATAAAGTATTAAGCATAAACATCAACGTTTGCAGCGTTGAATTGAAATAGGTTATAATGGAAAAAGACACTAAGAAATTCGGAATTCGAATGGCAAGAGAGGTTCTGCTTCAAAATGTTTATTCTCTTGTTGTAAATTCTGAGGCTGAGCCTAATCTGGTTTTAAATCTCGAGAGAGATGGGGTTGTTATTTCAACCAAAGAAAACCTTAAGAAAAAAGATATTGAATTTATTGAAACGATTTTTAACGGCATAAAAAAAGATATGCCAAATTTGACTGAATCGGTGAAGGGGGCGGTTAAGGATTTTTCTTATAATCAAATTCTTGACGTTGATTTGGCTTGCATGTTTATTGCAATATATGAAGTTAAGAATGACATCACTCCAAAAGAAGTTGCAATTAATGAAGCTTTGGAGCTTGTAAAGACTTATTCGCTTTCAACATCTGGAAGTTTTGTAAATGGTATATTGAAAGATGTGTTGGCATAAACACAAGATATAGAGTATTATGTCTAAAATAGCAACTATATGTTGTTATTTTATTACCATTTGTTGACAGAGAACTCATTGCATTTTCAATATTTCACAGCACAAGATAGAAATATGAGAAATATTGAAGAACTTTATAGAGAATTTTCAATACTTAAGCTTGATTTTTTCTGCGATGCTTTTAAAGATTTAGATTGCGATGATGATTCAAAGAGCTCTCTAATTCTGGCAGTCGTTCTGTTCGATAGGGATTTAGACGAAGAATGTTTTTATAAAGAGTTTTCAAAACACTCAGAAAATGAAGACAAAATTGTTTTGGAATCATTCTTCAATTTCAAACTGCTACATGTGAAGAAACGTTGGCAAGAGTTGGCCAATGTAATCAATTCTAATTTCGAAAACATAGTGGAATCGGACACCTTCTTGGAATTTATTTCGTTTCTGACCGAGCAGGCAAGAAAAGAGTAATTAAAACCGTTGACATAAACCTTAGATTGATATATAATAAAAACTAAAGCAGAATTCATTTCTCACCAGCCAACACGAGTTAGGCGCGGTCAATAACTTATATCTAAACACACGGTGTAAAAATATATGTTTTTTGGGAGATGAGTTTGTAAAGAACTCATTTTTTAATTAAGGAGGTAGTTATACTAAACAAAGGTAAAAACAACAAAGACACGACCCAAAAAAACGAGCAAATCCGAGATATTGAAATCAGATTAATCGACGAAGAGGGAAATCAAGTCGGAATTGTTCCAACAGCCAAAGCCATGAGAATGGCAGAAGATGCAGGGCTAGACCTTGTTAAAATTTCACCAAACGCTGTTCCACCAGTTTGCAAGATTATGGACTACGGTAAGTTTAAATTCGAGCAACAAAAGAAACTTAAAGAACAAGCAAAACAAGCAAAAACAGGTCAGCTTAAAGAGGTTCAGCTTTCAATGGTTATTCAAAAGAACGACGTTGAAACAAAAGCAAAGCATGCAAGACGTTTCCTTGAAGACGGCGACAAAGTTAAAGTCGTTTTGAAAATGAAAGGAAGAGAGCAAGCAACACCTCAAGCAGCAATCGCAAAGACTACAGAATTTTATGAAGGTCTTAAAGATGTTGCAATAGTTGACAAACCAGCAGAAAGACTTGGAAAACATGTAATCATGATTTTAGCACCAAGCAAAAAATAATTAAGGAGAAAACAAATGCCAAAAATGAAAACGCACTCTGGTGCAAAGAAGCGTCTTAAACTTACAAGTAGCGGAAGCAAAGTTAAACGTGGCCAACAAAACAAAAACCACATTCTTAACAAAAAAGACAGAAAAAGAAAAAGAAACCTAAGACAAACTGCATACGTTGCAAAAGCAGATGAGCAAAACATGAGACTTTTGCTTCAAGGCAACATAAGAAAAAAATAAAACTAATAGGAGACAAATAAAGTGAGAGTTAAAAGAGCCGTTACAGGTGCTAAGAAAAAAAGAGCAATATTAAAACAAGCAAAAGGCTTCAGAGGGCAATCTTCTATTAGCTTTAGAATTGCTAGACAAGCTGTTATGAAAGCAGGAATGTATGCTTACATTGGAAGAAGACTTAAAAAACGTGATATGAGAAGTCTTTGGATTGCGAGAATTAACGCTGCTTGCAGAATGAACGACACAACATATTCAAGATTTATGGATGCACTTAAGAAAGCAAACATAACAATCGACAGAAAAGTTCTTGCGGAAATTGCTTATGACGCACCAGAAAACTTTGCAATGCTTGTAAAACAAGTAACAAAATAAGCAAAACAAACAAAAAAAACGCCCAGGGCGTTTTTTTAATACCAAAAAATAATTATACCACAAAAAAAGAAGTATATATATACTTTATAAAATATCATTCAAAAACGAAGGTTCTAATTTTGAAAATGTTGGGTCTCATATTAAACTTTAATCAAAGAAAGAAATGGTCGTCTTGCTTCTAGAGAGGAGGGCTCCGAAGAATATGAAAATGTTTTTGAGAAGAAATCTTAGACGTTTGATTGTTGCTACATTTTTGCTCGTGGGTCTTCCAATTTTTTTTGTGTCTTTTCTTGCACTAACTTTTAAAACTGAAATGAGTCACCAAAACATCATGTCCACCCAAGCCAGTGCAGCAACAGTGACGTTGACAGTTGAGAACGGGATTGGTGGAACAATCAGACAGATTGTTTTGGATGCCGGAACAAGCATAAACCAATCTGCAGAATTGAATGTAATAGATGCAGTGCAAGCAGGACACTTTTTCAATGGCTGGAGAGTTCCAAGCATTGCACCGTTTCCTGTGACAACCTGGGAAATAAATAATAGGGTGTGGAACACGGATACAACCATAATTGCAACATGGGGAGTTTTGAACCCAACAACAATTAGGTTTGAAGACGGGTTTGGAGCACCAACATCAGCAAGAACAATTTCAAGAGGACAGTCAATTGACACAACATATAACGTTGCAAAGATTGCAGAACCTGTGTATCCAGGACATACGTTTGCAGGATGGAAATCAGATTTATGGTCTGGACTTAGAACATCTAAGCAAGTTGAAGCAATGCACTTTAGTTCAGGCATGACAATTAAAGCAAGTTGGACAATAAACGCACCAACAGCCTTGGTATTTAGAGACGACGCAGGAAGAACACTTCACCAAACAACAATTGCAAGAGGACA
>WQZR01000051.1 GCA_009780625.1 Bacillota bacterium | reverse complement strand
CTTGTCGAAATGCCAAGTGTGCACAAACGTTGGGCGACACCAGCTTTTGCTGCAGGGACAGATAGAGAACGCATTATGCGATTCTGTGAACGCCTAAACAAGCCATTTGACTATATGGCAGAACAGACACTTATTGCACTAAAAAACATCGCAAATGACTTAGGTCTATAAGGAGAAATTATATGGAAACATGCCCTTATTGTGGTCACCCACTTTTGGAAGATAAGCACGGAGTGCATTGCCCAAACTGCGGCTATGAACCGAAATAAACCAAAACTTTTAAATGCTCATACCTTGGCGTATGAGCATTTTTCTTTCTGCTTTATTTCTAACTTTTAGTATTTCTTTAGACGCGCTTGCCATGGGTTTTGCTTATGGTGCAAATAGAATACGCATTCCGTTTGTTTCAATTTTGCTTATTACGATAGTAGGCTCAATAGTTCTCGGGCTTTCTTTATTCTTTGGAAGTGTGTTTTCAGAATACATAGATGAAACCGCCACCATAATTTTTTCTAGTTCAATTCTCATAACTCTTGGCGTGTTTAAAATCTTAGGGTCAATCTTTCAAAGAGTGGTTACAGAGAACAGTCATTGGTTTATTAAACTGTTTGCAAAGCCAGAAGAAGCAGATAAAGACAAAAACAAAATTCTGTCCACCAAAGAAGCACTAGCCCTCGCCCTTGCCCTATCTCTTGATTGCATTGCGGTTGGAGTTGGTGCGGGAATTATCTTCAGCCGTGCTACTGACTATATAATCATTATTGCCTTTAGCCTGGTTCTTGATGTTCTTTTTATATTTGCAGGGCTTTATGCAGGAACTAGGCTCGCAAAAAAAAGCAAGCTTAATCTTGCTTGGCTTTCGGGGTTGGTTTTAATCTCAATTGGCATTCTTAAAATCTGGTTTTAAGTTTGTTATATCGATTTTGTGTATCTGGATTTTTTAATATTTCTTCCTTTGTCACTTCTTTTATATTTTCATAAGTAGGTTGATATTTATACTGAGAAATAGTCACATCACATTTCTTGCCACCTATTTCGTTAAAATAGTGTTCAATATTCTCTTCTTTAATCACGCACTTAAAAAGCTTGCCTCCAAATTTTTCAAACATCAAAACAGAAACAACCGCACAGTGCCCCCAAAACCTGTTGTCTGCACTCCAATGCTCTCTAACTTTTGGGTAGCATGTGCCACGCGAACAAGCATTGTATAACTTTTCAATATACTCCTGCATCTGTTTCTCCTTATTTAGTTCAGTCTTTTGATTTCATCTCCACTGATTTTTTCTTCCATAAACTTTATTGCCTTTTCAATTTCGCAGGTTCCTTCTTTTTGCTTTTTGTCTGCAAGTTCTTTTTTCTTTCTTTGTTTGTTTATTGTTGCTCTGATGAGCTTTGATTTTTCTTTATCATGCATTCTCATAAAAAGAATATCTTTGCAATTGTGTTTGCTGATTTCAAATTCAAACAACTCTTCGTTAAACACAATATCTACAACAACATCTTTGTTAGGGCTAGGCACAAACATCAAAAGATAGACATCCGAATCGGTTGCAATAATCAACCTTGTTTTATATTTATGTATTCTAAACGAAGCGTCTTTTCCAAAATCGAGATTATGTGTTTCATTTGCTTTATAAAGAATATGCATTTCTGTCACATAACCCAAATATCCAGAAAAAACATCGCCTGGTTCAACATAACTTCTAACATGATGCAAGCTCACGTTTAGATAATATTCTCCAAGTGGGTTTTCCAAAAGTTCTTTTGCGCCTTTGTGGTTTATGTCTACATCAAGCACTCGCTCTGCATATTCTTTAATTTTTTCTAGATTATCAACTGCTTGAAATTCTTTTGCTCTTTCATATAGGTTCTCTGCTCTTTCTCCAACACTAAACGTTGCTTCTCCAACATGAAAAGTCTGATTTGAATAATAGTTGCTTATTATGTCTTCTTTAACATATTTAGTTTCACAATATGGACACCAACCGTGTTCTTTTTTTCCGTCGAACTCAACAACTCCACCACAGTTAGTGCATTTTCCTTTAGTAAGCGGCACAGGCACCTCTTTATTTTTAATAAGACTATTATAACAAAAAGATTAGTTATTTTTGTTTAATTCCGTCAAAAACTTAATTGCTGTGTCTAACTGATTTGCATCAGTTGAAATTCTAACCATAATATCTTTAGACATCATAAGTGTTGCAGGTTCTTGGAACTTGTTTATGGTCTTCGAAAAATGTGGGCTTAGATTGAAATCTTCTTTATAGAACGAGAGGAAAATCTCTTTTGGTGTTGTGGTGATTTTTGCCACCCCCGCTTCCACCCCAAGGTTTTTAAGCCATGCAAGCTTTGCAAGAGTTCTAATCTCTTCTGGAACACTGCGTTTATATTCAGTTTCAAGTTCTTTCAACTTCTCGCCATATTCCAGAACATTTGAAATTTCACTAAACTTCTTATAAATCTTAATTCTGTTTGCTGTGTCTTTTTCGAACGAATCTGCAATTTCTGCTTTAATGTTAAAACCAAGGATAATTTCTTTTTGTTCTCTAACTTTCTCACCCTTCGCTTCAAGCACACAGTCGTTTAGGATTTTCACATATTCGTCATACCCAACCTGTTCCATATGCCCGCTTTGCTCTGCGCCCAAGATATTCCCCGCACCTCGAAGTTCCAAATCTCGCATTGCGATTTTATAGCCACTACCTAAATCGGAAAACTCTTTTATTGCTTCAAGCCGCTTGATTGCTTCTTCTGTCAGGCTGTTTGCATTCTTGAAAGTGAAGTATGCATATGCTTGCTTTGTGCTCCTTCCAACTCTTCCCTTCAATTGATATAGTTGGCTTAGTCCAAAATTCTGCGCTTCATACACAATCAATGTGTTTGCTTCAGGCAAATCAATTCCGTTTTCAATAAGTGTTGTTGAAACAAGCACATCGATTTCGCGATTATACATTCTTAAAACTTTGTTTTCAATAGAATTCACAGGCATCTTTGCATGCACTGCTTCAAAGCGTATATTATCTTCGCCATACGTGTTTTCATATGCTTGCTGAAGTCCCGCACAGAAAGCACTAATCTTTTCTGTGTTGTTGAAAATAATTAATGTCTGTCCGTTTCTTTGGTGCTCCTTATGAATTGCTGATATAACTTCCTTAATGTCGTATTTAGAAACTTTAACAATCGGTGCAAGTCTTCCTGGTGGTGGAGTGTCTAAAACTGAAATATCTCTAACTGAAATTAAACTTAAATGCAGTGTTCTTGGAAGCGGCGTTGCGGTTAAAGTTAAAACCGCCACCGATTTTTTTAGGTTCTTAATCTGTTCTTTATGCCCTACGCCAAAGCGTTGTTCTTCATCTAGAATCAATAAACCCAAATCAAAGAACTTAACTTCCTTTGAAAGTAAGCTATGAGTGCCAATAATCAAATTAACCTTGCCGTCTTTAAGTTCCCCTAAAATGACTTCTCTTTCTTTTTTAGTTTTGAAGCGGTTTAGAAGCCGAACTTCAATGCCAAAGTTCTTCATACGTTTAAGAGCAGTGTTATAGTGTTGGAAAGTCAATATAGTCGTTGGTGCAAGCAAGGCAACCTGCTTTCCAGATTTAATTGCTTTGAAAGCCGCCCTCAAAGCAAGTTCGGTTTTGCCATAGCCAACATCTCCGCAAATCAAACGGTCAACGGGCTTACCCATTTCCATGTCTTTTTTGATGTCTTCATAAGCTTCTTTTTGCCCTTCCGTAAGTTCGAAACCAAAACCTTCGTGGAAGAACTCTGAAACCTCGCATTCATCGTTAAACACAAAGCCTTTTTGTTTCTCACGTTCTTTATATAGTTTAATCAAATCAAACGCCAACTCCTTAACAGATTCCCTAACGCGTTTTTTGATTTTCTCATATTCTTTTGTTGAAAGTTTGTGAAGTCTTGGTGCTTTGTCGCTTCCGCGGTATTCACTAACCAAACCCGCATTTTCAGCAGGAACAAAAACCTTGTCACCACCACCGTATTCAAGTTCGAGATAGTCTTTGGAACTATCAGGCTTCTCGATTTTAGTAATCCCTTTAAATCTAGCCACACCATAGAAAGCATGCACAACAAAGCTGCCTTCCTTAAACTCAGAAGCATTCATTTTATCGAGTAGGCTCTTTTTGATTTTAACTAACGGTTTATGCGAAATTATTGCAAGTTTTTCTGTCGGCATGATTATGGAGTTGTTTAGGTTGCCGATTTCCATTGAAACATTTTGCGGGACGCAATGTAGGGGCTCGACCTGAGACGAGCCCGCAACACTAGGGTCGCTCTCAGGTGCGACCCCTACATTCAACGCACCCCCTACATTCTTCATCACATCTTTGTTCGCAAACAGAACAACAACCTTATAGTTCTCCTCAAGAAGTGTTTTTGTTTCAATTGCCAATCTGTCGCTTGTCAACCCGCCAAAGTTTGTTGTTTGCCATCTAGGTTCATAGAACTTGTCGCTTGCAAAAAACGGGTTTGATGTAAGCATGCTTTGAAATGCAACCTTAGGGTTTTCGTATTTTTCTAAGACAGCAACATGTTTTTTAAGTTCTTCGTCTGCTCTAAGCGTTTCCATCATGCGTTTTGGGTTTACTATGCAAATTGGAACTGATTCGTCTAACAATGAAAAGATTGGTTTAGGGTTACCCAGGTGGCTAACCCCTACATTTTCGTCTGTAGGGGTCGGGCACCCGCACGACCCTAAAATTTTAACTAAATCTTTCTTTTCATTTGTTTTTATATTCTCCAACTCGTCACCAAAGAAAGATAGTTTCACAACTTGCCCATCAAACTGTTTAATCATAACCGTGTCACCTAACACGGAAAAATCTCCCGCGTCTTGTGCATGCTCTCGCTTAACAAAGCCCATTGCAACCAGTTGCTTTGCTAAACCAAAGAAATCATACTTCTTGTTTTTTTCAAATGTTAGAGTTTTAGATTCAATTTCTTTTCTTGATGGGAATGTTGGTTTAAAATCTTTTGCTTCGATAATTAGAAAGTCGAATTCGCTATTGCTCACTTGATGCAACACTGTAGGGGTCGGGCACCCGCACGACCCAGGGCTACCCAGGTGGCTAGCCCCTACATCTACAACACGTTTCCCAAAACTTGAAAGCACTTCCATAAAAAAATCTTTCTCGTCTTTTCCCGAAACACAAATCGCAGTCGGTTTTTCAAACCCCAGAAGAACCAAAGCAATTTCGCTAAGACCTGTTAAAAAAACAGTTTGTTTACTGCTCGCAAACAAACCTTGTTCCAAGTTATTCAAATCAACATTGTTTTTAATTAACTGTGCTAATTTCTCTTCCACTTAATCATTCTACCACAACCCAGCCACTCATTCCCCTGTTTTTCCATTCCATCGGCTCGCATTTTGTTATATTTCTAAACCACATAAGCGTTGCGTAGTTTCTTTTTCTTATGTCTTCTTTGTTTGTAAACAAGTGCATGCAGATTTGTTTTCCATATTTTTTCTCGAGCATTTCAAAAACACCGTCGGTTAGTTCATAGAATTCCACCTTATCAACAACTGCCGTTGCAACAACTTTCTTGCCGCTTTCTTTTAATAAAACAGTGTCGCCGACAGCGATTTGTTTATACGGAGCAATCTTATTCTTACTCCACCGAGTTTCAATAGTCTTCTCACCAGAGAGAATCAAATCTAAAAACGGCTGTCTAAGAATTGCTAGATGTTCCATATTTACCCCCTCAACCAGTCTTCAATCATGCCTGCCGCAACTTCAAATTCTTTGTTCATGCCGTCGAGAACTTCTTTTGGAAGTTTCTTTAACACATAACTTGAAAGTTTAAACTTAAGTTTTTCTTCAGATGTTCTTGTTTCAATTCCAATTTTAACGCGTGGGAAATCTTTAGACCCAAGCTTTTGGCAAATATCTCTCATTCCATTATGTGTTCCGCCGCTGCCTTTTTCTCTCCATCTAACTTCGCCAAGCGGCAAATCAATATCATCAAACACAACCAAAATATCTTTTGGTTCAATTTTAAACTTCCTAGAAAAATGCACAACTGCATTTCCGCTTAGATTCATAAATGTTGAAGGTTTTAGAAACATCACATCTTGCCCAAGCACCTTTGCTTTTGTGGTCATTCCAACGCTTGTTTTCTTGTCCATTGTTAAGCCGTGCTTTTTCATAAAAAAGTCTAACGCCAAAAACCCTGCGTTGTGAAACGTTTTATCATACTGCAAACCAATATTTCCTAGACCTACGATTAATTTCATATACTTAGTATAACATTAAATTGACTTGCTTCGTTTGTTTCTGTGGAACTCTATTGCAAATCTGTGTGCTTCGTCTCTTATTCTTTGCACAAGTCTTAGAGCATAATTGCCCTTAGCCAACACAACCGGCACAGTCTGCTCTGGAAGGAAGATTTCTTCGTTTCGTTCTGCAATTGCAATCACATCAAACTTACCGTATAAACCTAAATCTTTAAGGACTTTAACTGCAACACCCAGTTGCCCCTTTCCGCCGTCAATAACAACAAGGTTTGGAGTTGCGGAAAAACTGATGTCTGTGCGGGTTTGTAGGGGCTTATCCGCAGATAAGCCCGGGTTCATCTGCGGATGAACCCCTACGAGATATGAAAACCTTCTTGTCAAAACTTCTTCCATTGCAAGATAGTCGTCGCTGTTTGTATTAGCCTTCAATTTAAACTTTCTATAGTGTTTTCTTTCAGCCATTCCACCAACAAAAACTGTCATGCTGGCAACTGTGCTTGTGCCGCCAATATGCGAGTTATCGAAGCATTCGATACGCATTGGAAGTTGTTTTAAACCCAAAACTTTCTGAAGTTCCTGCATCGCTTCTG
>WQZR01000050.1 GCA_009780625.1 Bacillota bacterium | reverse complement strand
TCATGTTGAACGTGGAAAAAGCAAAACCCCGCTGTATATAACTTTTGATAGCGAGCGCACCGAAGATGAAATAAAGAAGTTTATCGAAGAAATGCATGGAGACAATCGAATTCCAACCATGCTAAAATTGTTAGATAGAGAAACAAAAGGGGAGTAGAATGCTCAAGAGACGAATTAAACGAATCAAAAAAGAAATTTTTGCTCATCTAGAAAGACTTCATGGTTTCAGAAGCCGAAGAGCAAAGCAAGTGATGAAGGAGTTTATAAAACGTTCTAAACGCACAAGATGCCGCCTTGCATATTGGGAAGATTTAAGACGTGGACTTTTTGCTCCGCCTGCACCAAAAGGTGTTGAAACATCTGAGCACATTGAAAGAGTTAAAAACGAAATAAGAAAGCAACTTGTTGTCCTTCATGGGGCTGGAAATCCAAAAGTTGCAGAGGTTATGAGAGTTTTTATTGATAGAGCCGACCAAACTGTTTATAAATACTTATACTGGGAGAATATTCGAAAAGCTTTATGCAGCCAACCAAAACAACCAACACCAACAGCAAGACCACAAAACACAAATTGGCAACAATTGCCAATACGCTCTGAAACAGGCGAAGTCGCACACACATATTTAGATTATTTAAATTCAAAGCACTGGAAACAAATCAAGCGTGCTGCATACGATAGGGACAATGGCCATTGCTTGGTTTGTCAAAGAAAAGTTAGTCTAAGGGATGCAATAGGGCATCACTTGACTTATGAAAGAGTTGGAAGCGAAGATTTAGATGACATATGGACTGTTTGCAGATTTTGTCACGACGGAAGAAGCGAAACACACAAGGCACTTCATAGAAACGTTGTTGTTCCAGAATATGCAAGAGTAAGCAGCAGATAGAGGAGAAAAAATGTTCACTTGGCACAACGGAGAAGTTAGAGAAGGCTTGCCAACCACACAAGTGTGGGGCATTCTTTTTTCCTCCGACGGACGCGTGCTTCTAAAAGGTGAAATATATAACGGCAAGAAAGTTTATTCCTTTCCGGGTGGAAAACCAGAACCGCAAGACGCAAATAGAGTTGAAACTCTAAGGCGAGAAGTTTTGGAAGAAGTGAACATCACAATCAAAGTACCTGTTCTTGTTGGCTATCAAACATGCATAGACGAAGGCAGAGAGATTGCACAAGTTCGCATGACTGCAATTATTGAAAAAGTTGGAAAACCTAAGCCGGACGTGGACAGCAAAATTCTTTATGAACGCGTTCTTGTTCATCCACAAAAAGCAATAAAAATGTTAAACTATAGTGAGAGCGGAAAACAACAAGTTGAAGCAGCAATGAAAGTTGCAAAAGTTAAACTTGGAATAGAAGAGTTTCTAGACAAAGACGAATATATCTAACGACTAAGGAGGATGACATGGGAATTGATAGTTTCATGATTGATAGCTATAAAAGAAGACCTGGCTATGTTGTCAGTCGTCAAGAGAAAAAATATATTGTAAAATCTGTGGACGAGATAAGAGGGACTTCTCTTGTTGCATTCTTCGAAAATGGTTGCATATTGGCACCAAACGAACTACCTATGGAATCTTTGCTTGAAGACCCAGACTATTACATTGAAGAAGGCGTTAAAGATTTATGCGTCGCACTTTGGGATAAGGGCATCGTTACGCTTTTTAGTGACGGGCATGAAGGAAAGGCTGCACAAGTTGTTATAAGAACAGAATCGCTAAGCCCAGAGAATGCGGAAATTTTCAGAAGACTTGCTGGTCAGTCGTTTAAAGAAATTGACTATGTTGAAGCTGACTCGGCAATGTCTGGTGTTTATAGACGCGAAGACAACAAGGGCAAAGGGTTCTATGTAATAACAGAACCAAAAGACCAAAAAACGGGACGCCTGCCAAAAGACGCGGCAAAGTTTTTTGTGCAACAAGAAATAACTCTTGAAGGAAGAATAACCAGCAAAAACCCTTTTCCAGGAAGTGGACAATATTTCAAAACAGAAGCAGCAAAAGAAGCCAAGTTTATTGAATATGCCAAAACTCAACCATTCTATTCAGAAAAAGATAATGTGTTGTTTAAATCTAAATTCTATTATGATATGCATATGAAATATCTAAGAAGCCTAGACGCAAGGAAACCAGCAGCAGATAGACCGTTGGTTGCATAAAAGATGGTATACTTAAAGAAGTAATATAATTTTGGAGGGTGACTATGATTGAAATTAAGAATCTAAAAAAGAATTTTGGAAAAATGGAAGCGCTCACGAATGTAAATATGGAAATCAAAAAAGGTGAGGTTGTTGGCTTTATTGGACCAAACGGTGCAGGGAAGACAACAACAATTCGTGTGTTGCTTGGAATTTTGAAAGCAACTGAGGGAACGGCTTCAATCTTTGGAAAAGACACATGGAAAGATGCTGTTGAAATTCATAAAGACATTGCCTATGTTCCAGGCGATGTTGCTCTGTGGCCAAACCTGACAGGTGGCGAGGTTATAGATTTTTTTATAAATCTAAGAAAAAAAGGAATAAACAAAGAGAGAAGAGATGAACTGATTAAGAGGTTTGATTTTGACCCTTCAAAAAAATGCAACACATATTCAAAAGGAAACCGTCAGAAGGTTGCTTTGATTGCAGCGTTCTCGTGTGATGCAGATTTATATATTTTGGACGAACCAACCAGCGGGCTAGACCCTCTTATGGAAAAGGTTTTTGTTGAGTGCGTTCAGGAACTTAAAAAACAAGGAAGAAGTGTTTTGCTTTCAAGCCACATTCTAAGCGAAGTTGAAAAACTTTGCGACAGGGTATACATCATCAGAAAAGGCGAAACAAAAGAAATTAGTCAAAAAGATATTAAATGTGCTTCGTCTCTTGAAGCGTTATTTGGAGAGCACTTCAAGGAGGCAAAATGAGAAGTCTCTTTTACGGAACATTTGATTTAATGAAGTTTGTTCTCAGAAAAGAACGTATATCAACGGCAATCTGGCTTGGCGTGCTTTTGTTTTTGACCATATTTGTGGCTATTGCATATGGCGGGCTGTATTCCGACGCACAGTCTGCTGCAATGATTGGAATGGTTGAAATGTGGGCAAACCCTGCGGTTGTTGCAATGCTTGGTCCAATCTTTGGAGAGGCATCGCCTGCAAGTCTATATGCTTCAAGCATGATTCTAACAATGGTTATAACCGTTGCAATAATGAACATCTTTTTTGTGATTAGACACACAAGAGCAGAAGAAGAAAAAGGACAAGGTGAAGTTATTCGCAGTCTGCCTGTTGGAAGGCTTGCTAACCTTGCTGCAGTTCTTTCTTTTGCAGGGCTTATGAACCTTGCACTTTCAATTCTTATTATGTTTGCACTTTGGGGGTTCTATGGTGTGGCTGGGGCTGCAATGTTTGGTTTTAGCATAGGAGTTTCTGGTTTTGTTTTTGCAGGCGTTGCTGCAATATTTGCAAACCTTTCTGCAAGCAGAACTGGTGCAATTGGAATGTCTATTGGAGCAGTTCTGTTTTTCTATATGGTTAGAGCAATGGGCGATGTTTCCGCAGAATGGCTAAGTTTCACTTCGCCAATTGGTCTTGCAGCTCAAACTCAACCAATGGCAGGAAACATTGCATGGCCATTGTTTGTGCTTCTAGGAATAGGAATTATTTGCATTGCAGTTGCTTTTTATCTAAATTCAATTAGAGATTTTGGAAGGGGAATATTTGCTGAAAAGACTGGAAGAAGAGAAGGTGGTTTCCTTATGAAGTCTCCAGAAGGGCTTTTATTTAAACTAACACGCCGTTCAACACTGTTTTGGTGTGCTGGATTGTTTATGCTAGGGGCTTCCTATGGAGTAGTTATGGGTGAAACAGAATCGTTCTTAGAGATGATTCAAACCGTGATGCCAAATGTCACAGACGTTCGCATATTTATTGTTATGATAACAATGCTGGCTTCAATTATGGCAGTTGTTCCTTCTTTAGCCATACTTCTAAAACTTGTGGGAGACGAAAAAAACGGAAGATATGAACAAGTTTTTGCTGGTTCTGTTTCAAGGCATAGAATGCTTGCTGCACACATCGGTTACGCTCTTATTCAAAGTTTTGTTATGCTCTTTGTTGTTATGTTTGGTTTATGGGTTACATCATATTCTGTGATGGACGAACCTATTGCATTTGGCGAAATGTTTAGTGCATTTATGGTCTATCTGCCGGCATCATTTGTTTTCATTGGCTTGACAGCCCTTTTGATTGGTCTTATTCCAAAACGAGCTGCAGTAATTATGTATAGTTATTTTGGTCTTACATTCACATTGATGTATTTTGGTCCAATGGCAGACCTACCAAAAGAAATGACATACATAACACCATTTGGCTTCGTTCCTCAAATTCCTATAGACACAGTAAACCCATGGGCGATTGTTTCTCTTCTTCTAGTTTCAGCAGCACTAATCGCGGGTTCTTTCTTCCTATATAGAAGACGCAGTCTAAGGTTTGCAGCGTAGGGGGAAAGATGGACGAAAATATAATCAGAATTCCTCTAAACGATAGAGACATAAGAAATATAATAAAATATAAAGAAGCCCAAGATGCAACAAGAAACAACAAACCTCACACTTGGGACGAATACACAGAAAACGCAAACAGGTGGAATATAAGCATTTCAGAAGCCGAAAAGAGCGGCATGTTTCCTTTTCTTGTCACAATTGATGGCAAAAAGTCTGAGCTTGTTTATGTAAACACAGAGTCAGCTGAAGAGTTTAGAAGAAACGTTCAGGCAATGGGTGGCAGAATTTCAACAACATATGTTGGCGGAACACCAATCACTGTGTTATATCCAGCAGTCCCTCCAAAAAAAGAAATGCCTTCAAATGTTGTTCCAGAGCCGCAACGATATGTAATCGACGAGTGGGACAAAGCAAAACAAGAATCCTATGTGATGTCTAGGCCGCAAAAACTTGCAACCTCAAAAAAACTTTCTAAACAAGTGAACATGACAGAAAGACTACCTGAATAGTTTAACAACGCCGTAAGCAATAATCGCTCCAACAGTTGCAGTAATCAATTGAACCATTCCCATCATTGTGAATAGCATTTCGGCAACAGGGGTTGGGAAGACCTCAAAACTTCTTAGAATTAAAAAGCCACAGAAAATGATGGCAACTTTTAGGGTTATTCCAAGAGTTGCTTTTGCTATATAATTTTTGAATAGATATCTAAAGCTTAGTGTGATTGCCATGTTTCCAAGCCAAATCAGAGGAACCATATAAAGCATAAACACAGCGCTTATTCCAATCAAGCCAAGAGTTGCCGCACATAAACTCGGAATCAAAACAACAGGCAGAACCGAGTAAGCCTTTTTAAGTCTTAAAGCAGAGAAAATAAGTGCTGCATTCACCAGCGGACCGATGATATATTGATTATATTGTCTATACCAACCAGTTGTCACATTCTGTGTCAAAAGCGGCAAAGCCAGACATAAAACCAACAAAACTGCAATAATTGCTGTAATTGTGATTATTTCTTTTTTTATTAAGAGGTTTTTATTCGTTTTATCCATACCTAAGTTTACCACAAAAGGCACAGTTTTAATTTCGCTAAGGAAGGCAAAAATTATATAATTAGTTAGACAGGAGGATTCACACGGAAAATTTAAACGAAAAAATAAATAACAAAGTTGTAATAGATGCTGAAACAAGGGCAGAATTTTTTTCTGAGACCTACACAAACGAAAACTGTGAGATTCCTAAAAAAGATATATCAGATATGCTTGATGGGCATAGTCTAGATGAAATTCTGACAAGAATAAGAAGCGAACTAACTCCTCTATATGAAAAGATTGAAAGACTTCGAGAACTGCAAATCGCAAAAGACCCAAGTTCTCTGGATGCAGAAACAAAAAGGGTGGCAATTTCTCCAGAGGCAAAAAGAAGTTTTCTTTTTGAAAACAGAGATTATGCAGGTCCACGAAAAGACATAACGCGAATGCTCGATGGATTGACCATAGATGAAATTCTAAAAGAAGTTGAAAGTGTTTTGACTCCCATATATAAAAAAGTTGAAGTGCTCCGTGAAGAACAAATAAAAAGACAAGAGCAAGCAGAAGAGTGCCCTTCAATTTCTGCACCTAAGGCAACGAATAAAGTTGAAATTATAATGACACCTAAATATCTGCAGGATGACGAATAACTGGCTTTAAAATTGCAAATATTGTGCTATACTTTTTGGTATGGAAAACTTTAAGAAAATAGACTCTAAAATAGATTTGATACGAACACAAGAAGATATTTTAGCGTATTGGAAAAAGAACAAAATATTTGAAAAGAGCATGGCAAAAGGAAATAAGACCGCTGTTTTTTATGATGGTCCTCCGTTTCCAACTGGAAAGCCTCACCACGGCACGCTTATGATGTCTTTGGTTAAAGACTTGATTGCACGTCAAAAAACAATGACTGGTCTTTCTGTTCCAAGAACTTGGGGGTGGGATTGCCACGGGCTTCCACTTGAAACAATGGCAGAAAGTGAACTGGGAATATCTGGCAAAGCAGACATCGAAAAATTCGGAATTGGAAAGTTTAACGACAAATGTAAATCAATCGTAACCGGTGCAACCGAAACATGGAGACCATACGTTGAAAAGGCTGCTCGTTGGTGTGAATACGACAACGCATATATGACTTTAAAAACAGACTATATGGAGTCTGTTTTATGGGCTTTCAAAACGGCTTATAACAAAGGGCTAATATATAAGGACTATCGTGTGACACCATATTGCTGGAGATGCGAAACGGGGCTATCTGTCTCAGACACAAGAGAATCTGACAGCACGCGTGAAAAACAAGACCCATGGGTGATTGTGAAGTTTAAATCAACACTTCCTGACACATATTTCCTTG
>WQZR01000049.1 GCA_009780625.1 Bacillota bacterium | reverse complement strand
GGCTTCAGTGCATAACTCCGGGGCTAAGCCTTGGAATGGCTTATAGAAAAATCAATATTATAGACGACAAAATTTTGGAAGACTTCGAAATTGCATATGACGCGGCATATGGGTTTTTGACAACATGCATCACAAACGTTGGGACGGGAATGAGGGCGAGTGTTATGATGTTTCTTCCATCTCTCACAAGGCTGGACAGAATGGGAGAGATTTCGGAGATTGCAAAAAAATCGGGTCTAACAATACGTGGTGAAAAAGGCGAAGGTTCTAAACCAGAGGGAAGCATATATCAATTTTCTAACGACACAACTCTTGGTGTTTCCGAAACGGAAATCATCAGAACAATTGAAAAGGCCTGTGTTGATGTTGCAGCATTGGAGTTTAAGGCAGGGGAAGAACTTCTAAGACTAAAAAGAGAAAGAACAGAAGATGAAATCATAAGAGCATACTATGTTCTAAAAAACGCAAGAATGCTTGAAAGTGCGGAGTTTGTTTCCAAAATGGAAAGCCTGAAACTTGGCTATCTGCTTGGGCTTATTGAAATAGAAAAGAAACCAAGCGTTGTTGATGAAACAGAAAACGAAAACGGACTTGTTTTCTTTGATAATATTCTAAACACACTTAAAGAAAGCAATATCAAAATTTTGGCAAAGGGTAATGCAAAAACCCCAGAGCAAGAAAAAATTTTTAGAGCATCTGTTGTTAGGGAAAGGTTGCTCTTGACACAGTTAAAGTTTTAAATTATAATAAACGTTATGGCTAAGAAGCAAAGACACAAAAAACCAGTTTCAAAAAAGGACCAAACAGATAAGTTTGAAAGAATTTTAGTGCACGCAGAAGTGGGTGGTTTAAACTCGACTCAACCGCACAACGTTCTTGCTGATTCAATTAAAAACAGACTTATGATTATCAACGTGGATGTTGTTGATTTAGATGGCAAATGTGTCAATGTTAAAACTCAAGTAAAAACTCTAAAAAAAGACCTTGAAATGATTATCACAGACATTATAGATAGAACTGCAGACAATAGAAATCTTATTAGATTAAGTTTCTTAAAAGAACGAATTGAAGGTGGTTTAAAAGAACTTTCTAGAGATGCTAAGGTTGCTAGACTTATAATAAATAACTTTGTTGAACAAACAATAACATACCCAGGAAAATTTGGTGGGTTTAAAACAATTTCTTATATTTCACAATATGCAAAAAACGGCGAGATTTTTGATAGCTCAGCCGTTCATAAAAAGAATCAAGTTAAAGATGTTCCTTTAGACACAGAGTAGGTTGGTTTATATAACTGAATATTATATTTTGATTTATCAATAATTTTAGAGGCATACGTATAGTAGCCTTTTTTGTCTGAAGCAATGCTTAAGTCTTTGTGCACAAGGTGTCCAAGTTTTTCTTCTCTTTTAACCGCTTCTTCAATCAGTTTTTCTGCTGCAACAACTTCGTCTTTTGTTGTCATGGCATTGATTCTAACTTTAACAACAAAACTGGTCTCCGTTTCATAGGTTTCCTTTCGATTATACGTATCAACTTGAATGTTTTCTTTTTCAACAAGTTTGGTGAAATTTGTTGTTTTGTATGACACTTTGCACTTCCTTCTATGTGCATTATAGCATGTATAATCGCCACTACAAAACTCATAGAAAGGCTGCAAAAAAATATGTGTTAAAACCGTTGACATTTATAATAATAGGAGTATAATTTGCAATAGAAGGCTATGTGTTTTGCTAACAAAAAATAAGCAAAAAGAACCCTAGGAAAGTGAGTACTCTAGAAGGTTCGAAGGAAGTAGAATTGCGATAAAATGAAAACAAAAGAAGCACCTGACCCTATAAAAAAACTATTCCCATCAGTTACAGAAAAAGAATGGGCAGATTGGCACTGGCATGTCAAAAATCGCATCACAACACCAGAACAAGTAAAGCAGCTTATAAAACTTGAAGAATCAGAAATATACGACTGCAAGGGGAATAAACTTCCTCTAAGTTTTAGTATGACTCCGTTCTATGCAAGTCTTATTACAGAGAATAAAGTTCTAAGAAAAGCTGTTGTTCCAACAAGCCACGAGATGGTTATGTCTGCTGGAGAGGAAGGCGACCCACTTGATGAAGATAAGTTCAGACCAGTGAACAACATTATTCATAGATATCCAGACAAATGCTTGCTTCTTGCAACAGATTTTTGTTCGCTTAGATGCAGATATTGCACAAGGTCTAGGCTTGTTTCAGAAAACATGAACAGTCATTTTCCACAAGAAAAAATTGTTGAAGCAATTGAATATATAAAAAGAACACCAGTGATTAGAGACGTTTTGATTAGCGGTGGTGACCCGCTTACACTAAGCGATTCTAAGTTAGAGTTTATTTTGTCTAACCTTAGAAAAATTCCTCATGTTCAAATTATAAGAATTGGAACTAAAGTTCCAGTTGTTCTTCCACAACGTGTGACTCCTGCACTTGTTAAAATGCTTAAAAAATATCATCCGCTTTGGATTAACATTCACTTTATGCATCCAGCAGAAGTTTCGCCAGAGTGCGAAGTGGCTTGCAATATGCTTGCCGACGCTGGAATTCCACTTGGAAGCCAAACGGTTCTTCTTAAAGGAATCAACGACAAAACAGAAACAATGATGAAAATGTTTAATGCACTTGTCAGAAACCGCGTGAGACCATACTATATTTACCAGTGCGACCCAATTCCAGGTTCTAAACATTTTAGAACTTCAATCAAGACAGGTCTAAAAATTATGGAAGGGCTTATTGGACAAACATCTGGCTTTGCTGTTCCAACATATGTTGTGGACACATCGAAGGGAGGAAAAGTTCCGCTTCTTCCAAACTTTGTTAAGAAGATTGAAAAGAATTATATTCACCTAGAAGGGTTTACAAAAGAAACAACCAAATACCCAACGATTGAAGACTAGCTTCAATCATAAAAGGAAAAAACATGCATTTTGGCATTACATATGATTTAAAAGATGACTACATAAAAAAAGGCTATACGTCAGAAGAGATAGCAGAGTTTGACACCGAAGATACAATTATTGCTATTGAAACAGAACTTAAAAAACTTGGACACACAACAGAAAGAATTGGGTGCCTAACTTCTCTTGTTGAAAAACTTAACGCGGGGAAGAGATGGGATATAGTTTTCAATATCTGTGAAGGTATGTATGGCTATTCTAGAGAGGCACAAGTGCCTGCACTTCTTGATGCATACAAAATTCCGTATGTGTTTTCAGATGCACTTGTTATGGCAGTGACGCTGCACAAAGGCAAAACAAAAAGAATTGTTAGAGACATGGGTGTAAACACACCATGCTTCATTGAAGTTTATGATGTTAAAGACATAGAAGGGCACACATTGCAGTTTCCTTTGTTTTGTAAACCAATTGCAGAAGGAACAAGCAAAGGTGTTCTTGAAATAAGCAAAGTGAACAACCAAAAAGAACTTAAAGCAACTTGCGCAAAACTGATTAAAATGTATCCAAACCAAGCAATTCTTGTTGAAGAATATTTGCCAGGCAGAGAGTTTACAGTTGGAATCACTGGAACAAACGGAAAAGCAAAAGCACTTGGTGTTTTGGAAGTTGTTATTTCTAAAGATGTGGACTACACATACGACATGAAACAAGAATTTGAGGACTATGTTAAATACGTGAAACTTGAAGATAAAGCTCTAGCAAAACAATGTATGGACCTTGCAATCAAAGCATGGAGAGGTCTAGGATGCAGAGATGGCGGAAGGGTTGATATAAGAATGGACAGATTTGGTAAACCTTCTTTTATGGAAGTAAACCCACTTGCTGGAATAAACCCAATCATTTCAGACTTGCCGCTGCTTTGTTATGCACATGGCATAACATATTCACAATTGTTCAAACAAATAATAACTTCTGCATTGGAACGCGTTAAATAAAAGGGGACATGGAAAACGCAAAAGAAATTATAATAATTCACAATGATGTTGGCGAAACACCAACAAAGGAAAACGAAGACACGCTTGTGCAAGTGAACGAGGTTTTCTCATCGCTTGAAGAACTTGGATATGCAGTTTCGAAACTGTCTGTTAAGGACTTTTCGGACTTAGAAAAACTTAAAGATTTCAAAGGTTATGTTTTTAACCTTGTTGAAGATATTGATGGAAGTGGAAAACTTCTGCATCTTGTTCCAAAAATTTTGGAAGACTATGGTTTGGAGTTTTCTGGTTGTGGTTCATATGCGATGGAAATGTCTAACAGCAAAGTGAACTGCAAAAAAATTCTGCTTAGAAACAACATTCCAACAGGTGGTTTTGTTGCTGAGTGCAACACAGAATATTTTGTGGAAGGAACTAAATATATTCTTAAACCAATTCACGAATGTGCATCAGTTGGAATTTCAACAGACGGAATTTTTGTGGCTGAATCTCTTCCACAAGTTCTGGACAAAATTAAAGAATTTGAAAGCAAAAACGGCTATACATATTTTGCTGATGAGTTTATTGACGGGCGAGAAATTTCTGTTTCTATGATTCATGGAAGAACGCTTCCACCGCGAGAGATGATGTTTCTAAACTTTGGTGATAAACCTAAAATTTTAAGCTATAAAGCAAAGTGGGATTTAGAAAGCGAAGACTATGACAACACAGAATCTAGAGAGGTGGACTTGCTTGAAGAAACCGAACTTGTTATTGAAATCAACAGAATATGTGTTGAGTGTTGGAAGATTTTGAAACTTAGTGGCTATGCTCGCATAGACTTTAGAGTGGACAACACAGGGAAGCCACATGTTATGGAAATCAACGCAAACCCTTGCATCACAACAGATTCAAGTTTGGATTTATCTTGTCAAAAAGTTGGAATTTCTCAGAACGACAAGGTTAGTTTGCTTATCAATTCTAGCCTCGATAAACCATTCAGAAAAACCATCATAACTGTGTCGGAAAAAGATGGTTTGTCTGTAAAAGAAAATTAAAAAAACGGTTGACAAACATGTCAAATAAAGTTATAACTAGTTCATGAAAATGAACATCGGAAAATACATTCTAAATAACGAAAGTATTTCTAGAACGCTTGTAAAGTCAGGTGTTAATTTTTCGATGTATATACCCACTATGTGCTAAGCACACTTAAGATTTATTGGCGACTATTCTCTTTTTTTAGAATAGTTAAATCTGCACATAGAGGGGTATTTTATTATGAAAGCACTAAAAGATGTAATTATCATCCATAACTATGTTGGTGACACTCCAACAAAAGATAACGAGGACACAATCGTTCAAGTAAACCATGTTGCTCTTATGCTTGAAGAGCTAGGTTTTGCTTCGCGCACAATGCCAATTAAACAGATTTCAGACCTAGACGAACTTAGAGAGTTTAAGGGTTATGTTTTCAATCTTGTTGAAGAAGTTGAAGGAAGCGGAAGACTTCAACATCTTGTTCCACAAGTTCTTGAGAACTATGGTCTAAGATTTTCTGGTTGTGGGTCTTATGCAATGGAAATTATGAACAGCAAAATCGGCACAAAAAACGTTCTTTTGGAGAGCGGTCTTTCAACTGGCGGTTATGTTTCAAAAGACAACACAAAGTTCTATAAAGATGGTGCTAAGTATATTCTTAAGCCTGTTTATGAGTGTGCATCAATTGGAATTTCAGAAGAAGGAATTTTTGTTGCAAAGTCGCTTCAGCATGTTCTAGACAAAATCGCAGAGTGGGAAGACAGATTTGGTTTTGAATATTTTGCAGACGAGTTTATTGAGGGCAGAGAAGTTTCTATCAGCATGATTCACGGAAGAGCACTTCCACCAAGAGAAGTTCACTTCAAGGGTTTTGGAAACAGACACAACATTTTGACATATGAGTCTAAGTGGGATGAAGACAGCTACGATTTTCACAACACTGAGTCCCTTGAAATGGATGTTGAAAAAGAGAAAGAACTGGTTTCTGCACTAAACGCTGCATGCAGAGATGTTTGGGCAACAATCAAAATGAGCGGCTATGCAAGAATTGATTTCAGAGTTGATGCAAATGGCAAGCCATTTGTTATGGAAATCAACTCTAATCCATGCATTGCAGTTCACTGCAGCCTTGCACTTTCTTGTGCAAGCGCAGGCATTTCTCAAAGGGAAAAAGTTGAAATGCTGATTGACGAAGCAGAGTTTGTAATCGGAAATGTATGACTGAAATATATATTGCCTAAATTAATAAAGAGTGCTATAATCAACAGAATAAATCAAAAAAGGACGTGTTATTTTGGAAGGGGTCAGTTGTAGTTTAAAATTTAGATTTAAACTTAAAGAAGGCGAAGCAAAAATAATAAGGGAAATCAACGAGAGCACGGGGTTCTTCAACGAAGAAGAAGATGAGACTATTGAAGAGTTGGCCACCGAGCACCTAGAAAAAGGTGCGGAGGAGAGTGGTTATAGTTTTGTTGTTGCTGAGGCAGACGGCAAGGCTGTTGGGTTCTCTTGTTATGGTCATATTTATGGAACAGATTCTAGTTATAACCTATATTGGATTGCTGTTTGCAAAAGCCAAGCTGGAAAAGGCATTGGCAAAAAACTTATGAAGATGACTGAAGATAGAATCAGAAAAGACGGCGGAATGCATATCTATGTTGAAACTGCATCAAAACCGCAATATGAACCAACAAGACAGTTCTACATCAAGCAAGACTATTTGGAGATTGGAAGGTTTCCAGATTTCTATGCAGATGGCGACGCAAAAATCACATACTATAAAACTTTCAAAAAAGAGGGCGAAAAAATTATCTTCAAGAAAAAACTTGCTTAAATATGGGAAAAGCGGGCATAGGTCCGCTTTTTTTGTTGTATAATAGATTTATGAAAAATAACAGATGGACAACAGACAACATTCCAGATTTAACAAGCAAGGTTGCAGTGGTGACCGGAGCAAACACAGGGCTTGGTTTCGAGACAGCTTTGGCACTTGCATCAAAAGGCGCAACTGTGATTATGGCAGTTAGAAGCGTTGAGCGTGGAGAAAAAGCGAAAGAAAGAATCTTAGCAAAAGTTCCGCAGGCAAAGCTTTTTGTTCAAGAATGCGACTTGGCGTCTTTTAAAAGCACACATGCTGCGGCAAATGAAATTAAAGACAATTTTTCAAGAATTGATATTCTAATCAACAATGCAGGGGTTTTGACAAAGAGAGGACTAACAGAAGATGGCTATGAACTTCGCTTTGGAACAAATCATTTGGGACACTATGTTTTCACTGGTTTGTTGCTAGACACAATTTTGGACACTCCAAACTCGCGAATTGTTTCGCTTGGCAGTGTTGCACACAGAAGAAAGAACGCTGCACCATTTGAAAACTTTAAAGAAGCGGAGATGGGAATGTTTCCAGCATATGCAAGAAGCAAGATTGCTTGCATTTTGTTTAGTTATCAACTTGCAAAAAAACTTGAAGGCTCTAGCACAATATCTGTGGTTGCACACCCGGGTGTTGCAAAGTCTGACATCATTAGGGGCTTTCCGCGTTGGACGATTTGGGTTGCAAAAAAATATATGCAGCCAACGGCTATGGGGGCATTG
>WQZR01000048.1 GCA_009780625.1 Bacillota bacterium | reverse complement strand
TGTGCTTGTGCCGCCAATATGCGAGTTATCGAAGCATTCGATACGCATTGGAAGTTGTTTTAAGCCCAAAACTTTCTGAAGTTCCTGCATCGCTTCTGTGGTTAATCTTTCTTTTCTTTCGTCATATTCTTTGTTCTTTTCTAGGTACTCTAAAGCGTTCTTTTTTGCGGTTTTTATGATGGTGAATTTCTTCCCGATCTTGGGATTAGACACTTCAACCTTTTGACCTTTGACCTTTGAAACATACTCTATGAAGGCTGCAGATGGCTCAAAATCAACCAAAACGCTTTCTGCAACAATTCCAGCCTGTTCGTAGAACGATGCAATGTAGGTCGCTTTTTCGTCGTCTGAAAGCTCAAATTTTTCTGTAAAAACTTTGCTTCCAATTGCTTTTCCGTCACGTATTGTCATAAGGCAAAATGCGGTTCTTTCGTTGGTTACAACAGCCCACGCATCGATGTCTTCACCTTTGGCAGAAATCAAAACTGCGTGCTCTTTTAGGGTTTCAATTGCCTCGAGTTGGTCTCTGATTTTCATAGCTTCTTCGAAGTTTTGTTGGTCTGAAAACTGCTGCATTTTCTCTTCAAGAGCCTTCTTTACACCCGAAAAATTTCCGCGCAAAAATGCTTCAACTTTTTTAAGTTCGTTGTTGTAAACCGTAGGGGTCGCATCACTATGCGACCCTGGGCTGCAAAGATGTGCAGCCCCTACACATGGTGCCATACAGTTTCCGATATCGAAATTTATGCACGGGCGGTGGTTCTTTTTTTGTTTAGTTAGATTAAGTTTGCAGCGTCTGATTTTGAATGCAGAGTTTACTGCGTCCATGATTAGACTTACCGATTGCCCTTGAAAATATGGACCAAAATATTTAGCCTTGTCTTGCTTTGCTTTTCTGACTATTTCAAGTCTAGGGAAAGGTTTGGAATAATCAATTTTTATATATGGGTATGCCTTGCCGTCTTTAAGCAGAATGTTATAGAACGGGTTATGTTTTTGAATAAGATTTATTTCTAGAGCAAATGCATCAAGTTCGTTGTTGGTTAGAATATATTCAAAGTCTTTTATGTTTTCAACAAGTGTCTTTGTTTTTAGATTCTTTTGCGAGTTATTAAAATAACTTTGAACACGGCCTGAAAGATTCTTTGCCTTACCCACATACAAAACTTCGGCGCTTATGCCTTTCATTATGTAGACCCCTGCGGTTTTTGGCAGGGCTTTTGCTTTTTCTAGCAGTTTTTCCATTATTTTAATTATACCCTAAAAATTAAAAAGGGTCGCCCATCGGTCGACCCCTACTCTTATTTTTGTTTGGTTGCAATCTTATACATTTCTTCAACAGCGAAGCAAAGTTTTTGCTCAACTTGTTCGTTCTTTGGAATGAAGTTGAATGAGTCGTCTGGTGTGCAAAATTCAATGATGTGATTCTTTTTTGCACCAAGTGTGAAATATGAAACAATCAATGTATACATTTCGTGTGGAGCTCGAGTCAACACATAGTCTTTTCCTCTATAATGCCCTTCAACTCGAATGCCGTTCATGTCGTGTCTGAACTTCACCTTTCCAATTCTTCTAAATTTATGTGGGTGAACAAGGCTCGCTGCTTCCATTTCTTCTTCGAAGAAATATGTTCCAGCAACAATTTCTTTTCTCACTTCTTCTCTTTGCCATTCTGCCCAATCTGGAACTTGACTAAAGATTGTCTTCTGCCCTGTTGTGCATCTAAGGAAACCGTCAACGCCTAGTTCATACGCCACGCCGCACGCTGTGCAAGTCAACGTTGAAAGAATGCTTGTTGTTTTGAAGTCCACTTTGCAGTGTGGGCATCTATACAAAACTCTGTGAATTCCATGTGCTCTGTTTGGGTCTGTGATTTTGAAGCCTGTTTCTTGCCAATATTTATATTCGTTATGTTGAAGACTGTCTCTTATGATTTTATCAAGCTCTTCAACAGATTTTGTTTGAACATCTTCTTTTGTCAAAATTCTTGTAACTCTTGCGTGAATTGGAACTTCTTTGTTGTTTCCTTTCTTCTTCCACTTAAGCTCCATCCACTCTGGACATGCTAGATAGTTTCCGTGCATAATTTGAGAAACAACTGGAACTTTAAGAAGTTTTGCAAGCTTTCCATATGCATTGATTGGCATTGTTAGAGTTTTTCCATATGTGCAATATCTAATTTCAGGATACATTCCCGCAGGTCTTTTGTTCTTTTGAATGATGTGCATAACGTTCTTCACGTTCTGTGCACCGCCAACAACACGTCTTGCTGGAAAGCAACCTGCTTGTCGAAGAAGAAAGCCCTTCAATCTGTCAAAGTCTGCCATGTTTACGGCATATTGAATATGTTTGTTTCTATAAATCTGTTGAGTTATGATGAAATCTAAAAACTGGTTGTGCGTAAGCAAATGAAGATATGGCTCTTTGCTTGCATCAATTTCTTCCATGTTTGTTTTTGTCACTTTCAAAGTCAAACCTTTCATTGTCATTTTAACAATAAGGTCTGCAATCAAAAGAGGATACCATTTTTGTTTGCATGGTTTCTTTGTTAGATTTATTCTTCTAATATTTTTTGGGTGATTGATTCTGTTTATAAGAACTTCTGGTTCTACGTCTTTCTCTGTCATTTTTTCCTCTTTTAATTTTTTTATTTTGTCGCTAGTTTATACATTTCCCTAACTGCATATTGAATTTTTGCTTGAGTTCCGTTTTGTGGTGTGAAGCAATAGATTGTGTCTTCTTCTGTGCTTAGGGCAACCAATGCTGGCCATTTATACAGAAGCAGTGAAACATAGACTTCAACATTATATAGTTCCCTCGCTTCTTTTTCGATTAAGAAATCTTGTCCATTATAGTGTCCGCGAATTCTGATGCCGTTCATGTCGTGCTCTAGCTCCACTTCGCCAATGTCCACGCCTTTCTTTCCAAGTCTGCTGTCTGGAAGGCTTTTTCCTGGACCTTTCACTTTAAAGTAATACGTTCCGGCTCTGATTTCTTTTCTCACTTCTTCTCTTTGCCATTTCACCCAATCAGGCACATGTGCAAAATATGCTTTCTCTTGCCCCACTGTTTCCAGCCAACCGTCGTTTCGAAGGTGATGTCTCACATCGCAAGCCTTGCACCAGATTTCTGCAGCGTCGCTTGCCATTTGAAATTCAACTTTGCACGCTGGGCATTTATACAGGAAATGGTGCATTCCCTTTGCTCTGTTTTTATAATTGATTTTAAAACCAGTGTTTTGCCAATATCTATATTCGTCGTAGTCCATTTCTTGTTCGATTCTTTTTTGAATTTCTTCTGCTGGAAGTGTTTCAACTTCTTCTTTGGTTAGAATAAGTTTCTGAACAGCATGAAGTGGAACTTCGTATATTGTTTTTTGGTCTCCCCAAGTTGGTCTGATTAGATAGTTTCCTTGCGTTTGCAAAACAACAATTGGAAGTTTAAGCATTTTTGCAAGCTTGCCCATGTTTCCTGGAATTGGGCTTAAAATTCCATCTGGTGTATATTCTGCCTCGGGATAAACATTCAGCGACACTTTGTGATGTTTCACAACATGAAGCATTCTTCGAACATCGTTTGCCCCGCCGGCAAATTTTCTTGTTGGAAAAACTCCCCCAACGCGCATAAGCCAGTCTTTCATTCTGTCGAAGCCATCAATTGTTGCAATTGTTCCAAACTTGATTGGACCAGTTGCTCGCTTTGCCACAATAAAATCTAGAAATTGCATATGAGTTATAAGGTGCAGATATGGCTCTCTTGCTTTGTTAAGCCCTTCCATGCCAATTTTTGTTATTTTAAGTTTTCTTCTGCCCATCAAGATATATTGCAAAACCTTAACAACCCACAAAAGCCATGTTGCAAGCTTCTTTGGTTTTATTGTTAAGTCCGTATATTTAATTTTCTTTGGGTAGTTTAATTTGTCCATACAATATTCCATTCTAGCATACTTAAAAATTTGTGTAAAATGAATTACGACACAGGGCCGTTGTCGTTATTTAATCTAAAAAGCCTACACATACTATCACCTTCACATGGTATAATATAACTATGGCAGATTTCACATCACACTTGCTTAACGGCAAGCAAATTATTGCAGATTTAGACAACAGAGAAGCAAAAAAAATCATAGAAGATAACCTTTTTGCGTTTAATGTTGGGCTTCAGGGTCCAGATATTCTTTACTATCATAGAGTTCAAAAAGGCGGCAATGCTCTAACAAAAGCCGGAACATGGCTTCACGAAGACAACATAGACAATCTTATTATAGAAATTCAAAAATATATAAACAACATAACTGATATAAAAACAAAGGAGATTCTCCTCTCCTATTTGTTTGGCTTCATCTCGCACTATAACCTAGACAAATATATTCATGTGTTTGTTGGGCACGAAGTGAACAAACTGTTTGAAAACCAAAGAAGCGTCAAACCAAAAAAACTAAGAACAAATGCAGACCTTCATCAAAAATTTGAAATGGAAATTGATGTTGCAATGCACAAACGTTTCACTGGAAAAAAAGTTCAACGGTTTAAAATTTATAAACACTATAATCATCAAGCAAATCAAAGAAGCATCAGGGCAATTTCTGGGCTATATTATGTGATGCTTGAAAACCTATATGAGAAAAGCCAAAAAACAATAAAAGAGATTTCAGACATTCAGGGCGAAACAGAAGAAGCAATTGTTTCAACAATTGAACTCAACAAATTGTTTTATAAAAGTTTTATGACCTGTGTGGCAAAATTTCTAAACAGAATTGGAAAAGTTCCGTTTGGGTTTGTTTCTCACTTTAAACAAAAGACAAAACTTGATGCAAGTGAAAAAAAGAAATACACAAACGACAACACAGGCGAACTTTTCAACGAAAGCCTGGAAGATATCTTTGAAAGGGCAACACAAGAAAGTGTTAGACATATAAACATGTTATTCACTGCTTCAACAAAAATGCAGGTTGCCAAAACAAACTGCAAACTTGGGTTTATAAACGGGCTTTAAATAGCCTAACTGCTTCTTTGTGATAAGGCAGTGGCAACAAGTTTTCGGCTAAATCTAAATCAACTAGTTCCAATTCATATTCTACTTCAGCAGATTTTTCTATTTCTTCAGTTACTTCAACAATAAAAATATTGGCTAGAGACCTCATGAATTGTTTTTCCACAGTAAGCCAATAGCAGTCAATTATGCAAAACTCTTTTAACTTTGAAACAACCACTCCAACTTCTTCTAGAAACTCTCGTTTGATACACTCTTCCTTTGTCTCGTTCTTTTCAAGCCCACCACCTATCAAATACATTCCATCGTGTCTTTTTAGAAGATAAATCTTGCCATTCTTTATACATATACCAAAACAGGTTTCTCTAAACCCATATTTATGGTTTTCCTTTTTTCCCAGTTTAATTTTAAAAATATCAGACATTAGTACTAGTGTATCATAATATAAAAAAGGCTTTCACCTTTTTTTAATTTTTCGGATTTCCGAATTCATCTACTTTTCCAACTAAGTAATCAGTGCTGGTTTCAAAAAAGTTAGCTATCTTTATAAGCACTTCGAAACTTGGCTCTCTTTCCCCAAGTTCAAATCTAGAAATAGTCTTAACAGAAACGCCTATCGCTTGTGCAATATCTTTTTGTAGAAGACCCCTCTCTTTTCTTTTCAACTTAAGTGTCTCAGCAAATATCATAGTATGATTATTGACCAAATCGGTCAATAATATTTGACAATGACCAAATCGGTCATTATAATATATACATACCTATGCATGGGTTTCTTAGTAAGGAATATATGAGAGCCGTAGGAGCCAAGCGGAAGTAATATAGTACGCTAAGAAAAAAACGCCGAAAGGCGTTTTTATTTTATTGGTTGAATTGTGAGAAGTCTTTGAGTGTCTTCAATATCTGCAAGTGGTACAAACTGCACCTCACCTTCCTTCACAAAAACTGCAAATTCTTGAGTTCCATCTAGGGTCTCTCTCGTCAGAATAATAGTTTCTCTCGAAATTCTCATGCTGGTAAATGTTGTTATTGCTGTTGTGTTTAAAAGATTGGTTGACATGTTGAAGTGGAAAAGATTTCTGGTTCCTTCAACAAGACGGTCTGCAAAAATCTCATGTCCTACAAATCTAAATGTTGAACCTGTTCTATTAGAAACACCACTTGCTACGCCGTTTGTAAGAGTTGCTACGTGCATCGTTGTAGGGTTGCTTTGATTCCATATAAAATACAACATGTTATTTTTAATCAAGTATTCACCAAACAAAGCAGTTCTATTTGCAGGAACATTTATAAGTGTCAAACTAGAATCAAAAGACCTAATAGTAAGCCCATTTTGAATCAATGTGCTGAATGTGTTGTTATGAGTATAAACTCGCCCATCACTTCCCATAAAGAGCTGAGCGAAGCTTGAAGTATAGAAGAAGAAATTGTCTCTTATTTCGTTCACCATGTTGTTTAGAACAAACACGTTTCCATATATGTCAATCATAACATCGAATTCTGAGATGTTGTCATTTGCAATAATTCTTGTTGCTTTAAGTTTGCCTTCGTTGTCTATTGTCAGTTTATGAAATCTATTGTTTATACTCACAAAGTTTTCGCGAATCCTTGTAAAGGTTCCAATTCCTGTTGTTGAATGAAGTTTCTTTGTTTCATTGTCGATAACAAAGGTTCTATCCCATTGATTGTTTCCAAACCAACCATTAGCGGTGAAACTTGACTGCGATACTGTTTGCCCAAGTGGGCTAAACATAATATATGTAAATTCTGTTGTAATAAACAAACCGGAAACAGTTGCCAAAATTTCTTCTTGGGTTATAACATTTCCTTCATACATAAACTCAACTTGATTTAAATCATTTTCAGAATCAAACGCAACAAGAAAGTTTCTGTTGTTTGTCGCTGGTGTTTGCCCTGTTCGACTTTCCACTGCAAGAGACTGGAAGTCTGCATCAATGATAATTGAAAAGCCTTGAAGCATGTTTGGTCCAAATTTCAACAACTCGCACATTGTGTGGTCGTCTTTGTCGCAGCAAACCTCGCTGCCACCACCATCTCCGCCTCCACCGCCAGAGCCGCCGCCGCCTTCAGGGTCGAGTTCGGTCACAAACGAGCAGGCAGTCAAAAAGAAGAACGGTAGAACGAAAAACATAAATATTAGTTTTGAAAATTTTTTCATATTGAACTCCTTATTGTTCTTCGTAGTCATCAGGGTCTTTTGTTTCAAGAAGGTCACTGCTTCCGTGACCAAGTTTAGATAAACGCTTTTGAATGATTCGCGTTCTGTTTGTTGCTTCGCCAATATGCCCACTTGCCTCACCAATTTTCTTTTCTGCTTTTTCTAGAGTTGTCACAAATGTGTTGAAGTCTTTATTAAACTCTGCAAGGTGCTTAAATATTTCGCTGCTGCGTTTTTCAACATACAAAGTTTGGAAGCCCATTTTTAAACTAGATAAGAACGCCGCAATTGTTGAAGGTCCTGTGATTGAAACCTTAAACTCTCTGTGAACTCTTTCTGTAAGCCCTGGTCTTCTTAAAATCTCTGCAAACAAGCCTTCAGTTGGAATATACATAATTGCAAAATCTGTTGTTTCTGGTGGGTTTATATACTTCGTGATTTCTTTTGCTTGTTTCACAATTTGAATTTCAATTCTTGCTTCTGCATCTTTGATTGCTGCTTGATTGTTTTGATTTATTGCTTCTGTCAAACGAACATAGTCTTCAAGTGGGAATTTTGCATCTATTGGAAGCAATATATCTCTTTCGTCTTTGCCTGGAAGTCTGATTGCAAAGTCCACCCTTGCTTGGCTGTTTTTTAGAGTTTGTGCGTTTTTGATATATTGAGTTGGTGCAAGCATTTGCTCTAGCAAAATTCCAAGTTGAATTTCGCCAACAATTCCCCTAACCTTAACGTTTCCAAGTGCTTTTTTGATTTCATCAACGCCTCTTCCAAACTCCGAAATCTCTCCAAAGCCTTTTGTGATTAGTTCCAATCTTTCATTCATGCCATTGAAACTTGCATTAAGCCTTCTGTCTAGTTCTTCAAAAAGTCTTTGG
>WQZR01000047.1 GCA_009780625.1 Bacillota bacterium | reverse complement strand
GTTACAACCGGGCAGTTATAGTGGTCGTCGCCTTTGGTTCCGTCTTTTATTTCGTATGCAATTGATGGATAGAAAATAAACTTAACACCAGCATCTGTCAAAGACTTTATATGTCCGTGTGCAATTTTTGCTGGATAGCAAACAGATTCTGATGGCATGCTTTCTATTCCTAAGTCGTAAACTGCTCTTGTTGATTCTGGGCTTAGTTTCACCGAATAGCCTAGACTTGTCCAGAATGTGTGCCAGAATGGATAGTTTTCATACATGTTTAGAACTCTTGGAATTCCAACAACTCCGCGTGGTGCAGTCTTCGGGTCTAGAGATTTATAGTTGAAAAGTCTCTTATATTTGTAGTCATATAGGTTTGGAAGTGGTTCTTTTGCTTTGTGAGCATCTTGATTGAACTTTTCGCATTTAGAGTTTGTTATGTATTTTCTTTTGTCGTTAAACTCTGTGATTGTAAGAAGACAGTTGTTTGTGCAACCACTGCAACGCTTTGCAGATTTTTTTACGTCGAACTTTCCTAGTTTGTCTTTTGAAATTATTGTTGAAACTCCACCTGTGTGTTGTTTCTTTGAAATCAAAGCTGCACCAAATGCACCCATAATTCCTGCTTGTTTTGGTCTATACACTTCTCTTCCACTCACAAGTTCGAATGCTCTAAGAACCGCAGTGTTTAGAAATGTTCCGCCTTGAACCATAATCTTTTCGCCAAGACATTCTGGACTTGTGATTTTTATAACCTTATATAGTGCGTTTTTAACAACTGAATATGAAAGACCCGCAGAGATATCTCCAACTGCTGCGCCTTCTTTTTGTGCTTGTTTAACACGGCTGTTCATAAACACCGTGCAACGTGAACCTAAGTCAACTGGGTCTCTTGCCCAAATTCCATGCCAAACGAATTCTTTTACTGAAAGTTTTAGAGCGTTTGCAAATGTTTCGAGGAAACTTCCGCAACCCGAACTGCATGCTTCGTTTAGAAGAATGTTGTCTATGCTGCCATTTTTGATGTGCATACACTTCATGTCTTGCCCGCCGATGTCCAAAATAAAGTCCACGCCTGGAAGAAGATGTTCCGCCGCTGTGAAGTGAGCCATTGTTTCAACTTCCCCACCGTCTAGTGTGAATGCTTCTTTGATGAATCTTTCGCCATAGCCTGTCACAGTTGCGCGACCAATGAAAGCATCTTTTGGAAGTTTTTTATAAATATCGTTTAAAATTCCTTCAACAGTTTTTAGAGGGTCGCCAGAGTTACTTCCGTACCACTCATAAATGATTCTGTCTTCACTATCTGTAAGAACTGCTTTTGTTGTTGTTGAGCCTGCGTCAATTCCAAGAAAGCAAACGCCTGAATGTTTTTTTATTTCAGCAGTTGGAATTTCTGTGTTGTGTCTTTCGTTAAATTTTGTGAAGTCTTCTTCGTTTTCAAATAGTGCTGGAAGCCTTTCAACTTCGTGCTCCACTTTTCTGTCTGATTTAACTTTTTCCAAAATTGTTTTGCCAACAAGTGGTTGTTCTCTTCTTGAAAGAACTGCCGCACCTATGGCGTTGAAAACTTGTCCGTTTGGTGGAACAATTTCTTTAACTGGTTTTATAGTTTCGGAAAATCTTTTTCTAAGTTCTGGAAGGAAGTGAAGTGGTCCACCAAGATATGCAACATTTCCTCTGATTGGTTTTCCACATGCAAGACCCGAAACCGTTTGGTTTACAACTGATTGGAAAATTGATATAGCTAGGTCAGCCTTCGCTGCACCGTCGTTAATCAATGGTTGAATGTCTGTCTTTGCAAAAACCCCGCAACGAGAAGCAATTGGATATATTGTTGTGCTTTTTTCTGCAAGTTTGTTCAGTCCACTTGCATCTGTGTTTAGAAGTGTTGCCATTTGGTCGATAAACGCACCTGTGCCACCTGCACATGTTCCGTTCATTCTTTGCTCTAAGCCGCCTTTAAGATACGTAATCTTTGCGTCTTCTCCTCCAAGTTCGATTGCAACATCTGTTTCTGGAATAATTTCTTGAATTGCTGCAGCACCTGCAACAACTTCTTGAACAAAAGGAATCTCAAGCCATTTTGAAACACCAATTCCGCCAGAACCAGTCACCATGATTGTAAACTCCGCTGGAGCTTTTTTGAAGGCTTCTGTCAGTTGTTTTGTGACAGTGCTTTTGATGTCCGACAAGTGTCTTTCATAACTTGAGTATAGAATGTTATCTTGTTCATCTAGAACTGCAACTTTAACAGTTGTTGAGCCAACGTCTAACCCTATTGATATTTTCTTTTCGATTTCATTTTCATTTTTACGCATAATTTCTATGATAGCACATATTGACAAAATACGTCAAACTACGCGCCTCTGTTATGCCTGTTTACAAACTCTTTAGAAAGAAGATTATTACCTTCTTCGCCAACTTCTTCATAGAACTGCACCCAAATCTCAATTCCTCGGTTTATTTCTTTAATTGCACGAGAACTCATTGTTCTTAGTTCTGGCATTACAGCATAGACTTCTCTGATTGATGCCTGCCCCATTTCGGCTTTTAGAATGATGTTGTGATATTCTCTCATTTTGTTGTTTGTTTCTGTGCATAGAAAAATGTTGCACATGCTTGGTCTTTCGGAACCTCTAATCGAACAACCTTTTTCTGTCAGCTTGTCGCAGTTATAGCCTTCGTGAGTGCAGCAACAAAACTTTTTCCCTTTCTCCCTCATTCTTCTGCATTGTCCATTTTGAAAATCGCAAGCATAAAAGAAGAATGCAGCAAGACGCGGCTCGAATATTTTTGCAATTTCTTTAATTCTTGCAAGTTCTTCTTGCTCTCTTTTAGTCAGAGGCATTGTTTGAAAAATGCTTTTATCTTCGTTTTTCATATTTATTTCTTCGCTTGTGCCGCAAGAAGGTTTTTAATTTCTTCAAGAAGCTCCTCTGTTTTTGTTGGTTTTGGAGGTTCTGGTGTTGGAACTGCCGCTGGTGGAACTTTGCCTTTTTTGACAAGTTTGTCGATTCTGCTTTGTGTGCTTGTCATCAGTTTAATAATCATAAACAACACAAACGAAATCAACAGGAAGTTTATAAGTGCAAGAAGGAAATGCCCATAACCAATCACAAGGTTGTCTGTGATTGTCCATGTCCAACCTGCAATGTCGTATGCTCCAACAATTGGTCCAAACAGTGGCATGAATACATGCTCAACCAGGCTGTTTACAATTGCAGAAAACGCTCCACCCATAATGAACGCAACAGCAAGTTGAATAACGTTGCCTTTTGCCATAAACTTTTTAAAGTCTGTAAAGAACCCTTTTTGTGTGTTGTTAAGTCTTGCCAGTGCTTTGTTTAGCTTTTTTTCTGTTTTTTTGCATTCTATTTCAGCAGGAATAGTTTCGTCAACTTTTTCATTTGTTTCCACTTTATACCTCCAAATATATTTGTTCTTTTTATTTTATCACAAAAAATTTATATTCTTATCTCCTCTGTGATATACTACCTATATATAGAGGAGGATTTCTTTATGTCTCAACAAAATCTCCAACCTTATAGATTTATTCCAAGACCTGCACCAAAAGTTAGAAAAAAGGTCTTTGGTGGATATGATATGTCCTATATGTTTAGAAACGAAAAACGCATGAGTGCAATGAAAAAGACAAATGCGGCTCTAAGCATTATTGGTGTTCTTGGCATTGTTGTTATGATTATTGCTGGTGTTGCTGCCGTGTTTGGAATTGTTGCACTGGTGTTTTCAATCATCACACTGCTTGTGTTTGCAACTGGCGCAGACTGGTTTGCACAGTTTATGGTGGTTTGTGGAATTGGTGCACTTGTTGGGTTAGGGCTTTTCCTTCTAAGTTTTGTTCCAAAGTTTATTATGAGTTGGGTTTTTATTCTAGCTGAACTTAGAGAACTTGTTGTGACAAAAGAAGAAGAAAATCAAAAATACATCAGAGTTTCAAAAAACGTTCTTGCAACAAAAGGAATAAACTTAGGCTTCCTTATTGCAATTCCTACCCTTCTTGTTCTTGGTGGCTATTTCGTTATTGTTGAACATTCAAACACTGGGCTTTTGACTTTAGGAATTGTGATTTTGGTTCTAGCTCTTGTGACATTTATTGTAAACAGAATTTATAACAACAAACAGTTTAAAAAACTTCAACCAGACCTTCAAGCAATTTCTGACGTAAGACACGAAGAAGCAGAAACAAAAAGAGTTGACTTCTTTGCAAATCAAGAAATCAGAAGAAAAGAAGCACTTGAACAGCAAGCAATCAGACAAAAAGAACTTGCCATCAAACAAGAAGAACAAAAACTTAAACAGGCAGAACTTGCAGCAGCAAAAGAAGCCGAGAAACTTGCAAAGGCAGAAGCAAAAGCAGCAAAGAAAAAATAAAAGCGTCATCGACGCTTTTTTTTATATCTCTAATCTATATAGTCTCTTTGCATTGTCGTAGAATATTTTTTGTTTGTCTTCTTCTTTTATATCTAGAGAATTAACCAGTGCAATATGGTCTGCTATGCTGCACATATAATAATCAGTTCCAAAAATTATTCTGTCTATATTTTCTTTAGCAATTGTATTAAAAATCAAAGATACATCTTCTAAATTCTCTTGTTCGTCGGCTATGCTTGAAATATCATAGTAAACATTTTTATGTTCTTTTGTTATTTGATAGCACAAGTCAATCAATGGATAGTATAAATGACAAATAACTATTTTAAGTTTAGGGTGTTCTTTTGCAATCTTTGCAATAAACTGTGGATGCGAAAATTCTGGATTCTCCCAACCTGTGTGCATTGCAACTGGCACATCAAACTTCTCACAAAGCTTAAACACTTTTTCTAGCCTTTTGTCGTCTAGATAAAACGCTTCGTGACCAGGGAAAAGTTTTACTGCAATAATCTGTTTGTTTTTAAGCAAGTCTTCTATTTCAATATATCTCTTTTCAAAATCAAGGAGTGGGCTGATTGCGCCCATCACAAAAATGTTTTTTGTGTCTTTAAATAACTCCACGCACTCTTTTGGTGTTCCAATTGGACTTGTTGGCTCAGAATCGGCAATCACAATTGCACCCACAACGTTGACCTCTTTAAGGTGTTTCAATAAAATAGACTTCTTCTTTTCGAAGTTGAAGTGCTCTTCAATCTTAGGTAGATGTGTGTGTGCATCGAATATTTTCATAAGTTCATTATATCATAAATAAAAAAGGGTCGCATGGTGATGCGACCCCTACACAATTATTTCTTTTTCTTTTCTCTTTTTGCTTGAGCTTTTTTAAATCGTCTTCTTAGAAGAAGGAACCTGACAGCCAAAACAAGTGCACCAAAGCCAATCAGCCCACCACCCACATAATAAGCCCACATATCAAGTTCATAGTGAACTCCTGCCATAATTAAGCCAATACCTGCTGCAACCAAAACTATTCCATCAATCCAAAATGTGCGACTTAGCCAACGCCAAAGTTTTCTTAGTATTCTCATATACATGCCTCCTCTTCTCTCTCTATTTGTATTATATAATGATACTTCTATAAACCCAATGAAAAAGCGGTTTTTTGACACAGAATTCACCCATTATCAATATTCCAATAGTCAAACAGTAGGACAATCTTTCCAAAAATTGTATAATGGAGATTAAGGAGGTAAATATGAAAAGATTAGCACTAACATCAACAATAGTTTTGACTGTTGCACTGGTTATGGTTCTTACTGCTGGAATTATTAACAGCATTCAATTCGACACAACTGTGTGGAATCCAACAACTCTAACAACTGCAATGTTCACAACTGGATATCTTGCTGCAGCTTTCTCAGGAGTTGTCCTAGTAGCTGTAACAGTTGTAGGCACAGTTAGAGGCGAAGGCGACGTTAAAAAACTCGTTTGCGTTTCAACATGTGTGGTTGCAGTTGGCGTTGCTTTGATTCTTACTGCTGCTGTGTTTGGAACAATTCCAACAGCAACATGGGGAACTGGAAACGGTTCTTTCAACCCAGGAAGAACAACACAAGCACTTACACCAACGCTTAACACACTTGGCTACCTAGCTGCTATGCTTGGTGGTGTGGTTCTTGTTGCTACAACAGTTGCAACTGCAGTTAAACCAGAGAAAAAGTAGTATTTACAATTTAATAAAAAAGTGCCAATTGGCACTTTTTTTATTTTCCTGCACATGCTTCTTTTTCGCTATAGAATTTAGCTAGCCCACCCTTGCTTGTTTCTCTATAGTTTTCGTGCATGTCTTTTCCAGTTTGATACATAGTTTCAATAATCAAATCAAACGAAGTTGTTCTCACATCTGCCATAATCCACGCCAGGCGTGAAGCGTTTAGAGCACGCATTGCAGAAACTGCATTTCGCTCAATGCAAGGAATTTGCACAAGCCCATATATTGGGTCGCATGTCAGACCTAGATAGTGTTCCATTGCAATTGAAGCAGCACACTCGATATGCTCGATATCTTGTCTGTGAAGCTCTGTAATCGCCGCTGCTGCCATGCTGCAAGCACTTCCTATCTCTGCTTGGCAACCGCATTCTGCCCCTGAAATCGACGCATTTGTTTTGATTAGGTTTCCAATAAGCCCAGCAGTTGCCAACGCATCAACAATCTTCTTGTCTGTAAAACCAAATTTCTCTTGAGAATAATAAAGTGATGCTGGCAAAACTCCACATGCTCCGCAAGTTGGTGCTGTGACAATCACACCGCCACCAGCGTTTTCTTCTGCAACAGCAAATGCATATGCAGATATTCTTCTTTCTTTTTTGGTTGATTTAGATTCGTTTTTAATCTTTTTGTTAAAGATTTCTTTTGCACGGCGTTTAAGTTTAAGTTTTCCAGGAAGAACGCCTTCTGCCACAAGACCTGCCTCAACGCTTCTTTTCATAACTTGCCAAACTTCTTTAAGATATTCCTTAATATCTGGTTCAACCAGATAAACATAGTCGTATAGTTTCATTTTGTTTTCGTTGCAATATTTTCTTATTTTATCAAAACTTGTAAGACGATATTCCACAACTTTTCCTGATGTAACTTGAACTTCGCCTTCAATTTCAATTGCTCCGCCACCAGTGCTATAGACTCTCTGTCTGCCGATTTCTTCCTTACCCTTATAGGCAATAAGGTCTAGTGTGTTTGGGTGCCTTGGTGTTTCTGTTTTTTCATCAAAAACAATCTTTGTTTTGATTGGACTTAGTGTGTCGACAATCACAGAGTCTGTGCAGTGCCCAACACCAGTTGCTGCAAGTGAGCCATATAGAATCACTTTAAAACTGTCCGCTTCCTTATATTTTTCTTTAAACATCAATGCCGCTGCAGCGGGCCCCATTGTGTGTGAACTGCTTGGTCCGTTTCCAATTCTATATAACTCTCTTAGAGACTTCATCGTACGCTTTTTCATTTGCACCCCTCTATCATTCTAATATACACTATAACCCAATATTTTTTATGTAATAACATTCTTTTTTGTTATACTTTTTCTATGAGCATAAATTTGCTAAATTCTAGAGTCATCAAAATCATCGCAATTGTTGCAATGCTTGTCGACCATATTGGTATGATTCTTTTTCCTGAGATTGACGCACTTCGAATTATTGGACGAATTGCAATGCCACTATTCTGTTTCCTTATTGCCTTTGGAGCAACAAAAACAAGAAGTGTTCCAAAATATTTGTTGAGGCTTTCCATACTTATGGTGATTTCTCAGTTTGCAATAAACTGGGCGGCAAACGGCAATCCTTTTATATTCACAGAGCTTTATGTTTTCTTCTCACTTGCTCTTGGTGTTCTTGCTATATATCTAATCAAAAAGAGCCCTCACCCTATTCTTGCTGTGTTTTCAGTTTTTCTTATTTGTGCCCTGGCCTTCTCATTAAACTTTGCAATCACGGTGGACTATCACATGGCAGGAATTCTTTTGATTGTTCTTTTCCACATAGGTCTTCGCTATTCTCTAAACATCTTCAAAATCACGGCATTGTTAAGTCTTGTTGTGTTCAACTTGGCTATGATGATTTTCTCGCACTGGTGGCTTCAATGGTATTCGATGTTTGCAATAGTCATAATTACACTCTTTACAGACAAGAGAATCAAGCAACATAAAGTTGAAAAATGGGTGTTTTACGTTTTCTACCCTCTTCATTTAGTTCTTCTTTATATTATAAAAATGTTAATATAGTCTTATGAGCATT
>WQZR01000046.1 GCA_009780625.1 Bacillota bacterium | reverse complement strand
TGAACAGCAGGGGAGAATGTCGCTGGGTCAATAACTCCTGCACCAACTGCAAGATATAAGTTAGAAATTGCACCATAACCATGTGTCTGGCTGAAGTTATTAACCCCGCCGCCAACAGCAATTTCTTCCATTGTTTTATTAAATAAGTTAGTCAGATATTCTTTATCTGTTGTTGGTTTTGTTCCTGTATAGTTGTCGTCTAAGTCTGGGTTAAATTTAGGGTCACGCTTAAAAACGCTCTTGTCGCCTCTGCCTTCATAACCATTTGCAATTTGTGCAAGAGCCTTTGCATAGTTTTCACTTGCCGACTTTTGCTCATATGCCGCAAGAAGCCTTGCCGGGTCAATAATATTTGCCGATGGGGCAGGGCGGTTTGGTGGCGGAGTGTCATCTTCGGTTGGAGTATCTGGATTTATGTTTTCTGGCACAAGCCTACTATCATCGTCCATAGTCCCAACAATTTCTTGTGCAGAAATATCAGGATTTGTAGGGTTATCTGGTTCTGGCTCATCTTCAGTGATTGTTGGTGTTCCAGCCTTAATGCTATTAATAAGCGCATCATATCTAGCCTTCAAATCTTCAATATCAGCAGTTGCACCGTTTCTATATGCATCAAACTCTTCTTCAAGAGCTCTATATTTCTCTGCATGCTCTGCTTCAAGTTGTTGAAGTTTTGCTTCATATTCAAGCCTTTGTTGTTGAAGTCTTTCTGCAATCTCTGCTTCTCTTTCTCTAAGAACCGCATCTTCCATTCTCTTAAGTCTGTCGTCAAAAAGTCTCATTCTTTCTTCTTGTGCAATTGCTTCAGCTTCTCTGCCAGCATTTATTTGGTCAACGATGTGTTTTGTCAAACTGTCAATAAATCTGTTCACTGCTTCTTCTTCGCTTTCAACAACAACTGGTGCAGCGTCAGCGCCAACTTCTTTTGTCAAGTCATCTGTTTTGTCTTTTTTGTCTTGAACTTTTTCAACAATGTTTCTAGCCTCAAGCATTCTGCCCATACGCGAAGCAGGGGAGATAAACTGAGTTATGTCCTTTTCGATTTGAAGAGATTTTGCCGCAATTCCGCCTTCGTGTTTAGATTCGATTGCTGCAACTTCAGCATCTCTTTGTTTAATAACGTCTGAAACAATATCATATCTTGCGCTGATGCCATTTGCAAGAAGTTTATATCTCTTGTCGTCAATCTTGCCTTTAAGGTTGGTTAGAAGGTCATCATTCATTGCAAAAAGTCTTGTTTCGTTAAGATTATTCTTTTCACGCATGTTTGATGGGAAAGCCGAAGCCAATCCATGAACATCATCTAGAGCCTTTTCCAACATAGAAAGATATGCCACTTGTCTGTCGGCAGATGTTCTTGGTGCCAAAATCACATTCTTAAGTCTTTCAATACGGTCTAGGTTGTTTTCAAACATGGCATTAATTTTTGAATGATAAATCTTTTCTTCGCTGTCCATTGTAAGTTTGCTTGCAATCTTTTCTGATTTAACAAGTGGAGACTTGCTTAGACCCTTTGCAAAACCAAACAATGCTTCGTCTGCAGAAAGTTGTCTTTTCATTTCTGCAAGAACATCACGCTCTATTGCAATATATGCTTCGTCGCTTAGAGTGCTTTCAAAGTCCATGTGGAATTTTGCATCTCTATAGAACTTAGTCATTTTTTCAATTGGCTCAAAGTTCCAAATTGCAAAATCTTTTTCTGTTCCTTCCGAAATTTCCAAATGACTTTTTGGGTTGTCGAGCATTTCAAGATATGAAGGGAAGCTTTCAAAAATTTGCATTTTTGTTGCTTCATCAATATTTGCCGACTTTCTTATGTTCTCAAGATTTGTTATAACCTTTTTTAAATAAGAAAACTTGTGTTCAGTAGATAAAGAAACAAACTCTGCAGATGGATTAACAAAGTCCACAACTTTAATTTCCGGTTCCAGAGTTTCAATTTTCTCTATTGCTGACAAAAACGTGTCAAGATTTTTTACGCTCATTATATGGTTTCTCCTTAGTTAGTTTGTGTTTTTTTAGCGTTGATTATTGTATATATAATAGTACCATATATATATACCTTTTGCAATATTAAAAAAAAGCACCCTTGGGTGCTTTTTTGTTTAAATTATATAATTTCTGTTGTGCTTGCTGCAAGTTTTGTTTGTTTTTTCATTCCTGCAGTTTGTGCTTTCATGCCTTCAAGTTCTTCTTCAAGTTGACTGAAGTTTGGAAGAACAAAGCTCATTCCAGCAATTTGTTGAACCACTGGCACCACTGTTTGCTGTGGAAGTGGTGGAACGTCTTCAACTGGTCCAACTTCAAGGATGTATGCATCAAGTCTGTCTAGTGCAGTGATTAGAGATGCAACAAAGATATCAAAACTTTCTTGGTCGCCTGTTTGTTTCCATGTGTTGTATGGAACCGAGAAGTTATCTCTAATATTTTCGTTTGTGTCGTTTACTGCCATTGTCAGAAGTTGCATTTCATCGCCGCTTGCAACATACATTCCAAAAGTCAATTTTGTGTGTTGCTTGTTGATGTTTGCGTCTTCTTTATGGTCGTCTTGAATGTGGAAAGTTGAATCTGTCAGGTTAAGTGTTTGAACTTGTCCAGCGTTTGGACGAGTTCTAAGCATCGCTCTAAGTTCTTGAATCTGGTGTGCTGAAACTGTTTTGCCAGGAATTGTTGTAATCTCGCTCGAAGTCACAAGGCTTCCCGTTGCTGGAGTTAAACTTGTGATTGTGTTTGTTTGCTTTCCATTTTCAATATCACCAATTTTTCCAAGAAGAACCGCAGAAACTTCATATGTTGTGCTTGGCTCAATTCCAATTTGATAGCTTCTTGTGTCAGCAGGAAGAACAATGTTTTGGTCGTTTATTGTAAGTTGAACTTCTGCTTGTCTGTTGTGAACTCCGTTTGGAATATCCCAGCTTACAAGACCAAGGTCAGTAATCTGAAGGTTTGTGATGTTTGCAAGTTGAACAGATGTAATGTCTGGAGCTGGTGCTTGAAGAGTCATGTTTGCACTTCTAGCCGAACTTTGGCTGATTGTGTCTCCAGTGATTGAGCGTACAACAAGTTGTGCACTTGCTTTAATTGGCTCGCCAACATAAACGCTAAGTTCTGGGAAAATTGCAAGTGTGTCGATTTCCATTGAAGTCTGACCTTCAGCGACAGGGAAGAACCTGTTGTTGTTATTTACTGGAATCGATTTATTGTCTGCATCATAGAAGCTTAGTGCAAGTTCTGCGCCAGTTCTTGTTGAAGCAGGAATTGTTGCAGTAAGTGCGTTGTTTGCTTGATTGAACGAAAGTGCCTCAAGTGATTCAAGTGTTTCTTGTCTTGGTCCGTGTCTTTCGTCGTCGCCAATGTGTTTGTTTGTTTTGCAAAGTGCCGTAATTCCAAGTGCAAGTGCAGTTGTTCCAATCACAGCAACAAGTCCAATTGCAAGCCATGTAAGAAGTTTGTTTTTCTTTTGGCTGTTTTGTTGAACAAGCATGTCTCTTTGAATGTTCGCAACGTCAGTTTTCACTGTGTCAACTTCAGAACGAATGCCAGCAAGTTCTGTTTCTGTTGCTAGAGCCTTATTATATAGGTCTGCAATTGATTTATCTCTTTGTTTGTTTTGTCCATAGATGTCTGAAATTCTGCCTTCAATTCCGTTGATTTTTCTATAGTGCTCATTAAGCCCATATTCAATCACTCTAACAATTCTTGGTGAAAGCTCTGGAACACCATTCATCAAATCTTCAATTGATTTAGAATGTTTTCCAAGAAGGTCAGTAATACCAGAAACGTTTTTAGTAAACCCAGCAATAGTTTTTGCAAGTTCTGCGTTGTTTGGTGCCAAAAGTGCTTCAACAATTTGTTTAACTTCATCTGCATTGATTGCTGCTGCTGGAGTTGCTGGAGCAGTTTTTGCCTGTTCAGCAAGATACTTATCAACTTCTGCTCTAATCTGGTCTGGAGTCATTGTTGGGCTCTTAAGTGCTTTCACTGATTTAGAAAGTGCAGCAAGAGCATCAGTTGTTTCTTTTTCAAATTTTGGGTTGCCTTCAGTTCTTCCGTCAAGAACAGAAACAACAACCGCTCTAACCGCGTCTTCGCTTATAGTTGGTTGTTCAAAGTCACTAACAAATTTGTTCAGTTTTTCAACTGCTTCATCAACTCTTTTTTCAAGTCCAGTGTTTCCACCAGGAGAGATGCCAAGAGATGTAAGATACTCACCAACAAGCTTCTTGATTTCAGCTTTTTTCATTTGCTCTTGTCTGATGTCGTCAATAATGATTTTAATAGTATGGAAGTTGTTATCCGAAATCTCAGGCTTATTGTTGAAATGTTGAGCAATATACTCAAGTCTTTGCGCTTTACCTTCATTTGTAGAAAAAGGACAAGAGAAGTTTTCATCTCTTCTTGCATATGTAACTTGTGCGTGCGTAAGTGCGCCAGCCAAAACAAGGTCTTTCAATCTTGTTGCATAAGTTTCTCTACTTCTAAATAGGTATGGATAGTTTTTGTTAGTCATATTTGCTATTCCTCTCTTACTTGTATCATAATAATACCCCTAAATATTCCATTTGTCAATATGCTTCTCTTTTATTTTGCATTAATTTTATTGTATGTAATAATGAGTGTTTTATATTTGAACTTAGGGCTCTTTTTGTGAATTTAATTTTGCATTTTAAACATATATTGTGGTAAAATACATCTAGAATAAAATTAAACCCAGTATTGACAGAATAGAATATTGATGGTATAAATTGCATATCAAAAAGATAATTTGACCAAACAAGAGAGGGAAGTTATGAAAGTTTTAAACAGAGTAGTATTAGGAGCAACAGTTGTTCTTGCCTGTGTGATTGCAGCCTATGCAGTATGGATGGGCTTTAGCACGCATGCTGTTTCAATTACATTTGTAAACACATCAATCAGTGGCAACACAATTCACACAACGCACACAGTTGCAACTGTAACTGGAAACAAAGCAAACGGATTCAGAAGGGGCGAGGTTGTAACGCTTCAAGTAACAACAACTCCAGGTTTTGAATTTGTTAGATGGAGAGGCGACATTGCAAGCACAAACAACACAATTCAATTCACTGTAAAAGGCAAAACAAACCTAACTCTCGAATACAGCATGACTCCATTTGATATATATTTCTTCGACGGAGCTGACGAAATCGAAAAACTAGAAAACATCAGATTCGGAGCAGCAATTGCAACTCCAGATATGGATGCAGTAAACTCAGCAGACTCAACACTATTTGCAGGATTTAGAGGTTCAAACAACTCTCTTCCAGCGGCAAACTTAAACGTTGCAATGATTAACCTTGCAACAGCAATTCCAGGCGGAACAAGCGTAATCACATACGACGCTGCATGGGCAGAAGCAATGCTAAACTTCAACGACGAATTCTTTGATATCGAAGCAGGCGACCTAGCTTGGCTTACAGGGCAATTTGTAGATGGACTTAACGAAAAAGTTGGCGACCACTTCCCAGTTGGACCAAACCTATTTGAAAGGGTAACTCCAGACGGACACAACGCAAACCCAGGCTACACATTCGGCGGATGGGAGTTTAAAGGCGAAGAAATCACAGACGACACAATCTTCACTCTAGACAACTTCACAATGAAACTAGACGGAACTGATTGGGTTGCAGAAATCATGTTCTCAGCAATTTGGGAAGCAAACCAAGCGGGCATATTCTTCTGGCTAAACAAAGCAGTTGACTTCGAAACTGGCATGTATCTAAACGGAACAAGAAACATGTTCACAGTTGACGTAGACTTCGAAACAGGCATTCCAATGAGCCAAGTTATAACTCAAGCACACAGCGTTGTTGGTCCAATGCCAAGCACAAAACTTCAAGTTGCAATAGACTCAACAAACTTTGCTAACCCTAGTCTAAGACTAACCGTTGAAGGCTGGCTTGCAGTGATTGGCGGACAGATTCACATCTTCGCAGTTGGCAACAACCAAGTAAACACTCCAAACAACAGGAACATTCTTCTTCAATGGGCAGACATTTGGTACGACGTAAGCGGAATGGTAAACGGCGGAGTAATCAGTCAATCAGATGTAACTGCATTCTCAATAAGAAGCGAATTTGTAAACAACTTCCACCACATGGATAGCTACAACATGATTATCATGAACAACGAGTTGACAGGCGAAACAGAAGACATTCACTTCTTCGCAATCTTCTCAAACAACCCATCTTTATAATAAACAAAAAACGCCTAACGGCGTTTTTTTCTGCGTTTTAGGAAATAATAAAACCTATGGCAGATGTGTTGGCGATTATCATTCACTATGTTTTCCTCATCGGATTTTCTATTGGGTTCTATTTAATAAGAAACAGAAAAGCAAAAGACATATTGCTAAAGACTGTTGCAGTCTTGTGTTTCTTTATGCATATAAGCATTTTTTGGGTCAACTCGTTGATGGGGAAGAACACTGTTGTAAACCCAACCAGTTCGCTCATTTGGCCAATTGCGTTTTGCAATGTTGTGATGTATCTATTGCTGGTTGTCGCATTTTTGCCAAAAGAAAGTTTTTGGTTTAGAGCCATTGGCTGCTTCGTGATTTTTGGCGGCTTCTTTGGAACGCTTGGAAATATTATCGGAACAAGTGGCTATGTTGCAAACTATTCAAACTTCAAAGGCTTTCTTTCTCACGGGCTTATGACGCTTGGTGCACTCATGCTTTTGGTTGGCTATATCAAACCTCGAGCAAAAGACGCCATATATGTCGCCATGGGCTTTCTGCTATGTGGGTTTATAGGCATAACCATAAATTTAATATTTATGTTTGGAATAGATTCATCTGTCGATGCAATGTGGTTTCGAAGTGGTTTTGTAAAGAGAGGAGGCGTTTTCACCACAAGTTGGGCAATGGGTATATATATAATATTGTTCAGTTTTGTTTTTGGCATTTTAAACGATGCAAGGTATAATTTAGGTATAAGAAAAGAAGGAGCCACAAAATGTCAGACGCAGCAAAACAAGCACAAGTTAGAGCAACAGAAGAATACAAAAAGAAACTAGACGAAAACATGGCAAGAGAAGCCGAAGAAAAAACCAATGTTGGTTTTTCTAAAGACGGAAACAACTTTAAACTAGAAATCAAAAACAACAGACCAGCAGTTGATGGAAAAGAAGTAACCCCAAAGGTTTTTGAAATTCTTGCAAAAATAAAAAACGGCGAACTTATAAAAGCAGAAGAAGCCCTTGAAGTGATGGACTCAAAAGCGGTTAAAGATTTGTCATTCAAAATGACACCAAAAGAAACCGAAAAACTTCTAGAATTGATGGCAAAAACAGGAAGAATAAGCAAAGAAGATTTAGAAGAAGCAAAAAAATGTCTAAAAGAAGGCAAGCCCTTCAGCATAACTGCAGGAAAACCAACGCGTGAACTAGACCAGCAAGAGCCAGATGCAGTTGCTGCAAAGAAAAGAGCTGCACAATCTGGTTTTGTTGCCTAGAATCTGGCAAAAAAAGCCAAGAAAGTATTTTTTAAAAACAGTTGACAAAAGATTTTTTTTAGCATATACTAGCCTTATCTGTTTACGAGGTAAGCTATTTTATTTCGAGTAATTTCGAGCTGAAGTTCGAAAAAAACAGATTGAACACTGTAAACTTAATAGATGACTTTTTAGGTTTTTTGTTTTGTATTTAAGAATTTGTACATGGTTCTTGTCAATATAAAGTAAACATTTAAAATTTGTAATTAAAAAAATTACGCAATAATAATTCTGTTTTAAGAAACCTTCACGATTATATATAAATATTTATTTATTCACATTTAATTGTGAGGCAACAAAAGCAGTTCATTTAAAAACCCCATTCTCATGGGGTTGGTTCCAAAAGAATCAAACACTCAAATTTGAGAGTTTGATCCTGGCTCAGGATGAACGCTGGCGGCGGGCCTCATACATGCAAGTCGAACGGGTAGCAATACCAGTGGCAGACGGGTGAGTAACACGTGAGTAATCTGCCCTTTAGTGGGGAATAACCGGTGGAAACACTGGCTAATACCGCATATACTCTCGCCTAGGCATCTAGGTTAGAGGAAAGATTTATCGCTAAAGGATGAGCTCGCGCAAGATTAGCTTGTTGGTAGGGTAACGGCCTACCAAGGCTTTGATCTTTAGCCGGCCTGAGAGGGTGGACGGCCACACTGGGACTGAGACACGGCCCAGACTCCTACGGGA
>WQZR01000045.1 GCA_009780625.1 Bacillota bacterium | reverse complement strand
TTTACGTGAACTTTTCTGTCAAACCTTCCAGCTCTTAAAAGTGCTGGGTCCAAAACGTCGGCACGGTTTGTTGCCGCCATAACAATAATCCCTGAGTTTGTTTCAAACCCATCCATCTCAATAAGAAGTTGGTTTAGAGTTTGTTCTCTCTCGTCGTTTCCGCCACCTAACCCTGCTCCACGCTTTCTTCCAACTGCGTCGATTTCGTCAATAAACACAATACAGCCTTTTCCAATGTTTGCTGCTTTTTTGGCTTGATTGAAAAGGTCTCTAACCCTTGATGCACCCACACCAACAAACATCTCAACAAAGTCTGAACCAGATATGCTGAAGAACGGAACATCTGCCTCGCCCGCAACTGCACGAGCAAGAAGTGTTTTTCCTGTTCCTGGAGGACCAACAAGCAGGAAGCCTTTTGGAATTCTTGCTCCAAGTTTTGTAAATTTGTCTGGAGCTTTTAAAAACTCAACTGCTTCTCTAAGTTCTTCTTTTTCTTCGTCTGCACCAGCAACTTCGTTGAACATAACTTTTTTGTTTGCACCAAGTCTAAACTTGCTCTTTCCAAAGTTTAAAGCACTGCCTTGTTGTTTGTTCATCATGCGGAATAGGAAATAGATTGCTCCCACACCGATAAGAATGATAATCAAAAGTGGAATATATGAAACCCACCAATTGTTTGGAGGTGGAAAATCTCTCCAGTTAATTTGAACCATTGCCTCGCCCGCCAAAACTTCGTCTGGGTTGGAAGAATTCAAAAGTCTTTCTTTTTCTGCGTTGTGTGCATCAATGTATCCAATAAGAGTAAGCATTGCTGCGTTAGAAAAATATGTTATATAGTAGTCGTGTTCTTCAATTCTGTTTTTGTCTGTCAGTTTGTATTCGCTGTCAACTTTAATAATTCTTCCACGGCTGTTGAAGAATTCCACATGTTGAATTTTGTTTTCTGTAACCATCACTCTAAACTGCTCTGCAGATATGTTTGTTGGGTTGCTTGTATCTCTGTTGTTCCACCAATATAAAAGACCAATAACAAGTGCAAGACCGATTAATGAAAGAATAAGGCTTCTAATCAGCGCCGCTTTAGATGGTGGCTTTTTTGCACTTCCTGTTCCACGTTGTGGCAGTTGGTTTGGTGGTTTCTTGTTTGGGTTATTCACTTTGGCATCTCCTTCCTTATATATACTCACTATTATACCCGAAATTGGAAAAGTCTAATAATGAATAGCCTCAAAAAATTTTCTGTTTTTTTGTTTTGTGCGTTCTGTTTGGTGTGATATGATATGAACTATTATGATGTACAAAAGACAGAACGACCCAAAAGCAATGGCCTATCTTAAAGCAAGTGTTTATTGCCATAAAAAAGAAAAAATTGCAATGTATCTAAACTTACTGATTGCCATCGGAATCTGCGTTATTGGTATTTTTAATAGATATTATTTATTCATTCCAGACCACTCGATGATTATTCTTGCTTCAGGAATTATTTTGGTTATGCAATGTTTCTTTATGATTCAAATCAAAAAATATAAATCAGACAGAGCAGCAATCTTGGAGCAATACGACACATATGTTTTTGGACTTTCTTCAAACTCGTTTGTGACGGGCAGAGTTAATGATTGTGTTGTGGAAAGATATTCTTGGAGAATTAAAGACAAAAAGAACAAACTCCTAAACGGTCACTTTGCAGATGAAAACGCTTCGAAGGTTGACAATGCGGTTTTCCTAAGACAATATAGATTTTTCTCAAATCAGTTCGACCTTTTAAATTATGTTAAGATTTTCTATATAGGCATGTATTTTATATTTTTTGGTTTGATTATGGGCGTGAGTCTAACTTTCAACGACGCTTTCCTTGGAACTCTTACGAACATTTTCCTTCCATCAATTTCTATGATTGTTCTGATTATCACTTCTTGGCAACTTCTAAACAGCCAAATTGCTTCTCACCAACGCGCAATGGCGGACATGGATAAAATTAAAGCAGACCCAGAATGCAGAATGACTGGCGAAGTTTTGCTTAGAAGTATTCAAGATGGAATCATCAGAAGCAGAAACCAAGAGTTTATTGTCCCTGGGTTTTTGGTTGCAATGTATCGCAGAAGAAAAAACAGAAGAAGAAATATTGAAAGAAGTATCACACAAATAAAAAACAAGCCAGCAAAAAAAGAAGCTAAGAAAGCAACAAATATGGGAATTGTAAAAGCCCCTGCAAAACAAACACCAAAACAAACAAAGCCGGCAAAAGTTTCAAAACCAGTTAAAACCAAACCTGCCAAAGAAAAGAAGCCAGTTAAAAAGAAATAACAAAAAAAACGCATTACGCGTTTTTTAAAATGTCATTCCTCTAATTCCATCTGTCAATGTCTTTCTTGCATCTTTTTCTTCAAACAGAATTCCATGCACTGCTGTCACGATTGGCATTTTGATGTCATGCTTTTTTGATAGCGCCATCATTGCTTTTGTTGTTTCAACACCTTCAGCAAGTTTGTGTCCCTCTTTCAACTCACCCGTTACAAACTGTTCGCCATATCTTCTGTTGTTAGAGTTCTTTGAATAGAACGTTGCATCAAAGTCTCCAACGTGGCTTATGCTTGAAGATGTTGCAGGTTTGCCACCCATTGCAACAATAAGTTTCTTCAACTCTTTTATGGCACGTGCCATAAGCGGACCTTTCAGGTTTACAAGTCTAAGTCCATCAAGCATGCCCGCCGCAATTCCATATACGTTTTTTGCCGAAGCGCCAAGTTCTGCACCAATAAAGTCTTTCTCTGTCATAAGCACGCAAACATCGCTACTAAACCTTTTTATAAGTTTATTCACGATTTCTTGGTCTTCCCCGTCGATTGACATCATTCCTGGAAGTCCTTCAAAGAATTCTTGTGTATGCCCTGGTCCAACCCATGCACAGATTGTGTGACCGCCGATTTTGTTTTCGTCTAGCTTTCTTCTTAGAATCTGGCTTGTCGTTTCGTTTGTTTCGCTGTCGATTCCCTTCATGCACATAACAAAAGTTTTGTTTCTTCCGTATTCTTTAAGCTTTTCAATAAGGTGCTTATTTGCAAGGTCTTTAACTTGCTGAGCAGAAATGATTACAAAAACAGTGTCTGAGTGCTGTATTGCCTCAGTCATGCTGCCAGTTAAACGAATGCTTTCTGGCATTCCTTTTGGCTCAATCATATCCCAATATTCGTTTGTTTTTGTGCTTTCTAGGTTTTGATATATTGGGTCCCATGTTGGTCCCCACATAACCACATCGTTTCCTAGAATATTATTTTGATACCATGCGTGGAAAGTTGCCCAACGCCCACAGCCAAGTATTGTTACTTTTTCTTTTAATCTTACGTTTTCAGTCATAAAGTGAGTTTATCACAAATTGTCTATATGTCAATGATTGATTACCAATCGCACTCAAAACACTCAAAAATCTCGATATTTCCTAGTTTTTCTTGAAGTTTTTTCATAAATTCTCTTGTTCCAAGAATTTCTGTTTTTGTGTGGCTTCCAATCAAAAGATTGCAACCTAGAAATTTTGCATTAAGTTGAAGATACATATTATAGTCGCCTGTCACATATGTGTCGCAACCTTCTTTGATTGCGCCTTCCATAAAAATGCTTGCACTTGCTCCGCCACCAATAACACCAATTTTTTTTGGGTTGCCTTCGCGGTTTTGATATGCCACAACTTTTCCGCCTATTGCTTTTTCCATTTTTACTCTAAGTTCTTCAAGGCTCAAATCTGTTTCGCCAATTGTCCCGTCTGGAAGTTCTGACTCTTTAAGCCATGCAACTGTGTTTATTCCAATCTTAATATTCTTAAGCCCCATTTCTTTTGCAAGAGTTATGTTCATTCCAAAGTCTGGTTGCAAATCTAGAGGCATATGAAAATGTGCGTGGTTAAGCTTTGTTTTGTCTAGAAGTTTTATAATCTCATCATAATACTTTTGCCCGCCATATGCTGGGTCCCAAAGTTGGTGGTGAGTTATTAATAGTTGTGCTCCTGCTTTCACTGCTTCGTTAATCACATCGTGTGATGGGTTTACTGCGTAAGCAATTTTTGTTACTGGAACATCGTTAATGAATCTATAACTATATTGTCCTTCAACCATATGTTTTTTTACAAACATTCCTGTTGTTGTTTTTTTTATATCTTTTAGTTTCATATATTTCTCCTTCGGGTCGCTCTCAGGTTCGACCCCTACATTATTCGTTTCCAAGTTCCATTGTAGCAATATTCCTGTTGTTTATTAAATTAAAATATCCTTGTGCACCAATCATCGCTGCGTTGTCCGTGCAATATTTAAACGGCACAGGATGAAACTCAACTCCTGCCTTTTCGGCTTCTTCTTTCATCATTTCTTTAAGGCGAGTGTTTGCCGCAACTCCGCCGCACAAAATAAGTTTTTTGTCTGCAAGTTTAACGGCTCTTTGTGTTAGTTGTTTAAATGCAAGTTCTTGAAAGTGGAAACAAATTTCGTCTATTTGAGGGTCGCTGAGGACAGCGACCCCTACACTCTTCTGTTTTAAGTTATGCACATAATTAATCACCGCAGATTTAAGTCCGCTATAACTGAAATGTGTTGAGTCTGCCGGTGGAATTGTGTAACTGAATGGATGCGGGTCGCAAATATGTGCGACCCCTACAGCGCGTTTGAAGTTTTCAGCACGCTTCTGCACTTCTGGTCCTCCAGGGTATGGAAGCCCAAGAACTCTTGCAACCTTGTCGAACGCTTCACCAATTGCATCATCTGCAGTTGTGATGATTTTTTCAAATTCGATATGAGATTTAACTTTCACAACTTCTGTGTGCCCGCCACTTACAACCAACGCTGTGAATGGAGGTCGTAGGGGTTTATCCGTAGATAAACCCGGGTCAATCTGCGGTTTGACCCCTACAAGGTAACTTCCTGCAATATGCCCTTCAATATGGTTTACTGCGACTAGTGGAACACCTAGAGAAAACGCTAGAGCCTTTGCCCCTGCAATTCCAACCATCAATGCACCAGCAAGACCAGGTTTGTTGGTTACGGCAACCACAACATTTGCGTTTTGTGGAATTTTTGTCATCGCTTCTTGAACCAGTGGAAGCAGAGCCATCAAGTGATTTCGGCTTGCAACTTCTGGAACAATCCCACCAAAGCGTCTGTGAATTTCTATTTGAGAATTGATTAGGTTGCAAATCACTTCCGTTCCGTTTTTTACAACTGCAACTGAAGTTTCGTCGCAACTAGATTCAATAGCCAAAACATACACATCTTGTGTTTTATATTTTTTCAATTCAGCTGGGGTTAGTTTTTTATACATATCATTGTTACTGTGTGCTTTGTTCTAAAAGCTTTCTTTGGTTTTCTTGGAAAAGTGCATCAAGCATTTTGTCCATCTCGCCGTTCATAAAATAGTGCAAACTATACATCGTTAGACCAATTCTGTGGTCCGTCACTCTGTTTTCTGGATAGTTATAGGTTCTAATTTTTTCAGACCTATCACCTGTTCCAACTTGGTTCTTTCTGTTGGCTGCGTATTTTGCATCTTCTTCTTGTTGTTTGTGGTCCAAAATTCTTGAATATAGAACCTTCATTGCCTTATCTCTGTTTTTGATTAGACTTCGTTCATCTTGGCAAGTTACAATAATTCCTGTTGGAAGGTGTGTAATTCGGCAAGCAGACTCTGTTTTGTTTACGTGTTGTCCACCCGCTCCACCTGAACAGAATGTGTCTATTTTTAAATCTTTTGCGTCAATTTCAACTTCCACATCTTCTGCTTCTGGAAGCACCGCAACTGTTACAGTTGATGTGTGCACTCTGCCTTGGCTTTCGGTTTCTGGAACACGTTGAACACGGTGAACACCTGATTCGAACTTAAGTCTTTTAAACGCATTCTGACCTTTGATTACAAATGAAATTTCTTTAATGCCGCCAATTCCTGTTTCGTTTGTGTCGTATACTTCAATTCCCCAACGTTTAGATTCTGCATACATCTTATACATTCTAAAAAGGTTTGCTGCAAACAATGCCGCTTCTTCTCCACCTGCACCGCCCCTGATTTCCACAATAACGTTTCTTTCGTCGTTTTCGTCTTTTGGAAGCAGAAGAATTTTCAACTCTTCTTCAAGTGCTTCAAGTTTTGTTTTGTTCTCGTAGAAGGTTTCGTTTAGAACTGCTTTCATTTCTGCATCTTTTTCTATTTTCATAAGTTCTTCGCAGTCTTTGTTTTCGTCCATCATTTTCTTTGCTGCCACATATATATTTGCAATTTCTTCGATGCTGTTATGCTCTTTCACAAGTTTTTGCCAATTTTTTGAATCAGCAATAACCGCAGGGTCTGAAACCATTTTTGTCAATTCATCGTATCGGTTCTTTATTTTTTCAATCTTTTCTAACATATCTTCTAGTATAGCACCTTTTATTTACTTATTAAGTAGGACTTTATAAACGGCATGATGTCGCCGTCCATAACGCGTTGCACATTTGTTTCTTCGTGTCCTGTGCGTGCGTCTTTCACAAGTGTGTATGGGCAGAAAACATAGTTTCTGATTTGCGAGCCCCATTCGTTCTTTTTTTGTTCACCTTTGATTTTTGACATTTCTTCTCTTCGTTTTTCTTCTTCAATAACCATCAATTTAGATTTTAAAACCTGCATTGCTTCTTCGCGGTTTTGAATAAGGCTTCTTCCGTTTTGGCACGTAACCACAATACCTGTTGGAATATGCGTAATGCGACAAGCAGAATCTGTTTTGTTTACGTGTTGCCCACCTGCTCCGCTTGAACGAAATGCGTCTATTCTTAAATCCTTTTCGTCAATCACCAGTGTTATTTCTTCCGTGATTTCTGGAGTGACTTCAACAGAGGCAAAAGACGTGTGGCGTCTTTTATTGCTGTCAAACGGGCTTATGCGAACAAGTCTATGCACACCCTTCTCGGCTTTCATGTAGCCGTATGCAAAAGAGCCGCTGACCTTGATTGTTGCGTTTTTAATTCCAGCTTCTGCACCGTCTTCTTTTTCTAAGATTTCAAACTTCCATTTCTGCTTTTCAAAAAAGCGTGTATACATTCTTAAAAGCATATCTGCCCAGTCTTGGCTTTCTGTTCCGCCTGCACCAGCATTTATTGAAATGATTGCATTGTTTGTGTCCCATTTGTCGTTTAGCATAATTGTGACCTGCAGTGTGTCGGCAAGAGATTTAATTCTAAGAACATCTCGGTGGAGTTCTTGCTCAAGGCTTTCAGTCAGTTTTTCTTCACCCTTATCAACTGCGGCTATAAGAGCTTCAAAAAAATCTGCATTCTCCAGAATTTCAAAATAAGACACAACAATCATCTTTGCATCGGCAATTTGAATAAAAACTGCTTTTGCGTTTTTCTTGTTATCATAAAAGCCTTCGGCTTCTGTTTCTTTCATAAGAGCCGAAAGTTTTTGACCTAGCTGGTCTATGTCAAAGACACCCCCGAATTGTTTCGAAGGTTTTTCTTATGTATTTAATTTCTTCTTTTATTTGGTCTAACATAAAACCCTCCTAGATTTTCTTGTAGTCTAGATATTCAATTTTCTTTTTGTTTAAATAAGACAATTTACCTTCTAGGTTGAATTCCAACTTTACTGCGTATAACTCTTGCTTTGTCTTTTTATATTTTTTGTTTAAATCGCTGTTGCCATATTTTCTATCCCCAACAATTGGAAGTTTGAAATATGCAAGGTGCGCTCTGATTTGGTGAGTCTTTCCACCTTCGCGAAGAATAACTTCCAGCCTAGAAATTTCTCCGTTCTTATCTAGAAAACTATATTCCGTTTCAATTGGTGTGCTGCCTGCAACTTTCTTGTCAAAAATCATAACCGTTGATGCTTCGCTGTTTTTCTTTAGATATGAGTTTAGTTGTGCTTTTTTGTATGGTCTGCCGAACACAAACGCGTGATAGAACTTCACAACTCTGTGTTCGTTTAGTTCTGCTCTAAGTTCTTCCTGCACTTCTTTTGTTTTTGCAAATAGAACCAAGCCTTCTGTGTTTCTATCTAGTCTGTGCATTGCTTTTGCGAATATGCCTTTGGTTTCAAAAATTTTGATTTCAAACTCTGGTGTTTCAATTCCTTTTGGTTTTATTGCTACCATAACGTTTTCATCTTCATATGCAATTTTAAAATTAAATTCTGCGGCTTTAGCGAACATAATAATTTCGTCGCCTAACATAACGTCCACATCTTGTGAAACACGATAGCCATTGAGCATCACTTGTTTTTCTCTAAGTTTTTTGTTTACAGTTGAAAAACCAAGATTGCTTTCTTGCATCAACATTTTTTTTAGTTTTCCATCTTCTTTGGCTGTAAATTTAATCATGAATCTAGTTTAACATATATTTAATTTTTTTGTAGGGGGCGTTGAGACAGCGACCCCTACATTTTTTTCGACATAAAAACATATCTTTAAACATGTTTATAACC
>WQZR01000044.1 GCA_009780625.1 Bacillota bacterium | reverse complement strand
TGCACCAACAATTTCGAATTGCCAGTCTTTTTTCTTTTCTTTTGTTTTTGCGTTAAGGAACATAATGCCTTTCATGTTTGTTACAGATGTAACTTCAGAAAATGCATATGTTTCGTGTTTGAAACCAAACAGATGATATCTTGTAAAACCTGTTTCTTCAATAACAATTTTGTTTCTCGAAGCCATATAGCCCCAAGCCCCAATCACAACTCCACCAACAATTCCACCAACTCCAAACAGAATGCTTGATGTGTCTTGTGCAAGAACAATAATCAAAATTCCTGCAAAGATAAACACAAGTCCAAACGCAATCGTAACAAAGTTTATTGGCGTTTTGATTGTCACGCCGTTTACGAGTTCTTTTTGTTTTAAGCTTGCAAAAACTTTATTTGCAACAAACCCAAGAAACACAAGGCTTAAAGGAATAATGAATATTGCAACTTCGCTGTTATGTGTTGAAAACCAAATAATCAACCCAAGTGCAACTCCAAAGAATATTGTTGCTGCGATAATACTTTTAATAAACTTTTTTACATCCATTATGAGTACCTCTCTATTTAACTTATGCACTATTTTATCATGTAAGGGCACAATTAAAAATCAAATTTTGTGCTATTTTTCAATCTGTCTGCGTCTGCTTTCACATGTTCGTTATTCTTTTTGAGCAGATTTATTCCACTTTCAAGAAAACTCTTTCTAGGGTTTAAAGTCATAAGTGCATATGGGTTATCTTTATTTTTTGCAATCTTTTTGTTTATAACCTTAAGTTCTTTTTCAAATTTCTTTATTTGAGCAATGGTTTTCTTATCTAAATGCTTAACTTGTTTAGTATGTTCCTTTGTATATTCTTCCAAAATTTGTTTAGCTTCTTTCATTGTTTTTAAAATATCTTCAAGGTTTTCATTAACTTTTCTGCGAAGCTCATCAATATCAACATCTGGCTTGACATTCCATTTTCTTGTGTATTCTTCTTGAGCACCAGGCTTGTTCATTGCAGTGCCTCTCAAATCTCTGTCATAGTCGCGTCTTTTATCTTCGTCTTTTAGAACTTCATATGCTTGGTTTATTTTGCACATCTTTTCGTGAGTGTCTTTTGTTCCACTTGCATCTGGGTGAAATTGTCTAGCAAGACTTCTATATGCAGTCTGAATGTCTTCAAGTGATGAATCGTGCTTAACGCCTAAAATTTGATAATAATTCATAATTTTTTCCTTTTATAAAATAATTATAACATAACACAAAAAAAAGTTCCAACAGGAACTTTTGGTGCTCGAAGCCGGACTCGAACCGGCACGGAATTGCTTCCGAGGGATTTTAAGTCCCTTGTGTCTACCATTCCACCACTCGAGCGGGTGAGTGTTCTGGACATAGAAATAATTCTATCATAAAACTTTTTCTTCTGCAAACGCTTCTTTTGCCATTCTTTTTTCGCATTTTCTTTTTTGAGCTTCCAAAGCGGCTCTCATTTCGCTGCCATCTGGACCATAATCAAACATTTCAATAAGACCAGTAACTATTCTTTCACCAATTATTTTCAACAACTTCAACATCACATCTCTCCTATATAATAGTTTAAGTATACCAAGCCAAAAGGCAAAAATCAAGACCCCTCCATATTTATCAAAGAACTTGTCTACAATAAACGAATATGATATAATAAAAATCTATGTAACCAAGGTGCCATAGCCAAGTGGTAAGGCAGGGGACTGCAACTCCCCGACCCCCAGTTCAAATCTGGGTGGCACCTCCAAAAGCCGGAGTGGTGAAACGGTAGACGCGCGGGACTCAAAATCCCGTATGGGCAACCATGTGAGGGTTCAAGTCCCTCCTCCGGCACCAAAAAATGAAGACGCGTATGCGTTTTTTTATTTGTTTTTTGTGGTACAATTAAAGATAATGCATATATAAAAGATAAAAGGTTTTTTTACAATGGATGAAATTAGAGGAAAGAAACTAAGAAGATATTATTTCACAAATAAGAGCACACTTATATTGTTATTCTTCTTTATAACACTAAGTTTAATAATCTTCATGCAGCAATTTGAGTTCTTGTCTATAAAGCATATGATTCAATCAGAAGGCGGCGAATCGTTTGTTGGACTTGCAACAGGGATTTATGCATTTATGATTACCACAGCACTTTCGCTATATGGTTTTTTTAGAAGCCGAATAAATAAACTCACAGACCCAGTTGAACTAAAAGGTGTTGAACCGTTCATTATGGACGAATATAACAAGACCATGGTTCTTCCAAGAAAAGAACAGCAACAACAACTTGCAGACTTTTTTGGAAGAGTTTTCAACTTCGACGGTGCACCACAAAAAGGAAAGGGTAAATCAAAAAACAAAAAGTGCGCATTCTTTGTTGGAAACAGTGGTAGTGGTAAATCTGTTCTTTTGAGCGGCTATGAAAAAGACAACGTGAATATAAAGAAAGTTATAAAGTTTTCTTCTTCAGACTATGTTATTAGAGTGCAATTTGAAGAGACACTGACAAACATTCTTGAAGAATATAAGGAAGACAAGAATGCGGCAAAAACTCCAACGATTATAATATTTGACCAAATTGAAAAACTTTTGCACAACAGAAACACTCAAATAGAAAAAATTAAAGAATTTGTTAAAGACACAAAAGATACAAACATAAATATTGTTTTCACTTGCACAAGTGATACATACGCAAAAACTGTTGAAAGATTGGAATTTGGCACAGAAGACTATGAAACTCATTTCCTCAGAATAACAAAAGAAGAGAAAATGGCAATCAGAGCATATTTGCACGACGAGCTTCATTCTGAAAACGAAGACGAACTTATGGATTTTATCGACAATCTTACAGACGACTTCTATTCTGGCACAATAACAATGCTTGAAATAAACGCAGCAAGAAAGCACTTTCTAAGTGAAGGTGCACAATCAAAAGTTCTTCAAGCAGACGACCCAATGGCAGCAATTTTGAAAGAATATTCTGCAAAAATTTTCTCTGCAGTTGAAGACCCAAACCTTGCAATGGTTATGCTTTATGCAATAAGCTACTATAAATCTTCAGATGGACTATGCGTTTCGGATTTTAAAAACCTTACATTTGCAAGAGAAGAATCAATCACAGGAATGCTTCAAATTTTAAAGAGCCAAAAAATCATCAAACAAGTTGGAAAAAGTTCTAAAGACGCTCCGCATCTTATGAGTCACGACTATCTAACAAAATACTACGAGCACTATTGTGGAGGCAAAGTTCACGAACAAGTTCTAAACAACATTCGTTTCTATTGCGACCACAGAGATAAGTGGAAAAAGAAAAGAGAAAACGAAAAGAAACTTGCAAAAGGGCAAGCACCTTCACTTCTTACAAACTATTATGAAAGAGCTGTTGAGCACAAATTGATTAAAAACATAATCTTTGGTTGTGTAATTTTCTTATGCATTGTGACGGCAGCATCATTTGTTTTCTGGGAAACAGTTGGATACGACAACAGATATTTTCTAACCATGCTTGAATACGAATGGAACCACACCATTCACGCAATCACAGTTCTTATTGTTGCTGGTGCTGTGTTCTATATATATCACTATCTGGAATACTTCGCCAAAATTTTCTTCACAAGAGAAAAGAACATGGGTTTTGCGTTTATATTGTGCATAATTCTTATTTTGTGGGGTTCGGCTTCGGTTGTGATGAATTTTATGATGAACGGGCTTTGGGTTGTGTGGCTTTCGGTGGAATGGATTTTTATGGGAATACTTCACTTGTCTTTAGCTAAGAAAATAAAATCTCAATTGAATGCTAAAGATAGACTTACAAAAGAGGGCGTGTTGTATTTCATAATCGCCGTGGTTTTCACAGGGCTGAACATGACAGTTCTGTTTACAGACATGATTCCACATCCTTGGATGGCGTTGTTTATTGTGTTCTGTTTCCTAACTTGCAGACAGCATTTGAACGTGGACTTTATGATGACAAAGGTTGGAAATTTTGTAAACCTAAGTTTGGAGGAAAGTAAGAATGATTAAAGCAGCATTGGTGCTAGAGGGAGGCTCTTTTAGAAGTCTATACACGTCGGGTGTTTTAGATGTCTTTATTGAAAACGGCATTGAGTTTTCTTGTGTTATTGGAGTTTCTGCAGGCACTCTTGTTGCGGTGAACTATATATCAAAAGATATAGGTCGTTCGGCAAAAATAAACATTCTTCATTCAAACGACAAAAAATATTTTGGGTTAAGACAATTTCTGTTTAAACGCAGTGCGTTCAATTTCGACTATCTTTTCCGTAATCAAATGCGAAAGAAATATCCATTTGATGAAAACTCGGTTGCCAACTCAAAGCAAAGATTTTTGATTGGTGCAACAAATGTTAAAACCGGAAAAACAGACTATTTTGAGAAAAAAGATTTTGATGGAATTCTGAATGCGCTTCAAGCATCTTGCAGCATTCCTGTTATGTGCCCGATGATAAAAGTGGACGGTGCAAAATATCTCGATGGAGCGGTGGATGATGTTGTCGGTATTCATAAGGCATTTTCGGAAGGTTATGCAAAAGTTGTAACCATTTTGACAAGAGATATCGACTATAGCAGCAAAAAGATGTCTTGTTTTGGAAAACTTTTCTTTAGGCTTGTTTATAAAAGAAGATATCCAAACTTATATAAAACAATGGTGACTAGACCAGAGAGATGCAACATATTGCTAGAAGAAATCAACGCACTAGAGAAAGAGAAAAAACTCTTTGTTTTGCGTCCTGAAAAACAAGTTAAAATAAAAAAACTAGAGAGAGATGCTCGCAAGCTTATTGAGTTATATCTGCAAGGCAGAGAAGATGCTCGCAAAATGTTGCCAGATATGTTGAAGTATCTTAATAGCTAGCATCACAAACAAGTGAGGTGAAAAATGCAATCAATTTTTATTTCAAGCACATTTAGAGATATGCAATCAGAACGTGATTTGCTTACAAGAGAAGTTATGCCAGAGCTTGCTGCTTTTGCAAAAAAATATAACGAAAGTGTGAACATGATTGATTTAAGATGGGGCATAGACACAACATCTTTAGAATCAGACGAAAGTGCACACAAAGTTCTTTCGGTTTGTCTAGACGAAATAGACAGGGCAAAACCATATATGATTGTTCTTGTTGGCGACCGTTATGGCTGGGTTCCAGAAAAAAAGCAACTCCTAGAAAATGCCCTAAAGCAAAAACGCCGTGAAGACATTGTTGATTTAGCCGAAAAATCCGTGACGGCACTTGAAATTGAATATGGTGCTTTGTCTCAAAAAGATAATTTGAAAAGATGTCTATTCTATTTCCGCGAGCCACTGGAAGGCGCACCAGATTTTTTTGGAGAAAAGAATCCAAAATATCAAAGCAAACTTGAAAAACTTAAAACCAAAATAAAGCAAGAGGCAAAAAAAGGCGGTGCCATTGTTCGAAGTTATTCCGCAAAATGGAATGCTGACGAGGGCAAAGTTACAGAACTCGATGGTTTTGTTGAACAAGTGAAAGCCGATTTGCAAGAGATTTTGTCGGAGCAATGGAAGGCTAAACTGAATGTGGCATCTTCTTGGCAAGAACTAGAAGAACAAGCTGCATGGCACTTTGTTGATGATAGAGCCAACTTTTTCTGTGCTAGAGAGGAAATTTGCAAAGATTATGAAAAGGTTCTTTTGGAAAGTCGAGTGTTTGCTCTAAAAGGTTCTGTTGGATGCGGAAAAAGCACAGTGATTTCGCAACTTGCAAGAACACTTAAAAAACAAGGATATAATGTGTTGCCGTTTATTTCTGGGCAAAGTGCATTGTCGGCTTCGGCTTTTGATATTGTAAAGCAAGCGGTCCATTTTCTTGAAAGAGCGCTTGGCATAGAAACTCATTTTGGCGAGGGTGAAACGCTTGAACTAAAAGACTGGAAGACTAGGTGGCTTCAACTTCTTGCAAAATATAATAAGAAAGGTTTACCTAAACATGTGTTGATTGTTGATGCAATCGACCAATTGATTGCAGATGAAATGCGAAACGATTTTTCGTGGCTTCCAGAATCAGAAAATATTAAAATTGTTTTCTCTTGTCTAGATAGCATAAAGATTCCTGCAAGTCTTAATATAACAGAAAGGACTCTAACAGAACTTGACAAAGAACAAAAGAAATGTGTAATCAAAAAGATTTTGGAAATCAACTGCCGCGAAATTTCAGAGCAGATTTCTAAAGAAATAGTTGATATAAAGGAAACTCAAAACCCGCTATATCTGTCGGCATTGCTTCAGCGGCTTGTGATGATGGAAAGTGACGATTTTAAAAAGATTGCCGAAATCGGAAATGATATGGAAGCAATCAACAAACACCTGTTGGCACTCGTGAAAAAATCTCCAAAAGGCGAGGGAGCCCTTCCAGCAATTTGTCATGCAATTATCAGTGAGGCTTCGAGCCGAATAAATAAAAAGCAATGCGATTTAATTTTGGCATTGATTGCAGTTTCTAGACACGGTCTGCGAGAATCAGATTTAATGAAAATTGTTGAAAAAGAAAACGGAATATATGTTTCGGTTGATTTTTCTAGACTTGTTAAATATATGCGCCCATACTTCAACGAGGGGCGAAATGGTCAATGGAATTTCACTCATAGAGTTATTCGTGAAGGAATTCTTGCAACCTTAACAAAAGAGCAAATAAACAAATATTCAAAGATTTTATTAAAGCATCTAAAAAACATAAAAGACAACGATGACTATTTAAAAAAGACAGAATTGATTTGGCTTGCATCTGTGTGTGGCGATGTTAACGCCGTGAATGATTATTTATTTGAAACAAAAAACAAAGAGTTGTTTACTTATATGAATGAAGTCTTGCAAGTCAATCAACCGTTTATAGTTTCCGTTTTAACTCAAGCAATTAAAGACAAGAGGGAACTATCAATAGTTTTTGATTTTCTAAGACATACCAAAGTTCTTGATTCAATTAACATAACAAAACAGATTGTTGGTTGGTTTGAAAAGGGTGACGAAATTGAACTGCGTTTTAAAGGTGAATTCTACGAATATCTAGCCGGAGCATTATCTAAATTTGTAAGCAAAGATAAAGAAACAGGTGAAACATTTATAAAGGCACTAACTATTTGGGAAAAGCGACTAGAAGAGAAACTAGACGATGAAGAGCTAGATAAACTTGCAAAATTCTTTTTCAGCCTTGGTTGTTATGTTGGGAATTTAACTTATCAACAAGAAGTGTTTTATGCTCTTATTGCTTCTATAGGACGACAGTTTAGAAAACTTCGTGCACCTCTTGAAGAGCTTGGTGTTGATATAAAATCGTTTTTAGAAATGTCTTTCTTTAAAGAAGACGGAAAAGTTTTCGACCCACTGGAACACCGCGAATATTCGTATTCAATATTAGAGCATGAATATTGTTGGCTATATTCTTTGGCGATACAAAAATATATCGCCAGAGACGATGAGGGAAAATTTAAAACCCAAAAAATAATTCTATACCCTCAACTTGCAGGAATCTATCTTCACTGTCAGGGTGGAGATGTTCTAGCCGAACACTACTACAAAGAATCGCTTGCATTAGAAATTGAAAACAACAGTTCTGGCGGAAATGTTCTAAATGCTCTAATTCATCAAGGATTGTGCACAATAAATCTGCAAAGAAACAATTTAGCGGAAGCAAAAGAACATTCAGACAAGGCGGTTGCAACAATCGAAAGAATGGATGAAAAACACCTAACCACCCGTGCACACTGGTATATGTTGAATGCAGAGGTCTACGCTCAAAACCTTAAAGACTATCCAACTGCAATAAAACAATATCTTAAAGCAAAGAATATCTACATTAAACTTGAAGAAAAAGACGAAGACAGTTTTGAGTCATACGCCGACCGTTTTGCAGAGTGCTGCAGATTTTTGGGGTGGTGTTATATTGAAACAAGAGAACCTCACAAGGCAATTGAGAACTTTGTTAAAGAAAAAAATATTTGCACAAAAGTTATAAATTCACCACTCGCAGATGTAAATATGAAAAACACATTTGCAAAATCTTTCATAAGAGTCAACGACATAATAATCACAATGCTAAGCACGGAAGAACCAGAAAGCATAAACGACATTTGTGAACTTTTGGAAGAATCTATGAAGCAGTGTATGTTGCTTACAGATAATGATGAACCAGGCGTTAATGAGTTTTGGATGAATCTTATAGACAAATTCGACGACGTGTCGAAATCCGCACACAAGGGTGGTGTTAAGGAAGCAATGCTTAGGCTGGGAAAAGGACTTGTTGAACTACACCAGAAAGCATTTAAATATTCCATCAATCTTGCAAAAACACATCCAGAGAAGTTTTTTCCAAAAAGCCTGCGAGATTCGCCAATGGAAGAAGACCTTGTTGATGCTGTAAAGAATTACTACACTCTGTTGTTTATTATGGCTAACAGATTGCTTTTCTACACTAAACACGATGCTGTTATGACAACACAAATAATACACGAAGCGCTGGAAACATATCTAAAACTTATTGAAACCACAGATGGCTTCATCGGAAAAGTTTTTGAAAAAGAGACGCGAATGATTCTAGCAAGAACAAAAAACGCCTAGGCGTT
>WQZR01000043.1 GCA_009780625.1 Bacillota bacterium | reverse complement strand
TTACACCCAAACTGTTCACTCGAACAAAAACTCTTGCATTATATGGTGCATAGAAGAACGCGTTGATTCCGCTTATTGTGATATCTTCTGGTTGAACTGGGTCGTTGTTTATTGTCCAAGTCAAAAAGTTTACAAACGCTGAAGGGAATGTGTGTCTTACAAATGTGTTGTTGATTGCGTCCGCTGGGAAAACATTCGAAACAATTTCTGTTCCATGCCCTGTTTGATATACGTTTGTGATAAAGTTGTTGTTTGAATCAACATAGAACTCCATGCTTGTTGGTTCTGCAATAACTCTGATTTCAATTGAACTAACAAGAACTCTCGTGCTTCTAAAGCCACTGATTTCAACATAGACATTAAGTCTACTTGTGCCAACTGTGTTTAGAGTGCTTAGAGTAACTTCTCTTTCTGCTTCTCTTATTGTGCTTGAAACAACGGTTCTGTTTGTAACTTCAAAAGTCATTCTATGAATGTCTGGTCTTGGGAAATCGAAAATTAGCCTTATGTTGTCTATTAGCGCATTATTTCTTGTAAGTTCAATCACATTATCTGTTGCATTGAACAACTGAGAATTTAGCACTGCATTGACAGTAAGCTGTGCTGGATTTATTTGGTCAAAAATTGGAATGTTTATAATCTGAAATTTTGTTGCATCAGCAAGAGAAAAAACTCTTACAGGAAGTAAGTTCTCTGAAAGTGCTGTCCTGCCTGTCACGGTAATTCTTCCAGTTTCTACGTTTATATCAACTAGACCTGCAGTTGTTGCATATGTTCCGCTTTCTGCTTCAAAGTTTCCTTCAAGCCTAAAACCAATTCCACGGTTTTGAACACTTGGCATAACAGCGCCTGGAAGTGATTCAAACCCACCACCTGCTGCTGGTCTGTGGTTTAGGTGAATAAAACTTTGGTCGAACGTGAATGGCAGCCCCTCAATAATTGGGTCGCCACGATATAAGTTATTTGTACCTGGAAACAATGGTGATGTTTGAGTTGCAACGTTTAGACTTCGAATAGGCTCAACAATTTCAACTGGATATCTTCTAACCAATCCCCCTGCCCTTACAACAAGTTCAGCTTCTCCAGCTGATTGAACAATCACAGTTCCATTAAGTCTACTGGTTGATGTTTGAATTACGTTAGTAAGGGTAAAAACGTTGTTACTGCTGCTTATGACGTCAATGTCCATATTATAGCCACTTGGAACGTTTGCAACGTTTACAGTAAAATCAAACCTGTTGTCAACAGGGTTTGTTGTTCTTTCAAACACCAATCTTCCATTGGTCATTTGAGGTGAAGACAGAGAAATGCTGAGCCCTGCAAGTGGGTCTCCTCTACACGCTGTTATGCCAATAATCATAACAAAAAATAATAGTGCAATGGATAATATTTTTTTTCTCATTTCACCTCTAAGTATGTTTAAACTTAGTTGGTTAAATTATACCGTTTTTGACCCTTCAAACCAAAATCAAAACCGCCAAAATAAGACATTATTTTGTTTCCCTAAAATAGGCTTATAACCCCCGCAAAAACGAGTGCATATGCAAGAACACAAACAAAGTTTGCACAAATCATAGTCAGAATGCTTCTTTTCTTTTCAAGCCCCATAAATGTGCATATAAGTGTCCCCAAAAAAATTCCGCTTCCAGGAAGTGGAGATATAACAAAAAGGAGCACGCTTAGATACTTGGAAAATTGCTTTGCAGAGTTTAGTTTTTTATTCTGTTTTGCTTCAAGTTTTTGCTTCTTTTCCTGTGCTTGTTTTTCCATCTTTTTTGCAAAAAAACCTATAAATTTAACACTCTTCAACTTGTCCATAATTGGAACAAATATGTTTGCAAAAACAACAATTGCAAGTGATGTGGAAATAAACGCAACAACTGCGGTAAGTGGAATTGAAAGTTTCATTGTGGCTGCAAAAGCAAATGCCGCTTTCACTTCCAAAAAAGGAACCAGCGAAATAAAAAACACAGAAATATACGCTGCTAATCTTCCAAAAGTCATGCCTATTATATCGATTTTTTGGTCGCTTTTATTACTTTCTATGTAATAAAGGTTTACCTTTTCAAATTACTATGTTAAAATAGACATTAGTCTTTATAAACGACTTAGGAGAAAAAAATGTTTGAACAAATAAGAACAATTATTGCTGAACAACTTAATGTTAAAGCAGACCAAATTAAACCAGAAAGCAGCCTTTTGGATTTCGGAGCAGACAGCCTTGATATGCTAGGAGTTATTTCAGAACTTGAAGAAGTTTTTGGAATAAGCTTTCCAGACGAAGCGGTTAACATGAAAACTGTTAACGACATCGTTACTATGGTAGAGAAACTAAAAAAGAAATAGTTTGTTTTACTAAAACAAAAAAAGCCTCTTGGCTTTTTTTTGTTGCTATTTGTTTTCGTTGTCGATTTTAATCACCTCTCCTGGGTTTATGATTTTGTTGTCTTTTTTCATTTGAAACTGCAGGTGGTCGCCATATGTGCTTGCATTGCCCGCAGAGTTTGAAGCCTGACCAATCAACGCACCTTGCACCAACCTCTGCCCTTCACTTACAGAAACTGTTGGGGCAAGACTTCTGTATATACTTTGATATCCTCCATCGTGCATGACTGTCACAACGGTTCCTGTCATCATGTCATTCGTTATGCTAGAAACCACTCCAGGCAGAATTGCCAACACATCCTGACTTGTTGAAGAAACAAACATAATTGCGTCGTTCACTTCATATAGCCTAAGTGTGTTGTTCCACAGCAATGTGCTCATCTCAAATGGTTTTGCAACATCTGCATTCAGCATTGGCAGAATTGCGGTTATTGGCGGGGTGATTACTGGAACATCGCCTGTGTTGTTATTGTTTCTGTTGTTGTTTGCCGTTAGAGTTATAACAATTCCTAAACTGACTGCAACAACCAGCACAGCCACAATTATATAGTAGAAATATTTTCTTAGAAAAAATCTTGTTTTTTGCCATATTGTTCTTTTTGCTGTAATTCTTTTTGCCATAAAAATTCTCCTGTTTTTGATTTATAGAAAGAGTTTTGACAAGCTTTTTAGTTTTATACATCAAACTAATAAGAGCCAAGTAGAAACGGAACACCAATCAAAACTCCGTTTTTGGTTCTTGCAAGTTGAACAGGCTGTCCATCAACTTTGCCAGTTAAAACGAGCATCTCATCGTTTCTATAATCTAGTTTTAAATTTCCAACTTTCAAAATAAAAATGACTTCCAAAAGTGTGTTCTTTGCAAGAAACGTTTCCCCAATTGTCACATCGTCTTTAACAAAAAACTGAACCTCACTATTTGGGCAAATAGTCAAATCATCTGGAAGAGTGAAATAGAACGTCACTCCCAAAATTAAAATTCCTAACAATATTCTGAACATGTTTTTAGTATGAACACCTCACCTTAGACGTTTAAGAAATAAAAAAGAGAATTATAGCAAAACATAGCATATGGCAAAGACAGAAAAACCAAAGCGTGGAATTGGCGAATCTTTCACTGGCAATGTTGTGTATGGACCACGCACTGGTTTTATTGAAGATATTGAAACAAACTTGATGCTACTGCAAAACATAATTCCTAAAGTTGAATTGGAAGTTTTGGAACTAGAAGTTGGCACGGTTACCAAAACAAAGGTGGTTGTGGTTGGTGTTAGAAACGTTTATGACAAACAAGTCAAAAACGCAATCGTTAAAAAAATTGAGGAAATTGAAATTGATGGCGTGATTGACAGTTATTATATTCGAGGCTTTTTGCAAACAAAAGCAGAATCTTTCTTTAAGCAAGTTGGAATCACGGAAAAGCCAGACATTCTTTCTAGAAAACTTTTGGAAGGCAGGGTTGCAGTTTTTGTTGATGGCAGTCCTATTGTTCTTTCTCTTCCATTTGTTCTTCTTGAAGACATTCATGCAAGTGAAGACTATTATCAAGAAAAAACAATTGCAAGTTTTCTGCGAATACTCAGATGCCTTGGTTTGTTTGTTGCCGTCATCTTCCCTGCTTTATATGTCAGTTTTCTAATTTTTCACTATCAAGCCCTGCCACTAATCTTTCTTACAACAATCATAAACCAAAGTGAATATCTCCCACTACCCCCTGCGTTAGAGTTTTTGATTGTTTTATTTTTATTTGAAATATTATTCGAAAGCAGCATAAGAGTTCCAAAAGGAGTTGGTGGAGCATTTAATCTTTTAGGCGGACTTATCTTAGGCGGCTCGCTTGTTCAGTCCAACCTTGCAAGCCCTGCAACTGTTTTGGTTGTTGCAATAAGTTCGGTTGCTTTATACCTTATGCCAGAACAAACAAACACCTTAAGACTTCTTAGGTTCTTGTTTTTAATTTCAAGCATCTTTATGGGGATTTTAGGAATAGTTATAAGTTCTGTTCTTGTTGTTGTCTACCTTTCCAGCATAGACGAATATGGTGCACCATATCTTGCACCATTTGCTCCATTTATTGGAGAAGACCAACAAGATGCTCTCATTATGAAAGATATTCATAACCAAAAACCCACAACTCCAAAAAGCCTAAACAGAAAGCCCAAGAAAAAAACTCCCTAAGGAGTTTCTGGTGCAGCAAGTGCATTGATGATTTCTTTTTTAAGTTTTTCTGTGCCGATAAGTTGATTTCTAGATTTTGCAATCATTGCTTCTGCATCTTTTGCCTGTTGAATGATTGCGCTTGATGCAAGTTTAAGTCCTTTCATTGCATCTTCAACTGTTTCTTGTTTTGTTTCAGCTGCAACTCTTGCGCTTTCTGCTTTTTCTGCTTCTTCAACATATTCGTCAAACCTTGGATGGTCAACTGCTGATTCTGGAAGCCCAAGTTGTTTTGCTATGTCAATTCTTTCTTGTCTTGCTTCTCTTGCTCTTGCTTCAATCAGTGCTGGCTCGCTTTCAAGTTCGAAAGCTTCTCTTTCTGCAGATGCACAAGCATGCTCTTTTTCTTTTCTCTTAAGTTCTTTCTTCCATGCTTTTCTTTTCTTGTTGTTGTTTAACCATTGGAAAGGCCCTGTTGCGATGTTATATAACTCCATTGCTCCAACAACTCCAGTTGTGAGAACGTCACCAATCAAGTTCCATGTTCCGCTCCAAACAGCAAGTGCAGTTCCACCAAGCCCAACAATTGGAACTCTTGAAATCAAAGACATATCTTCTGTTTTTTCTGCAAGCAGTGCATATGAGTTTTTGACACCGTTTATTGCAAATCTTCCTGGAAAATATGGCGTGTCGTTTCTTTCGTCTTTATCCACCATTGACATGCTGCCATCTTCAAACCCAACAACTGGAAGAACGTTGTCTGCCCAGAAAGTGCAATCTGAGTCTTCTAGCTCAATTCTTGTGAACATTGGTCTAAAGCGTGGTCTTTTTATTCTTTCTTTTAGGTTGGAAATATCGTTTGCAAGACTTCTTTCTTCTCTTTCGTTTCTATATCTTTGTTGTTCAATTTCTCTGCTTGTCATATCTTCTAATTTCACTCTTTCTTCCACTACGCATTCCCTCCAACTTCAGCACCTTTTTTTGCAGTGCCCTTTTTTGGTTTTACAGTCGTTGCTCCAGGAAGCGCAAGTTTGATTTCTTCTCTCAGTTGGTGAACTTCTCCAAGTCTTCCTCTTGATTGTTCAACCATCAAAACTGCTTTTTCTGCACTCTTATAAATCTTTGCAGTTTTTTCTGAAAGGTTCTTAAGTTCGTCTTCCACAGATTTTTGTTCGCTTTCTGCTGCAAGCCTTGCGTTTTCTGCTTGCTGTGCTTCCATCACGAACTCATCAAACTTTGGATGGTCGATTGCTTCTTTTGGAAGTCCAAACTTTTCTGCAGTTTCAATTCTTTCTTCTCTTTCAATTGCCTTGTTAATTTTGGCAAGTCTTTTTTCTGCTTCTTTGCTGAATGCTTCTTTTTCTGGAGTAAACTCGTCTAACTCTTTTTGTGCAACTTTAAAAGCTTTCTTTCCTTCTCTTCTCTTTTTTAGACCATTGAAAAATCTAAATGGTGACGCAAAAGCATTAAGAATTCCAGTTCCAATAATTCCGACTGTTATTGCTGCTTCTCCAATCAAGTTCACAAAAGCGTTCCCTGCTGCAAGAACAGTTCCAACTCCGCCAACAAGTGCAATTCTTGAAACAATGTGCATGTCATATGAATAGTCAGCCAATGCCTTGTATGGCTGAGCAATGCTGTTTGCTGTAAATGTTCCTGGAATATATCTTTTCCAACCGTTGTTTGTTTTGCCGCCACCTGTAAGCCCAAATGGCCAATCGTTGTCTTCCACTTTATACAAAAAACTCCAAAGTGTTTTTGTGTCTTCTTTCATTTCAAGCTGCAAAAGAACAGACATCGAAAGTGGTGTTGCCATCTTTGATTTTGCACTGTCTATTCTTCTCTCTAGGTCATACCCTTTTCTAGAATAGTCGTGCTCTGTATCTCTTATTTCTCTTCTTTCTTTTTGAAGCTGTTGCTTCGGTGTTAGGACTGTTTCTTCTGTGTCCTCACTCTGGACACCTTCTCCCCACATCATAGTTACCCCCATAAAATAATTATTGCTATTTGATTATACTGGACGCCCCTCCCTTTGTCAATGCCCAATTTTTTCTAGATGACTATAAAAAAAGAAAAAACACAAACTATTCTCATGGAAAAGAGCATCACACCAAGACAAGCAGGAATGCTTCTGATTTTAGTCTCTCTGGTTCTTGGTTCAACTCCGTTGCCCTCTTTGTTATATGCCAAAGCTGGACCGGAATTGTGGCTAAGTTTTCTGTTGGTTTTTATATTGAACGCTGCAGTCGTTCTTCTTATTTTATATATAACTAAAAAATCTGGTGGCGTTGGTCTATTGGAACTTATAAAACAAAAACTTGGTGGCGTTGTTTCTAGAATTATTTTGATTATTCTATTTGTTCTTTTCACTTTAAGACTAATCTTTTTGCTGTTTGATTTAAATTTCTTTCTTATTGAAACAATATATTCTTCTCTAAACTTCTTTTGGTATGCCGTGCCTGTTTTGTTTGTTGCGGGTTTTATGGCTTTCAAAGGGGCTCGCTCCATTGGGCGTGCTGGAGAGATTCTTGCACTGTTTGTCATGGGTGCTGTTCTTCTTTGCTTGATTCTTGCAGCCACCAATCTAAACTTTGGAAACTTCTTGCCTCTTTTTGAAAACGGAATTATGCCATCGCTTTATGGATTAAAGCCTGCCCTAACACTTCTTGGAAACGCTGCACTGCTTTTTGTTTTTTCTGAAAACCTCGTCAAAGGAATTAACACAATCAAAACAGACAAGAAGACTGAAAAGGTTGTTAAACACAAAAACAAGCCCAGCACAGTTTTTTGGCTGCTAGGCTTAGGCAATCTTTTTATTTTGTTTGTTATGTTATTTCTTGTTCTAACATTTGGAGGCTATGCAGAAAATCTTTCCACTGCACTTATAAATATCGTAAGCACAAACTCTGCTCTTGGTGCTGTGTTTAAGGTGGACACACTTATAGTCTTAGCCTTCTTGCCTGCGTTTATAATTTCGCTTGGTGTTTTTCTTTATGCAGGAACTTGGTGTTTTCAAAACATATTCAACATCAAAAATGCTCTATGGAGCATTCTTCTTATTTCTGCTATTGCATATACATCTTTGTTCTTTGAAAAACATCTCTTCATTTCGTTTTTTGGCTATATTATTTTAGGGGTTGAATGTGTTTTGGTTTTGTTGCTCTTCTTTATTTCTCTAAAAAGACGGAGGGCAAATGACTAAAATGAAAAAACACGCTTCAAAAGTTTTGCTTGTTGGCATCATAGTCCTTGCACTTATTCTTTTGCCAAGTGCACTAACTCAAAAAGCAGAAGGGCACAACTCTCTAATTGTCACAGCAGTTGGGCTGGACTTTAAAAACGACCAATGGTCTGTAAGCATTCAATATATAACTCCGGTTGGTTTGGCAGACATTAAAAAGAATGTCGCCATCATTTCTGAAGAAGACACATCCTTTGCCGATGCGTTTTTGAAACTGTCGCTTAAAGCCGGAAAAGATTTGGCTTTGGAACATGCAACAATTCTTGTCATCTCTGAAGGCTCAAAAGAACAAAACTTGCACAACGCAGTTTTTTGGCTAAACAAAAACCTTAGACTTCCACTATCTGCAAAACTTCTTTATACAGAAAATTCATCCTTTGAAACTCTAGAGCAAATCAACGAACTAGACCAAAACGGCACGCTTAGCCAAAATATGGTTTTGGAATATAACAAAAAAACAAACGGTGGCACAAAAGGCGCAACCGTGTATGACATTCTTTCTAACCCAAACAAAATTCATGCTATTCCAATATTTAAAGAACCGCAAAGAGTTATGCTAGTTTAACAACTGAAGAAAAAACAACTTGTTCTTCTTTTTCGCCAACCAGTCTAACTTCATCGCCCACTGCTTCTCTATATATTTTGATTTCGTCTCCAAGTTTACACTCTTTGACAAAACTTATTTCAAATTCCAAAATTCCACGCTCAACTTCTTCTGACGATAGAGCATCAAAAATAAACTCTGTGTATCTAACATTGTTTAGATGCATGTTGACATCAATATGGCTTTTTTTAATCACAACTGTTTCTGCAAGTTTAAAGTTT
>WQZR01000042.1 GCA_009780625.1 Bacillota bacterium | reverse complement strand
TCTTAGTGCTTTTCTGATTTCTGTGCAAGTCATTTTAAATTTCAATTCTGTGTCTGCAAGATGGTCGTCTTCATCAAGTTTCCATTCTCTTGTTAAGCCAACTTTAACCGTAATTATTCTGCTGTCAATCTGCTCGCTATTAAGAAAAGAAATGCCAACATTTCTGAACTTTCTTCTTGTTGCCGCATCAACAACAACGTGAAAAGGAAACTCTTGGCTCACATAGCCTTCCAACTGACTCAATTCAACTTTGTTTTGGTTCTTTTTCATGGTCCCTAATTATAATTCGTGATAAGAGAATTGTCAAGTCCCTGTTAGTTTCTCTAAGTAAAATGCTATAATGACGACAAGAGGTGAACAAATGATAAAAAGCAAAAATATTGCAGAAGAAAAAGCGATAGACAAAAAAAGAATTGAGGTTTATTTTAGTTATCAAATTTCCAATAGTTTTAACCAAAACAGTTCGTATTTGCGCATGCCCAATAATAATTCTTTCAAATATTGTCTAAAAGAAATCCTTTATACTCTCAAGCAGGCTATAGACACCAATCAAAATAACATATATTCAGACAAACTAATTAAAAACTTTTATCATTTCATGAGCTCTGATGTGATATTCAAAGAAGTAAATGAACTTCAATATAAAAGCTTGATGCTTAGACTTAAAGATTATACAGAAAATCCACAACAGAAAAAACAACAATATGCATTTTTTGAATTAATTGATAAAAGATATTCACAAGATTATTTCAATCTACTTGTCGAGAAAATTAAAGAATCGTATATGAAACCTGTAAATGATTGGGGGCATTATGATAGATTATTCTCCTTGTTTATTAATGAACTGCTCGCAAACGGCCTATCCCTTCAATACCTTCTTTATATAAACAGGTCTAAGAATTTTAAATCCTTTATTCATTTAATCGACTTTCTGGCAAAAGGAAACTTAGAAACATATGACATCTGGCTACCGCTAAAAAACTGCAATGAAAAAACTATTGAGTTTTTGAAAGCAAACGAACAAGTGATAGAAAAAAAGATTATATCTGGAAAAGAGACTATTTGTTGCAAAGTTTATGAAAACTACACAATCGATTTCGTAAACGTCATTAGATTCCACCAACTAAGAATAGAATCTATGTTAAACATTTTGAGAATCTATACAAAAACAGACGTTGACTTTGCCTATGCAGAAAATGCTTTGATTGGCAGTAAGTATTTTGAAATTGAAGAAGAAATACCATTTGAATCAATCTTAAAATATAAAGGCAACATTCCCTATTCAAAGCATTTAAATAATTTAATCAAAAATTTAAACGCTCTGTGTGATTATGACAAAAACTCATACCACAAATTGCTGAATATTATCTCATATACAGAAAGAGATAAAGATTTTGTTAATACAAGTTCATTTGTTGATAATTGGATTGCACTTGAATCAATGTGCTCTTTATCGGGAATAAAACAAGGATATGAAGCAGTGCTTTTGTATGTAGACAAAATTATATCTTCTAAGATTGTTTGCAAAGACCTTACCAATCTATTAATAGGAGCTTACAAGAAGTATCATAAACAACTAAATATCGAAGGTTTTGTTGATTTCATATACGACAAAAATTTTGAAACTGAGATGAATAAAATTCCAAACGACTATTATAGGTTTCACTTAAAAAAGTATGCAGTCATATTAAAAGAACCGAAAAAACTCCGTGAATTCTTCGATGAAATAGAAAGACAGTTTGAAGTTGATTTATTGCGAATCTATATGCTAAGAAATGAATATGTCCACGAAAGTAATTTATCAGCATTCCATTCCCTACAACACTACAAAATTAAAAACATATTATCACTACTAATTGACGAATTCTTTAAACAATTGCACCAAAGAATTAGTAAAAAAGACGTATCAATCTACGGAATAACCTTTGAAATTTTCAATCACTTCACAAATAAGCATACAAATAAAGTAGTTGCTCTAAGGGTTTTAACTGAAGACTTATACGTCGCAAAGAAAAAAATAAACCTAACCGTAGATTATAAAAACATCAAAGTTGGTTATAACACTTTCGTTGTTAACTTACTGTTAAACAACACTGACCTTTTCAAAAAATATATCTCAAAAGAAGACTATGAACTAGAGGAAAACCTAGAGGAAATATTATACACATTTGAAGACGTTTTAGATTAAACACACAATACTTTTTCCTTACTAAACAAAAAAGACGCGTGATGCATCTCTTTATTTCGGTGGTGCTTCCAGCCGGAATCGAACCAGCGACACGAGGATTTTCAGTCCTCTGCTCTACCATCTGAGCTATGGAAGCTGGAGCTTGTGGAGGGATTTGAACCCCCGACCGCCTGATTACAAATCAGATGCTCTACCCCTGAGCTACACAAGCGGGTATGTGGTTTGACAAGGTTAATATTAACATAAATCAAAAATGTTGGCAAGTAATTTTTCCAATATTGACTTTTCGCACTTTTCGTGCTATTTTTCTACCCTATGGATAAAATTCTAAAAACAGACAGACTTGCAATTCTTCCAATCAAAACTCTATCTGAGAACAAGCTCAGTGTCATTTTTGCTGTTCAGGCATTCGAATTTTTCAACGATTCATATCTAGAGCAAGTGAGAGCAATTGAAACAAGAACAATGCTTGCAGGAATCAAAAGCGAAAAGAAAATTTTAACGCAATTTAGAAACAACCCAGTTTTTGCTCATGCATACATTGGCAGCATTGCCATGAACCCAAAGAACGAACTTATGTTTAACCTAAGAAAAAAACACCGCGACATGGGCATGCTTGATGAAGCTAGAAAAAAAGTTATTAGAAATACCGTTGTTTAATATATAAAACTACTTTATCAAAAATATCAGGGTGACCGTTTTCTTGCATATCAAGCAAGTCTGGGTCTGTGTTTGCTTCGCAGAACAACAGAGAACCGTCGTTCTTGATAAGATAGTCAACAGAAATAATTTCGCCATGCAACGCCTTGGCGATTTTTTTAGACATTTCTTTTTCTTCTTCTGTTGGAGTATAGTTGATTGCGTAGCCACCTGTTGAAATGTTTGAAAGAAAACTTTCATCGTTTTTTCTTATAATCGCCCCAACAACTTCCCCACCCGTCAAAAACGTTCTCATGTCTTTTCCCTTGGTGATGTCGTCGCCAATATATTCTTGATACACCAAATCTGGCTTGTCAACAACACCTGCAAAATCTTCTTTATTCTTAATCAAATAAACAGAACTTCCGCCATAGCCAAACCTGTTTTTCGCAATAAAAATTTCGCCTAGTTCTTTAGATAGATGTTCATACGTGTTCACAGTTTTTGCAGGGTCCAAAAACTTTGGCTGCGGAGCACCAATACTTTCCACAATTTCATATGCTTTAAGTTTGTCGTCACACAATTCATTACACCTTGCAGTGTTTATGATATGTGTTCCTCTCGCTTCAAAGAATAATTGAAGTGCACGTTCAAGCCCCGTTTTGCTACGGAAGAAAACAAGACTTGGCATGTCTTTTTCTTTTATTTTTTTATTCTGATAAAATAAACTTTCTTTTTTTATTTTAAAGCGCTCTGCAACAAGCACTTCACATTTTATATCTAATCTCTTAATCGCTTCAATAAAAATATGTCTTTCGTCACTTTGTTTTGGAAATATCAGTCATTTGGGGGAACTGTCCATTTCGTTTTACCTCTTTTGATGAAACATTATACCACACCTATTAGTTTTGTCAAATATTGACTTTGACACAGTTTAGTGCTACCCTTTAGCATATGGAAACAGTTTTAAAATCAAAACGCCTTGCCATACTCGAAATTCCAAGTGCAAACGACGATTCTCCAAAACTAATTTTTGACAGAGCGGCTTTCGAGTTTAGTGAAGTTATTGCAGCAAACTGCATACGAGACACAAGAAGTTACATTCTTTCTGGGCTTGCAAACAGCGAGATTATGCACCTTTGGGAAAACGCAAGACACCTTAAATCAGTTCTTATTGGCGAAATGTCGGTTAAATGGGATGACTCGATTTCATACTCAATTGTTGAAAAACATCAAAACAAAGGCTTTGCAAAAGAAGCGCTTCAAAGACTGACATACGACATGCTTTCAAAAAACAAAACTCCATCGCTATATATCGCAACAGACAACGAGTTTTCGTCACGCTGTGCTCGTTCAAGCGGCTATGTTTGGACGGGAGAAATTTTCACAAAAGGCTTTTTCAAGCCTTCAGCCAAATATATTGTTAAACAAGAATTATCCGACTCTAAGACATACAAAAAAGAATTTGCCAAAACATTTTTTAATTAGACTAGTTTCTTAAAGTTTTTTAGAACATCTTCGCCCGTGAGTTTATCTCTTCCATAAAACTCCAACTTTTGCATGTCTTCGTGAAAGTCCGACCCACCAACAACAGTCAAATCGTGAGAGCGACAATATTCCACAAGTTTTTTTGCATATTCTTCTGTGTGCTCCGAGTGATAGCACTCAATTCCATCAATCAGGTTTTTAACTTTGTCGATGATATACCAGTCTTTTTTGATTATTCTTGCAGGGTGTGCCAAAATAACTTTTGCACCAATCCCTCGCATAAGTTCAATAAGTTCAAAGCCGTCCATCAAAACCTTCGAAAAATCAATTGCAAGCGGGCTGTCTGGATTTAGAATGTGGTCTTTCCAAATATCATCTTCTGCGTTAAACTTATACCCCATCTTTTGCGTGATTTCATCTGCGCGGTCTGCAATTTCGTTTCGTATGTCATTGAGTGATGTTTTGTTTATAACAACACCAAATGATGCAAGCTTTTGCCTTGTTCTTTTTTTAAGGAATTCATAAAACTCCAAAATGTCTTTATAACACTGGAAACTTCCTTCCCAAAAATGTCTGTTGGCTTGTTTTAAATCGAAATCATAAAATAAAAACTCCACACAGAAGCCTTCAATTTGAGCATAGAACTCGGTTCCAACAACAATCTTTCCTGAAAATGCACTTCTAACTTTTGAATCAAGCAAATCTTTGTAGGCGTCAACAGAGTTATGGTCTGTGATGCTGATGACCTCAAAACCTTGTCGCTCCATAATTTCTAGAACTTCTCTAGTGGAATACGAACCATCGCTGTGTCTTGTGTGGTTATGCATATTGACCATAAAGAATTTCCCCTTTATTGACCCCTAGACTTGACCTACGTTCCTATTAATGACCCCGTTGATGTCTATTGCAACACGTGTTGGAATGTTTTCCTCAGCATGGAAACCAACAATTTGAGAAACTTGATGTCTCACATTTTGGCTTATGTCTAAAAACACAATTTCTGTTTTTCCTGTTCTCACAATAACTCTCGTTCCGTAAACTTCCATTGCAAAGCGGTCGCTTACAATTTCGTTTTCAAAACCGAACTCAAAAAACGCTTGAGTAAGATTTCTTAGCGGTTGATTTGGAAGTTCTCTTGAAAGAAGCGATGTTGGAGGAGTTGTGAAATTAACTTCTTTGCTGTTTCTGATTTCAAGAGGTAAATCTGCTCTGTTTGTTGCACTGTTGTCTATAACTTTAAGGTCTCTGTCTAACACATAGAAAACACCGTTTCTTTCAAAGAAATATCTTGGTGCTCTTTCTTGAATTCTGATTTCAATATGATTTGGGAAAACATGCATAACGCTTGTCACTCTTGCTCTTGGAACTGAACGCTCAACCATCTCTCTTGCAGTTTCTGTGTCGAGTGTCAGAACGTTTCTTCCCTTCTCTAGTCCACTCTGTTCTACAACAAATTGATTAAACTGTGCATTTGTTGTGATTTCTTGTCCGTTTACTGTAAGCCCTGCAAAAATAAATTGTGGAGTTGCACCAGCGTTTACCCTAACTTGATTTAAACTAAAAAGCGTGCTGCCAGCAACAAGTATTGCAGCAATAACAAATAACGAAACACATATAACTAATTTGTTTTTTACAGACGTTCTCATCTTACTCTCATTTTACCATATATATATCGAATTTTGTTAAACAAATTAACACCATAAAAAACTTTGGGCATAGACTGATGTATGAATACAAAAGATGAAGTTTTGATGATTTCCAAAAAGAATCCCCTAAATGGAAAAATCAATATTCCCGCTGCAAAAAACGCTTGTCTGCCAATAATTTGTGCTTCAGTTCTTCTTGATGGAAAAACTGTTCTTAGAGATGTTCCAAAAATTGTGGACATCAAAGAGTTGCTTGCCATTCTTAAAGACATTGGTGCAAACATCACACACAGAAAAAACGGAACCCTGACAATAGATTCCAGCGGCATAAAAAGTGGGCATGTTCTAAACGATTCTGCAAGAAAAATTAGAAGCAGCATCTTTCTGCTTTCTCCCCTGCTTTCAAGATTTGGCGAAGTTTCTTTGCCCCTTCCAGGTGGCTGCAGCATTGGAAAACGCCCAATAGATTTTCACGTGGAAATTCTTAAAAAGATGGGTGCAGTTGTTACTGTAACAGATAGACGTGTAGGGGCTGCATCACCATGCAGCCCTGGGTCGCATAGTGATGCGACCCCTACAACTATTGAACTCCCATTTGCCTCCGTTGGCGCAACCATAAATGCAATCACACTTGCTGCAAAATCTTTGGGTAAAACCACAATCAAAAACTGTGCAAAAGAACCAGAAATTGAAGACGTTGCAGACTTTCTAAACAAAGCAGGTGCAAAGATTTTAGGTGCAGGAACCGACACGATTATGGTGAACGGCGTAGACAAATTAAACGGCATAACCTATTCACCAATTAAAGACAGAATTGTTGCAGGAACGTATCTGATTGCAGGCGCTATGGCGGACGGAAGTGTGCAAACCGTTGGAGTGCCAAAAACACATCTTGAGCCTCTCCTGACGCTTCTAGAAGACTTAGGCTGCGAAGTTAAACCTCACAACAACATAATTACCATAGAGAGAACAAAGCCCTTAACTGCAAAAAACATCTCAATTTCAACCGCACCATTTCCAGGTTTTCCAACAGACTTGCAAGCCCAAACCGTTGCACTTCTAAGCATCTCCAGCGGCACAAGCACAATTTCTGAAAACCTGTTTGAAGCGCGTTTTAAATACGTTCCAGAACTTAGAAAAATGGGCGCAAAGATTGAACTGCAAGAGAACAAAGCAATCATCACAGGCGTGAAAAAACTAACCCCAACTTCGGTTGTTGCAGAAGATTTGCGAGGCGGAGCTTCACTTGTTCTTGCAGCCCTCACCACAAGCGGAATAACAATAATACGCGACATTCACCATATCGACAGAGGCTACTACAAAATTGAAGAAGAGTTAAATAAACTTGGAACAAGTATTAAAAGAGTAAAAGTTTAATCAAAAACAAAAATGTTGTTTTCTGGTTTTAGAAAAAAAGAGTGTGTTTGAGCATCGCAACTAAAAAATTCATCAGATGCGAGTTCGCTCTTTTTTGAGAAAATAGAAAATAATCTTTTTGTTTTGACATAATAAAAAAACACGGCTTAAGCCATGTTTGATTTTTTGTTCTTCTCTGGTTCATTCTCAACTTTTTTTATTTCCGTTGTTTTCTTTGCTGCTGGTGGTTTTGCAACCGTCTTTTTGACTAGTTTTGTTTTAATCACCTTTGGTGCCTTTGCCGAGTCAATCACAGCCTCATCAATTTCAATGCTTGTAATTTGCTTATCACTTGGCGAGTTGAACATTGTGTTCATCAACTTCTCTTCCAAAATTGTTCTAAGCCCTCTTGCCCCGGTTTTAAGCTCAATCGCTTTCTTTGCAACGGACTTGACTGCACCTTCTGTGATAATCAAATCAACGTTGTCCATCTTAAACATTTTTTCATATTGCTTCACAAGTGCGTTTTTCGGTTTTGTCAAAATTGAAACAAGCGCTTCTTCGTCTAAATCATTAAGTGTTGCAACAACTGGAAGTCTTCCAATAAATTCTGGAATAAGCCCAAACTTATGCAAGTCCTCAGGTGTAACCTTTTTTATGGTCTCCCCAATCTTGTTTTCGCCTTTTGTTTTAATCTCAGCACCAAAGCCAAAGCTCTTGTCTGAAACACGCTTGTCAATCAACTTGTCTAGACCAACGAACGCACCTCCGCAAATAAACAAAATGTTTTGCGTGTTTATGTAAATCAATTCTTGTTGTGGGTGCTTTCTTCCGCCTTGCGGTGGAACACCTGCAACTGTTCCTTCCAAAATTTTTAGAAGTGCTTGCTGCACACCTTCTCCAGAAACGTCTCTGGTTAAACTCTTAGACTCACCTTTTCTTGAAATTTTGTCAATCTCATCTATATAAACAATTCCGCGTTCTGCTTTTGCCACATCAAAATCTGCAGCCTGAAGAAGTTTCACAAGAACGTTTTCAACGTCCTCCCCAACATAGCCTGCTTCTGTCAACGTTGTTGCGTCTGCTGTTGCAAACGGAACATTCAAAATCTTTGCAAGAGTTCTTGCAATAAGTGTCTTTCCGCTTCCAGTAGGTCCAATCATCAGAATGTTGCTTTTTTCAAGTTCAACACCGTCATCTTCAACCACAGCTTCAGCAAGTTTCTTTTCTTTTGCAGCCTTCTCATCTTCTAGATAAATCACGTTCTTTTCAATTGCATCACCAAAAAGGTCGTCTAGTTCATTCTTCATGCCCATTGCAAGTTGACGCTTCTTCAAATGAGCGTCTTGTTCTCTTTTTAGAATCTTGTTGTTGAAGTTGATTCTTTTATAATGGTTATACACCGCAACTGCAAGAATTTTCTTTGCTTCGTCTTGCCCAATGATATATTCGTCAAGCCTTGCCTTAATCTCTTGAGGAACAGAAAGTGCCACGTCTTCAAACTTTTTAAACTGCTTTTCTTCTCTAAGCATAGATGTGCAAATTGAAACGCACTCTTTGCAGATAAAAACACTCCCACTTGGGTTTGCAATCAGTTTTCTAGATGGTGCTTGTTTACGATTACAAAAATCGCAGATTACTTCATGTTCGTTTTTCATATTCCCTCCTAAAGTTCTATGACTGAGATATTATGAGCGTTTTGCGTAGACCTTATCAATCAAGCCATATTTCTTTGCTTCTTCTGCAGAAAGGAAAGTATCTCTGTCTGTGTCTTTTTCAACTTTCTCAATCTTTTGTCCAGAATTTTCAGCTAGAATTTTATTTAGTGTTTCCTTTGTTTTAAGAATTCTTTCAGCCGCAATTTTTATATCAGATGCTTGCCCTCTTGC
>WQZR01000041.1 GCA_009780625.1 Bacillota bacterium | reverse complement strand
CACATCTGGGCTTTTGTCACCTTCTCGCATTGAATGCCACAATTGTTCAGAATGCTTGAAACCTCACTTGCATATGTTGTGCATTGTGCGAGTTTTGTTATGTGAACCGTTGGAGACAATCTTGTTGTGTCGTCCGTAAAAGCGGGAATGTCATAAAACTGCCCATCAATCAAATGTCTTGTTACAGATGGTTTTGCATATGCATCTCCAGAAAAAATGAAACCATAGTCATAACCATAGCCACCTTCTGTTCCAATTCCCTTTTCAACCGACGCCAAGCCATTTAGAAAAATATATCGAAGTTTGTCAATCTTGTCATAAAAATTTGGCTCTCTCATAATAGAGTTTACAATCTGGCTGCGAATCAGATTATTCTTTGTTTCAAAAGAAGCAATCGCACCACTGTCAGCTGGATAGATTCGGTTTATTTTCATTCACCTAGTATATTATCAATCTAAACAAAAATCAAGAACCTTGAGTCAACAAATCCAAATCGACCATTATAGTCCACCGCGGTCCAGCCATTTCTTTCTCCAAAAGTCCAAACCCATGTGCTTTGTGGAATTCTATCGACAACTTCTGAAAATATTGTTGGCAACCTGTGCATCGGAACTCTTCCAAAAGGTGTTGTGAAAGCAATTCTGCCTTGCGATATAACCGGAAAGCCTGGCGGAAAAAACCCACCCTGTGGCGGACGAGGTGAGTGTTGCGGCGGACGGTTTGATGGTGGTCTATGTTGCGGTGGTCTGACTGGCATTGTTGGTCTTCTCATATGTATATCTCCTATAGACTAATCTATGAGAAGAAACAAAAAAAGGTTTTTAAAAACCTTTTATATTGTAATCTGTAAAATCCAAACTGCAAAACCAAAGAAACACAGAAGTCCTAATATATCTGCAAATGTTGTTATAAGCGGCGCAGACATAATTGCAGGGTCTAGTTTCATTCTCTTAGCCATGGTTGGAAGCGCAGCACCAAGCATTTTGCTTATAATCATTGTTGCCCAAAGTCCAAGCCACACAACAAGCCCAAGCCCCCACTGGTCTCCACCGTATTGAATAATAATTCTAATAAAGTTCACAGCACCAACAATCAAACCACAATAGAATGCAACTTGCAACTCTTTCCAAACAACCCTAAAAAAGTCACTAGCTTTAATCTCGTTTAGGGCCATTCCCCTAACAATAACCGTTGAACTCTGCGCACCACAGTTCCCACCTGTATCCATAAGCATTGGAATGAATGCCATAAGAATTGGCATATAGCGTAGAGCGTCTTCAAATCCTTCTATAATTGCACCAGTGCCAATTGCTGCAAGCGACAACACCAATAGCCAAACAATTCTGCTCTTTGCATGCTTCCAGCCAGAAACTTTTAAATATGGTTTGTCAATAGGTCTAATCGCCATCATCTTTTGCATGTCTTCTGTTGCAGCTTGTTGAACAACTTTAATCACGTCATCAAGAGTCACAATTCCCACAAGTTTCTGCTCGCTGTCTACAATCGGCATAGCTTCAAAACCATATTCTGCAAGCCTGTTTGCAACTTCTTCGCAATCGCTATGAGTGGTTTCAAAAATTGCATTCTTTTCCATAATGTCTTCAAGCTTGTCGCTTGGCTTAGCCATCATAAGTTCCCTAATCGAAACAACACCCTCAAGTTTTCTGTTGTTATCAATAACATAAAACAAACTTAATGTTTCCAAATCTCTTCCATGCTCCCTGATTGCCTTAAAAGCTTCATCAACTGTTTGTGTTCTTCTAAAATACACCATCTCAGTTGTCATAATGCTTCCTGCTTCGTTGTCTTTATAACTAAGCAGTTTGTTGATATTGTCTCTTGTTTCTTGGTTTGTTGATTTAAGAATTCTTCGAATGATGTTTGGTGGAAGTTCTTCCAAGAAGTCCACCGCGTCGTCCACATACATTTCCTTAACAAGGTTTGCAACCTCATTGTTTGTCAGAAGTTCCATAAGTTGTTGTTGGGTTTCTGTTTCAAGCTCAGAAAAAACTTCCGCCGCCAAATCTTTATGAAGCAGTTTAAATGTCTTTACAAACAAAACATCGTCCTTTCTGATTGTTTCTAGAAAGTGAGCAATGTCCACCTCGTTCATATCTTCAAATCTTTTCTTTAGTTCAGAAAACTTTTTGTTTTCAAACAGTTCATCAAGTTCGTTATTCATGAGCCACCCCTTCTTCCAATTCTTCAACTAGCGGTTTTTCCACCACTTTAACAATTCCGCTCAGTCTGTTCCAAATAAGTTTAAACAATAATCCCATTGCGTAAAACGCCCCAAAACTTAAGAGCATCAAAAGCGGGAAAAACAAGAACGGCGAAGTTAGACCAATGTTTTGGAAAACTTCCCAATTTAAATCAAAGAATGGATATGCATAAAACCCATCAATCGAGCCACGCACAAGACTGAAAATCACATATGCAATTGGAAATATCATCCAGAATAAAACATGTCTTTGCTTGATTCTTTCCTTTGCCTCATTCTTTGAAAACAGAAACAACAAAGTCATAAGCAGAGGAAAAAGTCCATGATTGCAAAAGTCAATCAGTCTTGCATACCAAAGGCTCCAAGGATATGGTGTGTTCACCCATCTAAGGAAGCCATAGAACACAAGCCCAACAACAAAGATATACATAACAACTGCAACAAAAACTTTTGGCGAAACCAGAAACTTTTGCAGTTTTTCAAATTTAAAGATATTTGAAATACCTGTCAATATAAGCCAAACAGCTGCAAGCAGGTTTGAAAGATACGTAAAATATGCAAGATAGTTAATTCCTGAAACTTGGTTGCTTGCACTCGCTCTAAAATATGGCCACAAACTCATGAAAGCAATAATAGTAAAAAGGCTAAAAACCCCCAAACACAAAAATGCTATTCCCCATCTTTTCGATTTTAAATCAATAACTGCTTTCATTTGTTTTTCCTTTATCTAGAGTTTAACTTGTTGCCCACATTCCAAAATCTTAAAGTCAACCTCTTTTTCTTTTAGAACCTTCTTAATCTCTTTTATGTTAAACACGTGCGCGGTGTTATCCATATGAATAACAAAAAGTTTTTTAGCCTTAACCATTTTGGCATATAGTGCTGCACCAACTCCGTCTAACGCAACGCAGTTGCCACATGCTGGTGCAAATATATAGTCAACTTCAAAGTTGTTGTTAAACGCAATCGTGTCGCTTGTGAAATACATTGTGCTTTTGCCGTCTCTAAACATAAAACCAACACACTCAAAAATCTCACCTTTACTCTCCCTCATCACAGGAGCAAACCCATGAACTGCTTTAACAACTTCAACCTCAAGTTTTCCAAACTTCAACTTGTCGCCTTCTTTGATTATTCTTTCAACTTTCAAAGCGAGCTGGTTTGCCGCCACCTCTGCAGTTGTGTAAATCGGAATGCCTAAGTCTTTAATTTTGTCTGTATAGCAATGGTCGCCATGTCTATGCGAAATCAAAATTGCAGTGGCAGTTTTCCATTCTTCCAAAAATCTTTCTTCAAATTTCATATTGCCCGGGTCGATTAGTAATTTTGTTACGCCCTTCGTAATCATTAAACAACTTTGTGGAAATTTTTTAATTTTCATCATTCTTTCTCCCTTACGATAACTTCGCCTTTAAGTTTTTTTATTTTACCAGTTTCTGTGTCAACAACCAACGCTTCGCCATCATTTATTTTTGTAACCTTAACACTATTCTCTCTAGAAAAGCGTCTAATCTTCTTATCACAGTCTTCATATTTTTCTGGAAAGTTATTATAGTGCGGACAAATATTCACATCGGTCAACCCAAGCCCTCTGAAATCTTTAAGACCTTCTTCGTTCATTTCAGGTGACAGATATTCGCACACACCCATATTCTTTCCAAGCACCATGCTTCCAGCACTCACGCCCGCAATGGTTATGTTTCTTTTAATCATCTTTTTGAAAATTTCTTTTGCATTAGACTTGTTTATATAAAACTGCAAACGAAACGGACTTCCACCAAGCAAATACACAAAATCATAATCAAGCAGTTTTTCTGGAGCATCTGTTTCTAAATCAATAAAGTCAATAGCCTTAGGACAAAACAATTCTCTAAAAAGTTCTTCTTGTTCTCTAGAGCGAATAATCTTCTTCTCGCCAACCTTTGCAGTTGGAATAATTGCAACACGGGTGTTGTTGTTTATATGCTTTCTAAACTCAGCTTCTATTTCCAAACTATCAATTCCGTCTGATGTTAAAATCAAAGTTGACATTTATACCCCCTTAAGCCACAGATTCCGTTTTCTTTTCGTTTTTATTTGCAACTTTTTCAACTTCAAGAAGTTTCTTTGCTTTGCATGTTTCGCATCTATATTGTGGGTTTTCGTCGTCTACTCTAGAATATCCATTCCATTCAACAACTCTATACCCCACGCCAACTGTCTCACAGTCATGACATTTCACGTTTTCTTTCATTTCCCAAAGAGGAATTTTTGAACGTTTCTTTCTGAAGATAAATTTATCAACCCAAAAGAAAATAAGTGCTCCAATAAAGTTGGCTATAATTGTTATCCAAATGGCATCAATAATTCCTGTTAGTGCCCAAATAACAACATATAGAATCGGAGTACTTAACTGCCACCTAACAATATACATAGAATATTTTTTAAGTAATTGCATCTTTTTCTCCTTTGTTATATACGTTTCTATTATAACAAAAAAGGGCCATTTTCCAAAACCACTTGTCCCCGCCAAATAAAAATGCTATCATAATAATATAGAGGAGAAATTATATGAAAAGATATTTTGATGGTCTGGCAAGAGAACTTAAAAATCTTGACGCTGGAGTGGAAACATCCAGAACTATAAGATATGTTGAAGGCATAGGTTATACAGATAGAGATTTATTCCTAGCAATGCTTGCAGCAGATGGCGAAGGGCTGACAACTGAACAAATAAAAGAAAGATTAGAAAAACAAGGTGCAGTTTTTGGGGAAGACCTGACAGCCTTTGGCGAAAAATTTCAAGTTGTTGACGAAATTATGAAAACAAAACAGTCAACAAAATATTCTGGAGACTATACCCCATATTTAACATTAAGTTTTCTTAAAACATACGTAGGCAAAGGAAAAGACAGAACGGTCGCTTGGAAGCCAAGCATTCAGCTACACATGGAAGTGCAAACACCAGGTGGCGGAAGCGTTTCAAAAAAGATGAGCCACAAAGATGAAGTTGTGCCATATATCACAGAAAAAACAATAAACGGCGAATCAGTCTACCAAAGATTCAAAAGAGGATTAAAAACAGTTGAGATGTCAGTTGAAGCAACTGAAACACTTGTTAAAACAAAAAAACTAGAACAGAAACTAGACGCATAAAAAAAAGAGGCAATCGCCTCTTTTTTTTATGCTCCAAGCACCATTTGCTTGCTCTTTTTAAATTGTTTATACATATTATACATATGCGGATGCGCGTCTTTATAAGAAGCAGTAATCGGCCCGAACTCAACAATATCCACCACGCTTCCTTTTTTTGTTTTAACAACACCAAGGTCAACAACATATGTATCTGGAAAACCAAGTGTCTTCATTTCTTCAACAAGAGCCTTTGCATGTTGAATAACTTCTGGTGGTGCACTGTGTTTGATTCCTTCATCGCTAAAATAAAAGTCCATTGCACAAATTTCTCCATCAATAACATATGTGCGATATTCCCTTTTGAAACTTCTAAGCCCAATTCTGATTTTTTCAAAATCAACAAACTCAGTTGCCATAACTTGTGTGTCTTCAAAAAGCATAGCGTCTGGTCTTCCGCCACCTCTCATGTGCATGCGAACTGGAGGGTTTTCTTGAACATAATCGCCTTCCGTTTTCAGCATATATAGTTTCGATTTACCGATATTAAGACCAAACTCGCTAAAACTTTTCACAATTCCATTAAAATTCTTTTCAACAGTTTTTAAGAAAATCTTTTTATTCTTAGAAAGCATTCCATCCAACTCTTTCATCAAATCTTTCAACTCACCTTTTTTGATATGTCTATGCGTCGGTTGGCGAAAATCTGTCCAATTCATAACTTTCTTTTCTTCTTCAATAGAACTTACAGTCTTCCCACCCCATTTTCCAACTGCTTTATACATCTCGGTTGTAATCCCCACATGCCCGCGAAGAAGAACTCTTTTACCATCAAGTTTTGGTGCAAGCTTTGTGCACTCAAAATCTAGATATAACTTTTTATCATTTGCACAAAAAAATAAAGCATTCCCATCTTTTGCTGCATCAACTGGTTCGCTATGGTCGAAATTGGCACGATACTCTCCATATTTTTCCACGCTATCTCTAAGATATCGTTTTCTCTCATATTCATCTTTAAAGCCCATAAAACAAAATAAATCTATCGTCATAATAGATTTATTTTACTATCAATGTCTTCCATTGTCAATGTTGATTATTCGAATGTAACTTTTCTTGTGTCTTTAAGTTTTATTGTTTTAAGTCTGATTGAAAGGTCGCTATTCTTTTCGACATCTTTCAAAATTCTTACAGTCAGTTTTGCTTCTTCGTCTCCGTCTTTATCAAGCCCGGCAACAAATTTTGCAGCAAACACTTTCTTGTCATACTTCATTTCGGTTATTTGCTTTTTAAAATTGTAGTGCTCGTCTGTTAAATCAACTTCCACTTCTTTATCTATAAGAATATTCAGTTCTTCAACAACCTTATCATCAACATAAATTTTAACCGTTTTTTCGTTTGAGTATTTATAGTTAATTTCAAACACCTTGTCTTCTAGAAAATCAATACCGCTTCTTCTTATAAATGTATAAACATGTGGACCTACTCTATTAAACTGCTCAGCAGACTCGGTGTAGTTACCAACGCTTACACTTTCAAGTGTATATTGATTTTTTGTTTTAACTCTGTTTGGTGTAGAAGACTCCCTATGTATCGACATACCTCTAACTCGCTCTTCCGCCACCTCATATTTCTTGCTATATTTAATATTTTCTTCTCTTTCTTCTTTAAACGAATCGTTTGTAATCACGCCATCGTCTGAAGAGTGATTTGCTTTATATTGAATTTTTCTACACTTAACAACAATAAATGTTTCTTCAACAACGCATTTGTTATAATCAAATGTATTTTTCTTTATCATAAAATCATTCAATTTTTTTAATTCTGGATTTCTAACACTCAAGTCATAGCCATATCTTGGGTTTCGAAAATCATAGTCCAGTGTTCTATATTCTGTTGCAGAAATTTCATAAACCTCTTGCATGATAAATTGTGGATGTCTATATACGATTTCTGCTTCACATTTTTCTTTTGTAAGTTTTTCAGCATACTTAACATTTGTGTTAAATGTTTGACACTCCTCACCTGCCACAATAATAAAATTTATCGCACGTTTCATGTCTTTTGTTAAATCAGTCAAAAATTCCTTTGCCGACAATTGATAGTCTGGATTCATTTCCTTCCATACCTCAAAAATTGTTTTCTTTTCCATATATTCTCCTTTTTAAATTGCTTTTTTTATTTCATAAATTTTGTCTATAAGTTCTTGTTTGCACCTTTCTTCCCCACGATTTCTTTCATATAGATTAATCGCTTCCTTAATGCTGTCTGCTCTTCCTCGTTTGAAATATTCAACAAGTTCTGGAAGGTATTGAATATAGTGTTCGTGCACGCCTGTCGTGATTGCAATTGCGTTTCTATAGTGTTGTTTATATTCTGCTTCAGCAGTTTTTAGTCTAGTTAATGCTTTTGCATTCTTTTTTTCATATTCGGAAAGTTTTGTTTTATATTCTCTATCTTCGTTTTTTCTATTAGCAATATTAAAAATTGTTCCAAAAGAACCTAAAGCCAAAATTGTTCCCGCACTGATTGTTGCAATCCAAAAAATCACTGGACCGATTTGCTCCCATGGCACATCATCACGCCAACCATAAGATTCCCAATTGATAATGCTATAAACAACCGCCCAAACAATAACCGTTGCAACAACCAAAACAATTGGCACAACAACTGCCGCAATAAGAGTTCCAGCAATTATTGAACCAACACCAGATGGTGCGGTTGGTGCCTCTTCACCTATTTCATTTTCAATACTTTTTGATTTGTTATATGCCGCAATGCTTTTATTCATAATACCCATTTGTTGTTCAAGGGTTTTAAGAACTGCCGCACCGCTTGCCTGTGGAGCATTTATTATAGTCACATTCTTTGCTTTGATATTTTGAGTGGTGTTGAATGTGTTGTTTACAATATCATCTTTAATAACAAGTTTGGTTCCACAATGTTTACAAAACCCAAACTGCTTGCTGTCGTCAAACTCGCATTCACCATTGCACTTTTTACATCTAAGAAAAACTATTCCCAATTTTTTCTCCTTTGTTTTTGGAGCTGCTAGCGGGAATTGAACCCGCGACCTCGTCCTTACCAAGGACGTGCGCTACCGACTGCGCCATAGCAGCATATAACTGCTGAAATAGCACAGCAGTAAATAACTATTATATATGTAAGGTTGGTCTTTTGAAAAGTCCACCGTCATCCAGCTTCACATTTCTTTTGCTGAAGGTAAGCCCTTTTTCTGTTTGAACAATGCTGTTGTCAACAAAAACAACTTTATCTTTTTGAAGTTTTCCACCTTCAATTGTGCCGTAAGCATAAGATTCTTTAAACGTTTTTACTTTCAATCCAATCTTAATACCCTTAAGCATTGTCTCATTTGCCTTAATTCTGTTTTTTTGTGCTGGTGATAATCTTCTTCCCATTGTTCCTCCCTAGATTTTTTTCTTTATGTTTTCCATTTTTCTTTCAAGCACTGCAATTTCTTTTTCCAGTTCTTTCACATTCTTGCCTTCCGATTTAAGTTTTGCAGCCTCAAGCACAAGTGCACGATGCTTTGTGTCTAAATCTCTAAACTCTTTATTCTCTCTAAGTTTAAATATTCTTGCAATTTCTTCTTCTTTCATTGTTCTGGTTTTTGTTCTTTGCTCTTCTTTTTCTTTAACAACTTTGTCTTGTGCAACTTGTGGAGTTTGCTTCTTTACAGCAGCCAAAGTCTTTGCCCCTGCTTCAGCCCAATTCTCAAGTGTTCTGTTTAGATACAACAGTGGGTTTCCCGCCGCAACACTTTGACTAAGAGCATACAAAATCACATCGTCTGGCATTGCCAGCGTATAACTCCAGTTTCTATATAGACTTCTGATTTGATTGGAAATCACTTCGCCTCGTCCAATCTTGTCGTGAATTTGTCTGATGATTTCTTCAGACTTTTCAATGTCAGAAGCCATTCCCTT